>CAYJNT010000057.1:5983-16332 GCA_964370945.1 uncultured Hyphomicrobiales bacterium | reverse complement strand
TCGGACATTTTCGCGTTCGCCTCGCAGAACATGCCGAAATTCAACTCCATTTCCATTTCCGGCTATCACATGCAGGAAGCCGGCGCGACGCAGGATCTCGAACTCGCCTATACGCTCGCGGACGGCATCGAATATGTCCGCGCCGGTATCGGCGCGGGCATTCCGGTCGATCAATTCGCCCCGCGGCTCTCGTTCTTCTGGGCGATCGGCATGAATTTCTTCATGGAAGTCGCCAAGATGCGCGCCGCGCGTCTCCTTTGGGCGAAGCTGATGAAGGAGTTCAATCCGAAGGACGCGCGTTCGCTCTCGTTGCGCACGCATTGCCAGACCTCAGGCTGGTCGCTCGCGGCACAAGACGTGTTCAACAACGTGCCGCGCACCATGATCGAGGCGATGGCGGCGACGCAGGGCCACACGCAGTCGCTGCACACCAATGCGCTCGACGAGGCGCTGGCGCTGCCGACCGATTTTTCCGCCCGCATCGCGCGCAACACCCAGATCGTGCTGCAGCAGGAAAGCGGCACGACCCGCATCATCGATCCCTGGGGCGGTTCCTATTATGTCGAACGGCTGACTTACGAACTCGCCAGGAAGGCCTGGGATCACATCCAGGAAGTCGAGGAACTCGGCGGCATGGCGAAGGCCATCGAGGCCTCGATCCCGAAACTGCGGATCGAGGAAGCCGCCGCCAAGACGCAGGCGCGCATCGATGCCGGAATGCAATCGGTCATCGGTGTCAACAAATACAGGCCGAAGAGCGAAGCGCCGATCGACGTGCTGAAAGTCGACAATTCGGCTGTCCGCACCTTGCAGATCGACAAGCTCGGGCGGCTGAAAAAGGAACGCGATCCGCAAAAGCTCGAAGCCGCATTGACCGCGCTGACCAATGGCGCGTCATCCGGCGGCAATCTGCTCGCGCTCGCAATCGACGCGGCGCGCGCCAAGGCCACGGTCGGCGAAATCTCGTCGGCCCTGGAAAAAGTGTTCGGCCGCCATCGCGCGGAAATCAAAGCCATCTCCGGCGTTTACAAACGGGAGGTCGGAACCATGTCCGACACCGTCGAGCGGGTGCAAAAGCTCGTCAATGAATTCGAAACCAACGAGGGGCGCAGGCCGCGCATCCTGGTCGCGAAAATAGGTCAGGACGGCCATGACCGCGGCCAGAAGGTGATTGCCTCGGCCTTTGCCGATCTCGGTTTCGACGTCGATATCGGGCCGCTGTTTGCGACCTCAGCCGAAGCCGCGCGGCAAGCGATCGAAAACGACGTGCATATCGTGGGCGTCTCGTCGCTTGCCGCCGCGCATTTGACCACCGTTCCGGAATTGAAGGCCGAGCTCGAAAAGCAGGGGCGGCCCGACATCATGATCGTGATCGGCGGTGTTGTGCCGCCGCAGGATTATGACGCGGTGAAGAAAGCCGGCGCCGAAGCGATCTTCCCGCCCGGCACCGTGATCGCGGAAGCCGCCGAAGACCTGATCCGCAAGCTCAACAAGCGGCTCGGCCACGGCCAGCGCGCGGCGGAATAGTTTATCGTCGCGTTAGCGATGCAGGCATGCGTGGATACGCACGAGGCGGCGGCTTTCGGCCGGCACCGGAACCTTGCGCTCCTCACTCGCCACAGCCGTCTTGCAGGATAGCCAAAAGTAACTCGCCGTCGGATCCACCACGATACGCGCCGGCGCCATATTCGGCGTCACGAGAATGGACAGGAAATGCGTCGTCGAGAACCAAGACAACCTATACAACCGCGGATCGATCCGTTCCGATGACACAAAGCGGGGATTTCCAAGTGTCGGATCGGACGCCGTTCCAGCAGCCAACGCGCGGATGGCATTCTTGTAGTCGGTCCACTCCTCGACGAATTTCACTGTCTCGACCGAGTGAATCAGCATCACCAGCAAAAACGCGCCGGTGGCTGCCCGAACCGCCGCTCCGCTTGTGAGCACCGGCATAAGACGCCGCAGCAACGGGATCGGCCGGTTCAGTTTTTCATCCGCATCGAGTGCGTAAGCCGCGGCCAGCACGCCCAGCGCGGGCGTGGCGATCAGAATGACGGTCCGCAGGTAATAACGATTGTCGGTGTGGAGAGCATGATCGAAGCGCCACCAATATAGGACGAGCCCTAAAGCGACGGCCAAAGCTGCATAAAGGTATTCATTCGAAATGGCGAGCTGCCGAAGCATGAGGAACACGATCCCATAGCTCGCGATGGCAATGCCCAGCAGAACGATCAGATCGCCGCCGAGAATGCTAATGTCAAAAACACGCAGGGCAGCCCGGGCCAGGACGGCCGCCACGTATGCATCGGCTGGATAGGCCATCTGGACGAGAAGCCAGATCGATAGGACCGCGACGAAGACGCCCGCGATCCTTGGAAAGACCGCGTCACGCGCACCCCGCAACAGAAGAGTAGCCAAGATAACATTCGCGAAGATCAGCGCGCCCCCATGGGTAAAAACAAGCGCCAGCAGGATCGCGAAGATCGAAAGGATCCATACGATGCCATCACGCATAAAATGGCAGGCCGCGAGCGCCGGCCAGAATAAAGCGTGCGCCATCCATATTTCCGTCGGGAACCCAAAAACGAGAGGGCAAAGAAGAGCGGTCGAGCAACACGCATACTTGAAAATGATGCGGCCCTTGGAGCGATCGGCCGCAAACGTTGCGATCAGCCCCAACAATTGGACCACGAAAAAAAGGAAACCATAGATAACGATCCCGCCATGAGCATCATGGGTCAGTTTGACAAAGGTCTTCGCGGGAACGAACGAGAAAAGATAAACGAACAAGCGGCCCGAGATGTTGTGCCAGTGAAATGCCCAGGAATCCCGAACGGCGACGGAATATGAAAAGATCGATCCATCGCCATACATCTGCAGTTCGTACAAAAGCCCGATCACCACGAACAGAATCGAGCAGGCGATGCCGGCCACAACAACGACGGCGGTCAGGACATCGATATCGGAACGAAAAGCAGCGGCACCGCGTCCGTCGTCACGGACGGCGCCCCAACTCGATGGTTCAACCGTCATCCCCTTCCCCAGCAAAGGCGCGGCATTTGTTGGTCAAACGTGGCAATACCACGCGACGGAGGCAAGTGTAGACGGCCGATGCAGCGCAAAGCTAGACCCGACGGGGCCGCCCGATACGTGAGCTATTTCAGCAAATCCTGATAGTCCGGATTCTTCCGGATGAAGGCCGCAACAAAGCCGCAGGCCGGCACGACCTTCAGGCCGCGCGCGCGAACGATGTCGAGAACGCCGTGCACGATCTTCGAGCCGAGGCCCTGTCCTTCGAGTTCCTCGGGCACTTCGGTATGCGAGAGCATGATCACGCCGGGCGACAACCGGTAATTGACGACGGCGACGTCGTTGCCCGCATTCATCTCGAAACGGTTGCGGTCGGGATTGTCCCGGATGTCGTCCATCGATTGCCTTCCTCAAGTCCCACCCGAAGCCCGACAATAACGCCCGTCATCGCCGTCAATCCTGCGCATTTCGGGTCTGCGGCCGAGACCTGCAATAGTCCGTTGTCATGGGGGAAGGCGGACGCTAGCATGTTAGCCTGAAAAAAAGCGGCTGGATGATGCCAGCCCATACCGGGAGGAAATCATGACCAAGATTACCCGCCGTACCTTTGCGGCAACGGCTGCCGCTGCGGCAGCCGGCGCAGGGCTCGGCCTCAAGCCGTCTTTCGCGCAGGCGAACTACCCGACGAGGCCCGTTCAGGTGATCTGCCCATGGGGCGCTGGCGGCGGCACCGACGCGACAGCGCGCATCGTGTCGGCCCTGCTCGAGAAAGACCTCGGCCAGCCGTTCAACGTCGTGAACCGCACCGGCGGCTCCGGCGTGGTCGGTCACTCGGCGATCGCGACCCCGGCACCGGACGGCTACACCATCGGCATGATCACGGTCGAAATCGCGATGATGCACTGGCAGGGCCTCACCGATCTGACGCCGAAAAGCTATACGCCGCTCGCGTTGCTGAATGAGGATCCGCCCGGCGTCCAGGTGAAATCCGATTCTCCGTACAAGACGCTCAAGGAGCTCGCCGATGCGATCAAGGCCGCCCCCGCCGGCAAGTTCAAGGCCTCCGGCACCGGTCAGGGTGGCATCTGGCATCTCGCGCTGGTCGGCTGGCTCACCGCGATGGGATTGAAGCCCGATCACGTCCCCTGGGTGCCGTCCAACGGTGCGGCGCCTGCGATGCAGGATCTTGCCGCCGGCGGCATCGACATCGTGACCTGCTCGGTGCCGGAAGCGAAAGCCATGATCGACGCCGGCAAGGCACGCAGCCTCGCCGTCATGGCCGCCCAGCGCAATCCGCAATTCAAGGATGTGCCGACGCTGAAGGAAGCCATCGGCGTCGATTACTCCGTCGGCGCCTGGCGCGGCATTGCGGCACCCAAGGGCCTTCCGGCTCCGATCGCAAACAAGCTCACGGCGGCGCTCAAGAAGGTCTACGATTCCAAGGAGTACAAGGACTTCATGTCGTCGCGCGGGTTCGGCGTCACCTGGGGCGATGCCGCGCAATTCGCGTCATTCATGGAAAAGTCCGACAAGCAGATGGGCGTGGCCATGAAGGCGGCCGGCCTCGCCAAAGCTTGAACCGGCGGTTACCTAACGCTCATTGATCCGGCGCGTGCGATGCACGCGCCGGACATTTCTTCCCTAACATGTGAGACGATCCGTGCGCGCCAACGATGCTCTCTCCGGCCTTGTCATCATCGTGTTGTCGCTTGCGATGATCGCACTCACGCTCAGTTTTCCCGCTTTCATCGGACAGAAATATGGGCCGGCGCTTTTCCCGCGGATTTTGGCGACCACCCTGACCGTCTGCGGTTTCGTCCTGATGTGGAACGGCATCACCTCGAAAAAGCCCGGCGCAAAATGGATCGAGCTCGCGCCCTGGGTGCGCGATCCGTGGCGCCTGACGAGCTTCATTCTCGTTCTTGCCCTGCTCCTGCTCTACATTCTCGTTTCCGAAACGGTCGGGTTCATTCCAATCGCTTTCCTGTTCCTGCTGACGCTTTTCGTATGGCTGGGTGTCCGGCCGGTCAACGGTATCGTCATTGCCGCGGCCGCCACGCTTGGCATCCACTGGTTCTTCTCGACCATGCTGCGCGTGCCGCTGCCTCGCGGCTGGCTCAACACGATCCTGTGAGGCGGCGATGGACGCTTTTCTCGCTGCAGCCGCACTGATCTTCGATCCTTTCGTTCTGTGGGTGATCGTCGCCTCGGCCGCCTTCGGCATGTTCGTCGGTGCGATGCCGGGGTTGACCGCCACCATGGCGACCGCGCTTCTGATCCCGGTCACCTTCTTCATGGAGCCAGTCCCGGCCTTGGGGGCGATCGTCACCGCGACCGCGATGGCGATTTTCGCGGGCGACATTCCGGCGGCGCTGTTGCGTATCCCGGGAACGCCCGCCTCCGCCGCCTATACCGACGAAAGCTACGCCATGTCGAAGAAGGGCGAGCTCGATCTCAATCTCGGCGTCAATCTCGTCTTCTCCGCGATCGGCGGCCTGGTCGGCGTCGCCATCCTGATCGTCTGCGCACCGGCGCTCGCGGAATTCGCGATCAACTTTTCGTCGTTCGAGTATTTCTGGCTAGCGCTGCTCGGCCTCACCTGCGCGATTTTTATCGCCACCGACGCGCCGCTGAAGGGCCTCGTCTCGCTCTTGATCGGACTTTCGATCAACACCATTGGCATCGATCCGGCCGCCGGCTATCCGCGCTTCACATTCGGCAGCGTCGAGATGCTGCAAGGGATCAATTTCATTCCGGCCATGATCGGCATGTTCGCCGTCTCCGAACTCCTGCGTAACGTCGTCGCGATCGATCAATCCGGCGCCGTACTCACCCAGAAAATCGGCAATATTTTCGTCGGCATCTGGGGCGTCATGCGCCAATACTGGGTCAATTTCATTCGCGGATCGACGATCGGCGTAGCGATCGGCGCATTGCCCGGCGCCGGCGCCGATATCGCCGCCTGGATCTCATACGCGGTCTCGAAACGGTTTTCGAAGGAACCGGAGAAATTCGGCACCGGGCATGTCGAAGGCATCGTCGATGCGACCTCGGCCAACAATTCCGCAATTGCGGCCGCATGGATTCCGGCGTTGGTGTTCGGCATTCCAGGCGACTCGATCACGGCGATCGTGATCGGCGTTCTCTACATGAAGGGCATGAATCCCGGCCCGACCGTGTTTCTGCAGAATCCACAATTCATCTACGCGGTGTTCCTGATTTTCATTCTCGCCAACCTCATCATGCTCCCGCTCGGCTGGCTCGCCATCAAATGGAGCAAGCAGATATTGCGCGTGCCGCGCCGGGTGCTGGTGCCGGTCATTCTCCTGTTCTGTGTCGTCGGCTCTTTCGCCATGACCAATTCGCCGTACGGCATCATCGTCATGCTGGTGCTGGGCGTGATCGGCTGGATCATGGAGGAGAACGGCTTTCCGATCGCACCGGCGATCCTGGGTCTCGTCCTGGGCGAGATGCTCGAGCAGACTTTCATGACCTCGATGATCAAGTCCGATGGCGCATTCCTCGGATTCTTCCAGCGTCCGATCGCCGCGGTGCTCGGTATCCTGACGATCCTGATCTGGGCGCTGATGCTGTGGCGGGGAATGAAGAAGCCGGCGCTTGCCGAAATCGCCTGAATTGCGGCCTCCCCGTGACGGCGGCCCGTCGGTCGTCTAGGAAGGGCCATGTCCTCCCGGTCCGAGTCGGTCCCTGATGTCGGAAAACTCGCCCGTGCCATCCGCGCCGGCGAGCGTGCCTCCCTTGCCCGCGCCATCACCCTGATCGAGAGCAAGCGCGCCGACCATCGAAAGAGCGCACATCAGTTGGTGCAGGATCTGCTGGTGCAATCCGGCAAGGCGCTGCGGGTCGGGATCACGGGATCTCCCGGGGTCGGCAAATCCACCACCATCGACACGCTCGGGACCTTCCTGACCGAGCGCGATCACAAGGTCGCGGTGCTGGCGGTCGATCCCTCCTCCAACCGCACCGGCGGCTCGATCCTTGGCGACAAGACGCGCATGCCGCGGCTTGCCAACGATCCGCACGCCTTCATCCGTCCCTCGCCCTCCTCCGGCACGCTCGGCGGGGTCGCCGCCAAAACGCGCGAGACGATGCTCCTTTGCGAGGCCGCGGGCTATGACGTGATCCTGGTCGAAACCGTCGGCGTCGGCCAGTCCGAGACCGCGGTCGCCGACATGACCGACGTCTTTCTCGTGCTGATGCTGCCGGGCGCCGGTGACGAATTGCAGGGCATTAAGAAGGGCGTGGTCGAGCTCGCCGACCTGATCGCGGTCAACAAGGCGGACGGCGACAATCTCAAGCGCGCCAAGGCCGCGGCGGCGGAGTATCGTGCGGCGCTGCACATTCTCAAGCCGCCCTCACCCCACTGGTCGCCGCCGGTTCTGACCTATTCCGCGCTGACGGGGGACGGCATAGCCGAGCTTTGGAAATCGGTCGGCGATTATCGGGAGAAGATGACGGCCGCGGGCGAGATCGCGAGCCGGCGCCGCCAACAGCAGGTCAAGTGGATGTGGGCGATGCTGGAAGACCGCCTGCACGAGCGGCTACGCTCCGATCCGTCGCTCAAATCGAAATTGCCGCAGATCGAGAGGTCGGTCGCGGCCGGAAAATTATCGCCGATGCTCGCGGTCGAAGAGATCGCAGAGGCGCTCGGAATCTAGCCATGCCAAAGGATCGACCCGTGCGCGTGCTGATCACCGGTTTCGGCCCGTTCCCGGGCGCGCCGGACAATCCGAGCCGCGCGCTGGTTGAGGGCCTGGCGCGGACGCGCCGCCCGGCCTTCGATGGCATACGGACCGCCTGTCACATCTTCCCCACGCGCTATGCCGCCGTCGATCGCGACTTCCACTCCCTGATCGCCGCGCATGATCCCGACATCATCCTGATGTTCGGCCTTGCCGCGCGCACGCGGCATATCCGCATCGAGACCCGCGCGCGCAACCTGATGTCGTTCTTTCCGGATGCCGGCGGATTCGTGCCGGCGGCGCGGACCATTGTCCCAAAGGCCGAACACCGCAGGCTTGCGCCTTCGCTCGCGGTGCGGCTGCGGCGTGCCGGCCGCTCGTTCGGCGTCAAAACCGAATTCTCGCGCGATGCCGGGCGCTATGTCTGCAATTATGCGTTCTGGCGCGCGCTTGAAATGAATTCCGGCAACGAAAAACGGCTCGCGGCCTTCATCCATATTCCGAACGTCAGGCGGCCATCGGCCAGATCGGGGCCGGCGCGCTCCTCGCTGCCGAGCCTTTTCGATCTGACGCGGACCGCGGGCGCTATTCTCGCGAGCCTCGTCGCCGCCTATAAAAGGGGGCGGCTGGGCAGCCGTTAGGTTAAACTTTCGCAAGGTTGCCGGTCATCGCCACGATTCCGTCCGAAACCGCCCCTACGTGAATTTCCCATGAATTCATTGCCGCCTGCCCGCAATTTGCGCCGAAAGCCCGTGCTCCTTTCCCTCCTCGCGCTTTTCCTCATCCCGGTCGCGGCGAAAGCCGCGTTGTTCTCGTTCGAGGACCGGCCGCGCAGCTTTCGCGATGCCGACTGGTCGTCGACCGGCACGCTGCCGGCGGCGGGCGCCTTTCCGGAAGCGCGCGTGCTTGTCATGTCGGGCCGCACCGGCGGCTGGAAGGGTGTGATCGCGGTCCATAGCTGGATCGTGTTCAAGCGCGAGAGCGCGAAAACCTGGACGCGCTATGACGTCGTCGGCTGGGGCAATCCGGTGCGGATGAACGGCTGGGCGCCGGATGCGCGCTGGTATGGCACGGCGCCGACCGTTGTCGCCGACATCAAGGGCGCGGAAGCGGCCGCCCTCATTCCGAAAATCGAGGGGGCCGTGCGCGACTACAAGTTCGCCAATTCCGGCGATTACCGCATGTATCCCGGGCCGAACAGCAACACCTTTGTCGCCGCCATCCTGCGCGCCGCTCCCGAAATGAAAGCGACGCTCACGCCCAACGCCATCGGCCGCGACTTCCGTCCCGGTCCCTATCTCGGGCTGACCGACAGCGGCACCGGCGTGGAGGCGAGCCTGTGGGGTCTGCTCGGCGTCAAGATCGGCTGGATCGAGGGGATCGAACTCAATTTTCTCGGCCTTGTCGCCGGGCTCGACCTGCGCCAGCCGGCGCTCAAATTGCCGGCCTTCGGCAGGCTCGGGTTCGATTTTGAGCCCGCGACGGCGGCGGTTACATCACGCTAAGTCCTTTTTCCTTCACATTGATTTGTTCCTGACCGCGCGGCGGAAGGCTGGCGGCGTCACGCTCTTCGTGCGAGTTTCCGGGCCATGCGTGACACATGGCCTCTGCTCGATCGAATCCCTTTTCCACCCATCCGCCGCGAGCGGCTTAATACATTGCAGGTCAATGTCGGCTATCGCTGCAACCAGTCGTGCGTGCATTGCCATGTCGCGGCGGGGCCGAACCGCACCGAGGAGATGAGCGGCGAGGTCGCCGATCTCATCATCGCATTCGTCGAGCGGCAGAAAGTTTCGACCCTCGACATCACCGGCGGCGCGCCGGAACTCAATCCGCATTTTCGCCGCATGGTGGTCGCGGCGCGCGATCTCGGTCTGCGCGTCATGGACCGCTGCAACCTGACGATTTTCGAAGTCGAAGGTCAAAACGACCTTGCGCAGTTCCTGGCCGATCAGCAGGTCGAGATCGTGGCTTCGATGCCGTGCTATCTCGAAGACAATGTCGAGCGCCAGCGCGGCAAGGGCGTATTCGACGCCTCGATCCGCGGATTGCAAAAGCTCAACGCACTCGGCTATGGCGACGAAGCGAGCGGCCTCGAGCTCAATCTCGTCTATAATCCGCAAGGTCCCGCGCTGCCGCCCGCTCAAGTGGCTCTCGAAGCCGACTACAAGCGCGTGCTCGGCGGCAATTACGGCATTCGTTTCAACGGTCTCTACACGATGGCCAATATGCCGATTCAGCGTTTCGGTTCGATGCTGATCTCGAAGGGACAATTCGACGACTATCTGGCGCTGCTGCAGAACGCACATCTCGACGCCAATCTGGACGGCGTCATGTGCCGCAACACGATCTCAGTCGACTATCAGGGCTTCGTCTATGATTGCGACTTCAACCAGATGCTCGATCTGCCGATCGCCGATGACGAAAACGAAAAAATTCATCTTTCAGCGCTGCTCGATCGCGACCTGACCGGCCATCCGATCCGTGTCGCCGGACATTGCTTTGGCTGCACCGCCGGACAAGGTTCGAGCTGCGGCGGCGCACTCAAGGCCGCCGCGGAATGAATGTCGCCTTCGACCATGCCGCCACACAGGCAGGCCGGATGTGTCCGGCCGA
>CAYJNT010000057.1:0-5883 GCA_964370945.1 uncultured Hyphomicrobiales bacterium | reverse complement strand
CCAATTGCCCATGCATCTTGTTGCCAGGGTCGGCGACGCCAAGGTGGCGATCGTGCATGGCGATGCCTGGTCGCTCGCCGGCTGGCACTTTGCGCATGACGCCCTCGCCGATGCGAGTCGCCGTCAGCAATTTGAGCAACTGCGCCGCGAATCCGGCGTCGATATTTTTGCGAGCACGCACACATGCCTCGCGGCCTTGCGCAGGTTTTCGACACCGAATGGCGATCTCACCGTCATCAACAACGGCGCCGCCGGCATGCCGAATTTCCGCGGCTCAAGTTTCGGGCTGATGACGCGCATCGCGGCACGGCCCTCGGCGCATTTGCGGCTTTACGGATCCGAGCACAACGGCGTGCATGTCGACGCGATCCCGCTCGATTACGATAACGCCATGTTTTTGAAGGCGTTTCTGCGGCGCTGGCCGGAAGGCTCGCCGGCGCATGCATCCTATTTCGGGCGGATCGCGACGGGACCAGACTACGATGTCGCGCAGGCGCGGCCTCGCTCGCACGCAACGGTGTGATGCCCAAGCTCTCGATTGTCCTGCCGGTCCTCAATGAATCCGACACGATTTGCGCCGCGCTGCGCCGTCTCGCCGGCTATCACAGCCGCGATGTCGAGGTGATCGTCGCCGATGGCGGCAGCGGCGACGACACGGTCGAGCTTGCGCGCCCGTTGTCCGATCGCGTGCTCGTTGCATCATGCGGGCGCGCGCGCCAGATGAATGCGGGCGCCGCCGCGGCCAGCGGCGACGTGCTGATGTTCCTGCATTGCGATTGCGTGTTGCCGGACGATGCCGATCGCCTCGTTCTCGACGGCCTTGCACGATCCGGCGCGGTCTGGGGCCGTTTCGATGTCCGCATCGAGGGACATCATCCGCTTCTGCGCGTTGTCGCAGCGATGATGAATATCCGCTCGCGGCTGACCGGCATTGCGACCGGTGATCAGGCGATGTTCATGCGCCGGGACGCGTTCGAGAAAGCCGGGCATTTTCCCGATATCCCGCTGATGGAGGACATCGCGCTTTCGACGGCGCTGAAGCGGATTTCCCTGCCGCTTTGCCTGCGTGCGCAAGTCACAACGTCCGGCCGGCGCTGGGAAGAGCATGGTGTTCTGCGAACGATTATCCTGATGTGGCGATTGCGGCTTGCCTATTTCCTTGGCGCGGATCCCGGCGCGCTCGCACGGCGCTACGGATATGCCGCCGACTGAAACCGTCGCAATCGCGATCCTCGCCAAGGCGCCGGTCCCGGGCCTGGCCAAGACACGATTGATGCCGGCGCTCGGCGCGCATGGCGCGGCGATGCTGCAGGAGGCGCTGACGGCACGCGCGGTTGAAACAGCGGTCGCAGCGCAAACCGGACCGGTCACGCTGTGGGCAATGCCCGACACCACGCATCCTTCGTTTCGCGAACTTGCCGTCAAATACCGGATCGCGATCCGGCGTCAGCCGGATGGCGACCTTGGTGCGCGCATGCTTGCGGCTTGCGATGCTGTCTCTGGACCGGTCCTGGTGATTGGAACCGATTGCGTGGCGCTATCGCCCACGCATTTGCAAGACGCCGCGCGCGCTCTGCGCGATGGAAGCGATGCGACGCTCATTCCGGCCACGGACGGCGGCTATGTGCTGATCGGCATGCGAGCCCCGCAGCCGAGCCTGTTCGGCGCAATGGCCTGGAGCACGGACACGGTGATGGCCGAAACCCGCAAGCGCATTGCGCTCGGAAAATTGCGTTGCCGCGAATGGCCCGCGCTCCGCGACATCGACCGCCCCGAAGACCTCGAAACGCTGCGCGGCGATCCCGGCTTTGCACGTTTCTTCTAGGTAAAGGCAGCGATGCGACGCACGATCTTCCACGGCCGGCCGTCAATGGCCGCGAGGCCAAGCCCGATCATGGCCATGCCCAGGAAATGTTTTGGCAACAGCATCTCGTGAAGGGCCATGACGCCAAGCAGGATCGCGCTGACCGGAATAAGGAACGTCACCAGCAGAAGATTCGTCGCCCCGGCGGTCGCGAGGATCCTGAAATAGAGAATGAAAGCGAGCGCCGTCGACAGCGCGGCCACGCCGAGAATCGCGCCGATGACGGGAAGGCTCGGCATCGGCAATGTCCATGGCTGGTCGACGATCAGCGCGAGCGGCAGGATCATCAGGCTCAATGCGGTGAGCTGCCCGGTCGCCGTCGCGATCGGCGATATTCCCATGGCGCCGAACCGGCGCCCGAAAATGCCGCCGAAAGCGTAGAACATCGCGGCGCCGAGGCACGCCATTTGCGCAAAGATACCGACGCCGAAGGATTGCAGCGCATCGGCGCCGACCACAATGGCGACGCCGGCCAATCCGACGACCACGCCGAACAACCGCGCCTGCGTCAGTTTCTCATCGCGCGTGAAAAAGTGCGCCGCGACCACCGTGAAGAGCGGCGTCGTTGCGTTCAGGATCGAAACCAGGCCGGACGGGATATGGCCTTGTCCCCAGATCAAAAGCGAGAACGGCACCGCGTTGTTCAGAAAACCCATGCAGGCAAACGCTCGCCATGCGGCACGATCCGTCGGCATTTTGATCCGAAGAACGAGCATGACCACGATCAGGATCAGTGCGGCGAAACCGACGCGGCAGACGGCGATGGTGAAGGTCGGCAATTCCGTCACCGCGATCGCCTGCATGAAGAAGGAACCGCCCCACAGGAGCGAAAGGGCGATGAGCATCGCCCATTCGAGAGCGGTCATTTCCTTGTTGATCTGCGGAACGGACATGGCGGCCCCATATGTTGAGCGGGACAATGAGCATCTAGAGAATTGAGCGGCACGGACCACCCGATTCCTGCGACGGATTTCGCAGGATTCGACGGTGTGCCATCACCAGTAATTGATTGATTTGATTATGTAATCGAGCGCGATTTCAGAGCCGGCCTTCGAGCGCGCCGTTGAAGATCGTGCGTGCCGCGCGCTTGTCGAGCGGCACCGGATTGCCACCAGCGGTCGGATCCTTCGGCGCCATCTCGACGATCATGTCCGCCTTCTCGTTGCCGACCTTCAGGCCTGCGAGCGTGTGCGGGACGCCGGTTTCTTCGCGCAGCTGCAATACGAAATCCATGAAGGCACGGAAATTCGGCTTCAGCCCGATGTAAGCCGCGAGCCGCTTGATCTTGTCCTCGATCGCCTTCTTGTTGAAGGCGAGCACATACGGCATGAACACGCCGTTAGTCAGCCCGTGATGCGTGTCGTAAAGCGCGCCGACCGGATGCGACAGCGCGTGAATGCCGCCGAGCGCTTTCTGGAACGAGGTCGCCCCCATCGCCGCCGCCGCCATCATGTGCGCGCGCGCTTCTATGTTCTTGCCGTCCTTCACGGCCGCCGCGAGATTCTCCTTCACCAGGCGAATGCCCTCGACCGCCACCCCATCGGCGAGCGGATGATAGAACGGCCCGCAATAGGCTTCGAGACAATGCGCGAAGGCGTCGAAACCCGTGCCGGCGGTGATGTGCGGCGGCATGCCGACCGACAATTCCGGATCGCAGATCGTGACCTTCGGCATCATCAGCGGATGGAAGATGATTTTCTTGGTGTGCGTGCCTTCATGCGTCACCACCGCAGCGCGGCCGACTTCGGAGCCGGTGCCGGCCGTGGTCGGCACCGCGACGATCGGCGCGATGCCCTTGGTGTCGGCTCGCGTCCACCAGTCACCGATATCCTCGAAATCCCACATCGGCCGCGACTGGCCGGACATGAAGGCAACCAGCTTGCCGACATCGAGCGCCGAGCCCCCGCCAAACGCGACCACACCGTCGTGGTGCCCGCGCCGATAGGCGGCGATCCCCTGCGCGACATTGGCTTCGACCGGGTTCGGCTTGATCTCGCTGAACAGCGCGGCGCTCGGCAATGATTTCAGCGCCGCCTCCGTCATCGGCATTTTCGCGAGCACCGGATCGGTCACAAAAAGCGGATTGCTCATGCCTGCGACTTTCGCCGCGTCGGCCAGTTCGCTGATGCGCCCCACCCCAAAGCGAATGCTGGTCGGATAATTCCAGTTGCCGCGCAGTTCCATTTAAACAGTCCTTAGGTGGAAGCTTTTCGGACGCGTCAGCGCCTCATAGCCGAGTTTCGATAAGGTCGCGCCGCGGCCGGTGTCTTTCACGCCGGTCCAGGCCAGGCCCGGATCGAGATAGTCGCAGCGGTTCATGAACACCGTGCCGGTCTCGATCTGCACGCCGATGCGTTCCGCAGCGTCGCGGTCGCGCGTCCAGAGCGATGCGGTCAGGCCATACGGGCTGTCATTCATCAACGCAATAGCCTCGTCGTCGTTCTTCACTTTCATGATGCCGGCGACCGGGCCGAAGGTTTCTTCCATCATCACTTTCATGGAATGGTCGACATTCACCAGTACCTGCGGCGCGAGATAGGTCGAATCCCTGGCGTCTTTCGGGAAAGACTTCGGATCGATCAGTGCCTTGGCGCCCTTACCCACAGCTTCCGCGATATGGTCACGCACGGTCGCGGCCAGCCGCTTCTGCGCCATCGGCCCGAGCGTGGTTTTCTCGTCGAGAGGATCGCCGAGCACATATTGTTTTGTCAGCGCCGTGAAGCCGTCGACGAATTTGTCGTAGACGGTTTCGTGCACATAGACACGCTCAATGCCGCAACAGCATTGTCCGGAATTGAAATAGGCGCCGTCGACAATGTTCTCGATCGCATGCGCCAGATCGACATCGGCTCTCACATAAGCCGGGTCCTTGCCGCCGAGCTCAAGCCCGATGCCGGTGAAGGTGCCGGCGGCCGCGGCCTCGACCGCGCGGCCGGCCGCGACCGAACCGGTGAAACAAACCTGATCGATTTTCCCCGATGCGATCAGCTTCGTTGTGTCATCATGCGAGAGCGTGAGCGTGCGGAACAGGCCTTGCGGCAGGCCAGCCTTGTCCATCGCCGTCTGGAAACGATCGCCAACCAGGATTGTCTGCGCGGCCGCTTTGAGGATAACGGCATTGCCCGCCATCAGCGCCGGGATCACCGAATTGACCGCTGTCAGATAGGGATAATTCCAGGGCGCGACAGTGAGCACGATGCCGGCCGGATCGCGCCGGACATAGCGCTTGAAGCCGTCTTTCGCGGCCGGCACGACCGGCGCCAGCGCCTCGTCCGCGATCGCGATCATGTAGCGGGCGCGTTCCTCGAACCCGCCGAGTTCGCCGCCGGCATATTTGATCGGTCGCCCCATCTGCCAGGACAATTCCGGCGCGATCTCCGCGCGCATGGCGAGCATCGCGTCGACCGCGGCGGAACAAAGCCTGGCACGCTCGACGACCGGTACGTGCGCCCATTCGGCTTGCGCCTTGCGCGCAGCCGCGACCGCGTTCTCGATCTCGGCAGCGGAGGCTGTCGCCTTGCGCGCGACTTCGCGCCCATCGACGGGCGAAATGCAGATAATGTCGGCCATCAGTATCTCTCAAAGCCGCGCATCAATTCCCAGTCGGTGATGCGGCGGTCATACTCGAATTGCTCCCAATTCGCCGTGTGGACATAGTGATCGATCACGGCATCACCGAAAGCGGCGCGCAGCATTTTCGAGCTTTTGAGACTTTCCGCGGCTTCGCGCAAGGTCTTCGGCACTTCCGGCAGTTTCGCGCCGTGATAGGCGTCGCCGGAATGCGGGGCGTCGAGTTTCAGCTTCTCCTCGACCCCGGCCAGGCCCGCGGCCAGAAGGCCGGCGAAGGCCAGATACGGATTGAGATCGGCGCCACCGATACGGCATTCGATGCGTATGGCTTTGGACTTCTCGCCGCAGAGCCGGAAGCCCGCCGTGCGATTGTCGCGGCTCCACACTGCCTTGGTCGGCGCGAAGGTGCCGACCTGGAAGCGCTTATAGGAATTGATGTAGGGCGCGAG
>CAYJNT010000056.1:0-16958 GCA_964370945.1 uncultured Hyphomicrobiales bacterium | reverse complement strand
CGAAATCTCAAAGCCGGACAGTTCAAGGGTGATCTTGCGCTCATCAATCCTCGCCACACGGACATCGACGGACATCGCGTGCTGGAAACGCTCGATGATCTCACGAGCGTTCCCGATCTGCTGATTATCGCAACGCCGGCGCCGACCGTTCCCGCGCTGATCGCGCAAGCGGCTGACAAGGGTATCGCAACTGCCATTATTCTCACAGCCGGACTCGGTCACGGGCCGGGCTCGCTCGCGGACCAAGTGGAAAGGAGCGCGCGCAAGGCCGGATTGCGTCTCGTGGGACCGAATTGCCTGGGCGTCATCGCTCCACGGGCGAACCTGAATGCAAGCTTTGCCTCCGCCATGCCGCCGTCCGGCAACCTTGCCGTGATATCGCAATCGGGCGCGATCGCCGCGGCGATGGCCGAATGGGGTATCCGTCGCGCCGCCGGGTTCTCGGCGATCGTTTCGGTCGGCGACCAGCTGGACGTCGATTTCGGCGATCTGCTCGATTACTTCGCACTCGATCCCGCGACGCGGTCGATCCTGCTCTATATCGAATCGATCAAGGACGCGCGAAAATTCATGTCGGCAGCGCGTGCGGTCGCGCGGACCAAGCCTGTCGTCGTCATCAAATCCGGCCGGCTTGCGCAAGGTGCCAGGGCGGCTGCGACCCATACCGGCGCGCTTGCCGGATCGGACGCCGTCTACGACGCCGCCTTCCGCCGTGCGGGTCTGCTGCGGGTCTTCGACTTGAGCGAGCTCTTCGACGCGGCCGAAACGCTCAGCCATTTCCGCAATGTCAACGGCAATCGCCTCGCTGTCCTGACCAATGGCGGCGGCGCCGGCGTGCTTGCGGTCGATCGTCTGGCGGAGCTTGGGGGAACAGCGGCGGAGCTTTCGCCGCAGACTTTCGCCTGTCTGGACAAGGCCCTGCCGCCGACCTGGTCGAAAGGAAATCCGGTCGACATTATCGGTGACGCCGATTCGAAGCGATATGTCGAAGCGCTCGAGGCTTTGCTTGCGGATGAGGCAAACGACGCGGTTCTGGTCCTCAATGTTAAGACCGCGCTGACGCCCTCGCTGGACATCGCGAAAGCGGTGGGCGCCGTTGTGACGGCGCAGCGATCGAAACGGCTCGAGCCGAAGCCGGTCTTTGCGTCGTGGATTGGCGGCGGTCTCGGGGCTGAGGATGCGTTGCATGACGCAGCCATCCCCACCTATCGGACGGAAGCCGAGGCGGTTCGCGGATTCATGCATCTTGTCCACTACAAGGACGCGCAGTGCCATTTGATGGACACGCCGCCGAGCCTGCCCGAGCATTTCAAGCCGGATACCAAGACAGCACGGCGCGTAATCAAGGACGCGCTCGCGGATGGCCGCATCTGGCTCGATCCCGTCGAAGTGAACAAGGTTCTGGACGCATATGCGATCGCAACCCTGCCGGCTGTATCCGCCCGCGATCCGGACGCCGCGGCCGAGGCTGCCGGCCCTTTCCTTGCGGGCGGCGCCCGCGTGGTCGTGAAAATCCTCTCGCGCGATATCGTTCACAAATCCGATGTCGGTGGAGTGCGGCTCAATATCGGAAGCGCGCAAGAGGTCCGAAAGGCCGCCGACGACATCATCGCGAACGCAAAAAAACTCAAGCCTGCGGCCCGCATCGACGGCGTCATCGTTCAGCCGATGGTCATCCGGCCGAAAGCCCGTGAATTGATCGCGGGCATTGCCGACGATCCCACTTTCGGCCCGGTGATCGTGTTCGGACGCGGCGGCACTGCGGTCGAAGTCATCGACGACAAGGCGCTGGCCTTGCCGCCGCTCGACCTCAATCTTGCTCATGACCTGGTCCGACGAACGCGGGTCTCGCGAATCCTCGACCGTTACCGCGACGTCCCGGCGGCACGACGCGACGACGTGGCGCTCACGCTCGTCAAGCTGGCCCAGCTTGCCGCCGACGTCCCCGAAATCCGCGAACTCGATATCAATCCGCTTTTGGCCGACGACGCCGGAGTCATGGCGCTCGACGCCAGGATTGCGATATCGGCCGCCGCGGCAAAATCCCGCGGCTCGGATCAATCCCGCTTCGCGCTGCGTCCCTATCCGAAGGAATGGGAACGTCACGTCAGGCTCGCCAACGGATCCGAGGTTTTTGTGCGGCCGGTCCGCCCGGAGGACGAGCCGCTCTACCGGCCCTTCTTCGCGCACGTTTCGCAAGAGGATTTGCGATTGCGATTCTTCGCTGCGGTCAAGGATTTCAACCACGCGTTCATCGCGCGGCTGACCCAGATCGATTATGCCCGCGCGATGGCCTTCATCGCTATCGATCCGCCGTCGGGAGAGATGCGGGGCGTGGTGCGCATGCATGCCGACGCCAATTATGAGACCGCCGAATATGCCATCCTGGTCCGCTCCGATCTCAAGGGCGTCGGATTGGGCTGGGAGCTCATGCAGCTGATCCTCGACTACGCCCGAAACGAGGGACTCAAGCGCATTCACGGACAAGTCCTGCATGAGAACACGACGATGCTGCGCATGTGCAGGGAGCTTGGCTTCGATCTCAAGCCCGATCCGGAAGACCCCGACGTGTGCCTTGCGACCTATTATCTCGAAAAACGTCCTGAACGCGCCGCGGCGGGTTAGGTCCCGGACGCGATAATCGCCATCCGCACCAATTCGGACAGGCTCTTGGCTTCCATTTTGGTCATCACGTTCGCACGATAGACCTCGACCGTGCGCGCGCTGATCCCGAGATCGAACGCGATCATCTTGTTCGGCGCGCCCGCCACGAGCCCTTCCAGAACTTCGCGCTCCCGCTGAGAGAGTTGCGCCAT
Organism: uncultured Hyphomicrobiales bacterium; assembly: GCA_964370945.1. Lineage (GTDB taxonomy): Bacteria > Pseudomonadota > Alphaproteobacteria > Rhizobiales > Xanthobacteraceae > Pseudorhodoplanes. Next base: position 14,142 of record CAYJNT010000056.1, on the reverse strand, counting down.
CTTCTCGCGAATACGCGCGCGCTCGACAGCACGGGCGCCTTCTTCGCGGTTGCGCTCGAGCGCGGAGCCGATGGCGGCGAGAACGCGGTCGTCCTCGAACGGCTTTTCGAGAAAATCAACGGCGCCGGCCTTCATCGCCTCCACCGCAAGCGAGACGTCGCCGTGACCCGTGATCACGATGACAGGCATGTCGATCGACATGTCATTCAGTCGGCGCAGCAATTCGATGCCGCTCATCTCCGGCATCCGGACGTCGGTGACAATGCAACCGCGTTCGCCGGCTTTGAGATTCCTCAGGAAGGCTGTCGCGGAATCATATGTCCGGACGTCGATATTCGCGGTCCGAAGCAGAAATTCGAGCGAACTTCGCACGGCGTCGTCGTCATCAATGACATGCACCAGATTGCCGTCAGCCATTGCTCAGGTCCTCTTCGCTCGCTCGCCGCAGGGTAAAATGGACAATTGTTCCGCCGTCCGGATTAGCCTCGATCCAGATACTTCCGCCATGCGCCTCGATGATCGTCTTGGAGATCGACAATCCCACGCCCATCCCCTGTTGTTTTGTCGTGATGAAGGGCTGAAACAATTGCTCGCGCAATCCCGGAGCAATGCCGGAGCCGCTATCCGCTGTGCTCAGCCGCACCATGTTGTCATCGGCAGCGGCCGATGAAATCAGCAGCTGCCGGCGCGGAGCGTCGGTCATTGCGTCGACGGCATTGCGGATCAGATTGAGAATCACCTGCTGAATCTGAACCTTGTCCGCGAGCACGAGATCGGCGTTTGCATCGAGCTGAAATCTCACCCGCACGCTTTGCTCTTTGGCGCCGACAAGCGCCAGCGCGCTTGCCTCCTCGACCAGCTTGGACAGGCTCTCGACCTTGCGCTCGGTTTCTCCGCGCGAAACGAAATCGCGCATCTTGTGGATGATCTGCCCGGCACGAACGGCCTGGTCGGCAGCCTTGGCCAGCGCATCGCGCGCAAGCGCCGACGGTTTGTCGGCATTCGGCTCAAGCAGACGGCGGCAACCGTTGAGATAATTCGAGATCGCTGCGAGCGGCTGGTTGAGCTCGTGCGCCAGCGCGGAGGCCATTTCACCCATGGCGGTCAACCGGGAAATATGCACGAGCTCGGATTGCAGCTCCTGCAGGCGGGTTTCGGTCAGCTGCCGCTCCGTCAGGTCGCGGATGAATCCGGTGAAATACCGCGCGCCCCCCGTTTTCATTTCGCCGACCGCGAGTTCCATCGGAAATGTCGAACCGTCCTTTCGTTCGCCGACGACGACGCGCCCGACCCCGATGATGCGCCGTTCCCCCGTCCGCAAATATCGTTCCAGATAACCGTCATGCGCTTCGCGATACGGCGACGGCATCAGAATACTCACATTCTTTCCGATCATGTCAGCCGAGCGCGTGCCGAACAGCCGCTCGGCCGCCGCGCTGAAAGACTGCATGATGCCGCGTTCGTCGATGACGACCATCGCGTCAGGGACCGTGTCCAGGATGGATTGCAGATGCGCTTCGCGCGAAAGCAACTCATGCGTCCTGGCATTGGCGTCGAGGCGCGCGCGGTGCACGCGGCCGCCGAGCCACGCCATGCCGAATCCGAGCACGCCGAACGTGATCGAGTTCACGATATGAGACAGTGGAATGTCGTTGCCTGCGTAAGACACCCCGAGAACGACCGCAAATGCCGTCGCGAACCAGCCCGGGCCGAAGCCACCGACGGCGCTGGCGATCAGGACAGCGGGGATCAGGTAAAGGTAAACCGTTTGTTCACCCAGGATCGGATCGAGCAGATGGCGCGCGACGTGCGCCGTCACGACCAGGGCCGCAGCGAGGCAATAGTGAAGGACCACCTCGCGCGGCCGAGACCGCGATGTTTTCTCGGCGATTTCGAGCGCCAAACGCTCCTCCCCGCTATGCGGCGGCCGGCCAATGATACCCGGTCGGCCATTCCGCCTCCGGGATTCTACGTATCCCTCTCCGGGATATTACTTAAGTGCAATATCCGAATTTTCGGCCCTCGCAATGGCCTTTATCGATAGCGCATGGACACAGAGGAGAAAGCCATGCGCGCCCAAATTACCGCTCGCAGCTTGACAGCCCAGCCGTCTCAGCCCGCGCCCGCGACTCACGCCTTGTTCGGCTCGATCGAGCTGATGGGCGCATCGATGACCTTCAGGAAGGGCGTCGAAATCTACGGTGAAAACGAACCGGCCGACTATGTCTACAAGCTCGTGAGCGGCACGGCGCGCAGCTACAAGATCCTCAATGACGGCCGCCGCCAAATCCAGGGCTTCTATTTCCCCGGAGACATTTTTGGCCTTGAAGCCGGCACCGAACACGCCTCCTCGGCGGAAGCGATGTCCGACGTCACCGTCCTGGTTGTCCGCCGGTCCGTAATCCTCGCGGCCGCGACGCGCGACAGCGACGTCGCCAGGCAACTCTGGGCCTATACCTCGCGCGAACTCAATCACGCGCGCAACCACGCCATGCTGCTTGTGAAAACGGCGCAGGAGCGCGTGGCGTCCTTCCTGCTTCAGCTCGCCGACCGGTCCGCCGGCAATGCCGTCGAACTGCCGATGTCGCGCCAGGATATCGCCGACTATCTCGGGCTCACGATCGAGACCGTTTCACGCACGCTGACGCAATTCCAGGACGACGCCGCGATCGAGCTTCCGAGTTCGCGGCGCGTTGTTCTGCGCAACCGCCTCGCGCTCAACAACCTGAACACCTGATGGAGCCGACCATGACCGCAACAAAGCAAGCCAGGCATCCCGCCACCAAGCTGCCGCCGAATTTCCGGCAGATCCGGCTTGAGCTTGCACGCGAAAAAGGTCATCCGGCAGGCGACGCCACGCACGGCTATACGATCTTCGCGCCGCTCGACAAGGACGGCAAGATCGATCCGCAATTGTGGCAGGCGTTCCGTGATTTCTGCCGTGTGGTGCGTTTTCGACCCGACGAGGAGGAAGCGATCGGGCACGTTGTCCGCCGTCCTGGCGGGTCGTGGGCATTTCACTATGACATTCGCGGCGACGAGCCGGACGAGTCCGGATACCACCTCGAAGATGAGCGCTTCGAGCTCGGCGAATATGTTTCGATCCGCGAACAGGACAACATGCATACGTTTCAGGTGACGTCCGTCGAGCGAATCTAACTCCCGGGATTCGCTGTTGCTTGGGGCCGGCGGCAATGCCGGCCCTCATTTTTGATTTTACCGGCTATTTCAGGCTGTTCAGAAAGGCGATGAAGTCCCTGATCTGATCCGGCGCGAACCGGAATTCCGGCATGGTCGGATGGCCGGTCACAATGCCCTCAGCCAGCGCCTCCGCGAGATGCTCCACCTTGTAGCGCTTGTGCAGATCGCGGAACGGCGGCGCGATCGTCAGCGGACTGGGGCTGAGCTTGTCGATCGAGTGGCAGCGAACGCAATGGGTGCGCGCCAGCGTGATCCCGCGCTGCACCTCGGGCGACGTCTGGGCCGAGGCCGCCAACGGCAGCAGCGAGAGCGCGAATGCCGCCGCGCCGGCAATTTTCATGACTGACCCCGCAAATTTCATTGCGTGCTATCTGGACGCCAGATGCGGCGCAGCGCTTCGAGCGTGTCCTTGTTGGGACAATAGCTCGGCCATGCCGCCGCCTTCGGCTTGTCATCGATTTCATGCGCACAGAGGTCCTTGCTGTCGCAGAGCGTGCAGCACCGCTGCATGTCGCGCATGAGCGTCGCGTCAATTTTCTTCGCGTCGAGACCCATGTCGCTCAGCCGGCGATACAGCAGCCCAGCCGCGTCGCCCTCGGTTTTCGCCAGGTCCACAAGTTCTTCGAAGCTCAAGCCGGTATCCTGCACCAGACTCCGCATATCCGCGCAATCGAGGGCGCGCAACTCGTCGATGCGGGCGCGCCGGCGCCGGTAATTCGACCAACCTTCGGACAGTGCCTTCACGATGTTCATGACACACCTCTCATCTGAAAGACGTGTGCCACGACCTGTGAGCGGCGCATTGAGCTAAATCAAGCGCGATTTCGGCGACGTCCCGCCGATGCCCGGCCATCGGGTTGATGTTTGTCAAAGCGGTCAATCCGCGACCCTCTAAATGTTCTGACGAAGATCTGGAGGAAGCAATGCTCAAGGACCTGATTGTCAATCTCGCCGTTGGAGCCAAAAGCGATCCTGCGGCGGACTACGCATTGTCGGTCGCGCAGACATTCGGCGCCCACCTGACGGGCACCGCCTTCGCCCTCAAGCCGGTGATCCCGACCATGGTCATCGAAGGCGTTGGCACCAACGTGATCGATGCCGCCATCAACGAAAACGAGAAGGCGGCGCAGGCGGCAATCGACCGTTTTGAATCGCTTGCGAAGAAGCACGGCGTCGCATTCGGCGCCCTGAGCATTACCGAGACGCTTGTCGACGCCGTCGAGCGATTTGCCATGACAGCGCGGTGCTGCGATCTCGCCGTCGTCGCCCAGGCCGAGCCCGACACGCCGGGTGAGCAGGATCTGTTCATCGAATCGGTGCTGTTCACATCCAGCCGGCCGGTCTTGATCGTGCCTTACATTCAGAGATCTCCGGCCAAATTCGATCGGATCGTTTGCTGCTGGGACGGAAGCGCGCCCGCCGCGCGTGCGATCGCCGACGCGATGCCATTCCTGCACAAGGCAAAGAAAATCGACCTGCTGATGGTGACGACCGCGAAAACCCGCAATCTCGGGATTGCCGGCACGGACATGGCGCAGCATCTCGCGCGGCATAAGCTGAATGTCGAGGTTCAGCAGATCACCGGCGCCGATGCCGATGTTGCCAGCGTCGTGCTGTCTTATGCCGCCGACAATGCGACCGATTTTCTGGTCATGGGCGGATACGGCCACTCGCGCTGGCGCGAACTCATCCTCGGCGGCGCGACCCGCGGCATCCTTTCGTCGATGACCGTGCCGACATTGATGTCGCATTAGGCAGCGGATCTTGACCTACATCAACGCAACCGCCGGCCGTGCCGTCACGATGGTGGGCCCGCCGGCAGATCGTCCGGCTTGGCCTGCAGGACCACTCAACGTCGGATGACCCATGGCTGATCACGTTTTCAAACAGATGACGTCCGCGGAACTCGGCTTGTCGATCCTGTTCGCGGTTCTCGCCTTCCTCAGTCTCGTCGGCGCGGCGCTCGGTCAGGACCAGGCCTACATTTTTCATGCGTATCTGTTCAGCGCGGCCAGCATCGCCGCGGTATTCGCAATCGGCAGCCACTATTTCGCGCGACCGGCTGCGCCGCCGCCGCAGGAGATTGGCGGCAAGCCGAATTACAATTTCGGGCCGGTGAAATTTGCCACAATCGCGGCGGTGTTCTGGGGGATCGCGGGCTTCACGGTCGGTCTCGTCATTGCGCTGCAGCTCGCCTACCCGGCGCTCAATTTCGACCTGCCCTGGACGACCTTCGGCCGTCTGCGTCCCTTGCATACGTCCGCCGTCATCTTCGCGTTCGGCGGCAACGTCCTGATCGGGACCTCGCTCTATGTCGTGCAACGCACCTGTCATGCGCGGCTCGCCGGCGAGCTCGCGCCCTGGTTCGTCGTGCTCGGCTACAACTTCTTCATCGTCATCGCCGGCACCGGCTATCTGCTCGGCGTGACGCAATCCAAGGAATATGCCGAACCGGAATGGTACGCCGATCTGTGGCTGACCATCGTGTGGGGCGTCTATCTGCTCGTCTTTGTCGGCACGATGCTCAAGCGCAAGGAACCGCACATCTTTGTCGCCAACTGGTTCTATCTCGCGTTCATCGTCACCATCGCTGTCTTGCATCTCGGCAACAATCCCGCCTTGCCTGTCTCGCTCCTCTCCTCGAAATCCTACATCGCCTGGGGCGGCGTGCAGGACGCGATGTTCCAGTGGTGGTACGGCCACAACGCGGTCGGCTTCTTCCTGACCGCTGGCTTCCTCGCGATCATGTATTACTTCATTCCAAAGCGCGCGGAGCGGCCGATCTATTCCTACCGGCTGTCGATCATCCACTTCTGGGCGCTGATCTTTCTGTATATTTGGGCCGGCCCGCATCACCTGCACTACACCGCCCTGCCCGACTGGACGCAGACGCTCGGCATGACCTTCTCGATCATGCTGTGGATGCCGTCCTGGGGCGGCATGATCAACGGCCTGATGACGCTCTCCGGCGCGTGGGACAAGCTGCGCACCGATCCGGTGCTGCGCATGATGGTGGTGTCGGTCGCCTTCTACGGCATGTCGACCTTCGAGGGACCGATGATGTCGATCAAGGTCGTCAATTCGCTCAGCCACTATACTGACTGGACCATCGGGCACGTGCATTCCGGCGCGCTCGGCTGGGTCGGCTTCGTGTCCTTCGGCGCGATCTATTGCCTCGTGCCGTGGCTGTGGAATCGCAAGGCGCTTTACAGCCTGCGGCTCGTGAACTGGCACTTCTGGATCGCGACCATCGGCATCGTGCTCTACATCTCCGCGATGTGGGTGTCCGGGATCCTGCAGGGCCTGATGTGGCGCGCCTACACCGCGCTCGGCTTCCTCGAATATTCCTTCATCGAAACCGTCGAGGCGATGCATCCCTTCTACGTCATCCGCGCGGCCGGCGGCGCTCTGTTCGTCGTGGGCGCACTGATCATGGCCTTTAACGTCTGGATGACCATCCGCGCCGGCGAAGCCGAGCAAATCGCGCCGCAGGGCGCGGCGCTCCAGCCGGCGGAATAGGAGAGCGGCATGTCATTCTGGAAACGGCATCAGATTCTCGAAAAGAACTCCGTGCTGCTGATCATCGGCATCCTGCTGGTGATCGCGGTCGGCGGCTTCGTCGAGATCACGCCACTGTTCTATCTCAAGAGCACGATCGAGAAGGTCGAAGGCATGCGGCCCTATACGCCGCTCGAGCTCGTCGGCCGCAACATCTACGTCCGCGAAGGTTGCTACCTCTGCCACTCGCAGATGGTTCGCCCGCTGCGCGACGAGATCGAGCGCTACGGGCATTACTCGCTCGCGGCCGAAAGCATGTACGACCATCCGTTCCAGTGGGGATCGAAACGCACGGGCCCCGACCTCGCCCGCGTCGGCGGCAAGTATTCCGACGAATGGCATGTGACCCATCTCGTCAACCCGCGCGCAATCGTTCCACCATCGGTGATGCCGGGCTATCCGTTCCTCGCACAGACCGATCTCGACGTCGCCAATATCGCCGACCACCTGCGCAAGAATCGCGCGGTCGGCGTCCCGTACACCGACGCGCACATTGCCAATGCGGCCGCCGACCTCAAGGCGCAGGCCGATCCCGACAGCGACGGCGCCGACGGCGTGCAGAAGCGCTATCCCAAAGCCACCGTGCGCAACTTCGACGGCAATCCGCAGCGGCTGACCGAAATGGACGCGCTTGTCGCCTATCTGCAGATGCTCGGAACGCTCGTCGACTTCAAGCTCTACAACGAGAAAGCAAACCTGCGCTGACGGACACGAAACATGAAAGCGATCCTCACCGCCCATAACCTGGTGTCCGACTTCGTCACCACAATCTGGACACCGCTCTTCGTCGCCGTGTTCATCGCCATCGTCGCCTATGCGCTGTGGCCGCGTAATCGCACGAAGTTCGACGACGCCGCGCGCATTCCATTGCAGGACGATTGATCATGGCGCACCACGAAGAGCACGACGCCGTCACCGGCACCGCCACCACCGGCCATGAATGGGACGGCATCAAGGAGCTGAACACGCCGCTGCCGCGCTGGTGGGTGTATCTGTTCTACGCGACCATCGTCTGGTCGTTCGGCTATTGGGCCGTGTATCCGGCCTGGCCGACGATCAGCGGCTACACTGCGGGTTGGTTCGACTATTCGACGCGCGCGCTGTTGCGCACCGAGCTCGCCGATCTCGAAAAGCTGCGCGGCCAAAAGGCGGCAGGCCTTGCGGCGGCGCCCTTGCCGAATATCGTGCAGGATCCCGCGCTGCTGGCGCTCGCCCGCGCGCGCGGAAAAGTGGCCTTCGGCGACAATTGTGCGCCGTGCCACGGTAGCGGCGCAGCCGGCGCCAAAGGTTATCCCAATCTCAACGACGACGACTGGCTGTGGGGCGGCACCCTCGACGAGATCGGGCAGACGATCGATTTCGGCATCCGCTCCGGCCACAAGAAAGCGCGCGAAGGTTCCATGATGCCGTTCGGCGGCAAGGACGGGCTCTTGAAGACCGCCGAGATCAAGACGGTCGCGAACTTCGTCCGCTCGCTCTCCGGGCTTCCGGTCGCAACCGGCACCGATCTCGACGCCGGCCGCAAGCTCTTTGCGGACAACTGCGCGACCTGCCACGGCGACGACGGCAAGGGGAAGCTCGATGTCGGCGCGCCGAATCTCGCTGACAAAATCTGGCTCTACGGCTCTGATGAGGTGGCCATCATCGAGACGATCACGAATGGCCGCGGCGGCGTGATGCCGGCCTGGAGCGAACGGCTGGACCCGGTCACGCTCAAAGCACTGACCGTGTATGTGTACTCGCTGAGCGGCGGAAAGTAGCGGAATTTCAGCGACCTCCGCGCTTGAGATGGATCAATGCCGCCGCCGGCGCGCGGCCTAGTCTTGTGTATGTCCGAGAATGGCCGCGCCATGAACAAGAATCTCACCCCCGCCGAACTTGAGGCCGACGCCGCGCCGCTCTATGCAGCGCACCGCAAAGTCTATCCGCAGGCCGTTTCCGGACAATTCCGCCGCATCAAATGGGGGCTGATGGCGGTCTGCCTCGGCATCTATTACCTGCTGCCGTTCGTGCGCTGGGATCGCGGGCCGGATGCGCCGAGCCAGGCCGTGCTGATCGATTTCCCGAGCAGCCGTTTCTATTTCTTCTTCATCGAGCTGTGGCCGCAGGAAGTCTATTACTTCACCGGCCTCCTGATCCTCGCCGCGCTCGCGCTGTTCCTGATGAACGCCATCGGCGGGCGCATCTGGTGCGGCTATCTCTGCCCGCAAACGGTCTGGACTGACCTGTTCTACGCCGTCGAGCGTGCCATCGAAGGCGACCGTCGCGAGCGGATGAAGAAAGACGATGGCAAGCTGACGGCGCGGCGCGTCGGCGAGATTGCCGCCAAGCATACGATCTGGATCCTGATTGCATGGTGGACCGGCGGCGCCTGGGTTCTCTATTTCGCAGACGCCCCGACGCTGGTGAAAGAGCTCGCGACTTTCGAGGCGCCGCTCATCGCTTACATCTGGATCGGCATTCTCACCTTCACGACCTATGCGCTCGCCGGCTTCATGCGCGAACAGGTCTGCGTCTATATGTGTCCGTGGCCGCGCATCCAGGCGGCGCTCACCGACGAATGGGCGCTCAACGTCACTTATCGGCATGACCGCGGCGAGCCGCGGCTCTCGCTCAAGAAAGCCGTCGAACTGCGCGCCAAAGGCGACGTCGCCGGCGATTGTATCGATTGCGACCAATGCGTTGCGGTCTGCCCGACCGGTATCGATATCCGCAACGGCTCCCAGATCGATTGCATTCAGTGTGGCCTGTGCATTGACGCGTGCGACGCCGTCATGAGCAAGATCGGCCGCCCGGCCCGGCTGATTGCGTATGACAACGAGATCAACATCGCGCGGCGTATGGCCGGTCAGGCCCCGATTTTCAAGATCGTGCGGCCGCGCACGGTGCTCTATGCATCGGTCATCGCTGTCGTCGGCGGCATCATGCTGTACGTGCTGGCGACCCGCGCCTTCCTCGACATCAGCGTCCTGCACGACCGCAATCCGATCGCGGTGGCATTGCGCGACGGCTCGGTGCGCAACGCCTACACCGTGCGCCTTCTCAACAAGCGCACCTATGGCCGTGCCGTGGCGCTCGACGTCGCCGGCGTATCGGGCGCGAAGGTTGAAGTCGTCGGATGGGATTCGCTCGGCATGCCGCGTCCGGTGGTCGTGGTCGGCCGCGACCAGACCGAAGAATTCCGCGTTCTGGTCACCGTCCCGAACCGCGACAACCTCGAGAAATCCACCGACGTCACCTTTGTCGTGACCGATCTTGGCCTGGGCGAAATGGCGTCCGCCAAGGATCATTTCATTCTGCCGTAGCGAGGAGCCGACCGCATGGCCTTGCCTTCCGAGAAGAAACTGACCGGCCGCACGGTGCTCGTCTGCCTGCTCGCTTTTTTCGGCGTGGTGATCGGCGCCAACCTGGTGATGATGAAACTCGCGATCGATACGCTGCCGGGCACGGAGGTCGACAGCGCCTATGGCGCCAGCCTTGCGTTCAATGCGGACATCTCCGCGGCGCGCGCACAGGAACGCCGCGGCTGGCGGGTCAATGCGCATGTCGAGCGCAAAGCCGACGGCATCGCCGTCGTCGCGGTCGAAGCGCGCGATCGCGCCGGCGCCCCGTTATCCGGGATCGGCTTCACCGCCCGTCTCGCGCGGCCGACCGACAAGCGCGCAGACCGCGTCGTCACGCTTGCCGAGCGCAGTTCCGGCGCCTTCCGCGGCACGACGTCCGGGGTCGAGCCCGGCCAATGGGACCTCGTCATTGAGGCTACCGGACACGCGGGACGCCTTTTCCTGTCCACCACCCGCGTCGTTCTGAATTAGGAATTGCCCGATGGCAGCCTGTTGCGGCAGCGGCGCGATCGAGACGGTGCAGAAGCCCGATCTGTCGCATTTCGTGCGGCATCTGCCGGGCCTCGATCACATCGACCTCGCGGTGGATGGCATCTCGTGTGCCGCCTGCATGATGAAAATCGAGCGCGGGCTCGCGGCGATCCCGGAGATCACGCGCGCACGCGTCAACCTGACCAGCCGCCGCCTCGCCGTGGAATGGAAGCAAGGCGCGCTCGATCCGGCGCGCGTGATCGAGCGCGTGTCGGAACTCGGTTACAGGGCTTATCCGTTCGATCCGAAGACCCCCGAGGATGAGCAGCAACGCGAGGCGGCGTTCCTGCTTCGATGTCTCGCCGTGGCGGCGTTTGCGGCGATGAATGTCATGCTGCTGTCGGTGTCGGTATGGTCCGGCAACGCGACCGACATCACGCCCGAGCAGCGCGATTTCTTTCATTTGTTCTCGGCGCTGATCGCCTTGCCGGCCGCGGCTTATGCCGGCCAGCCATTCTTCCGTTCGGCGATCCGCGCGATCGCAAGCCGCAATATGAACATGGACGTTCCGATCACCGTCGGCGTCCTTCTCGCGCTTGGCATGTCGGTGTTCGAGACGCTCAATCACGCCGAGCACGCCTATTTCGACGCCGCCTTGATGCTGCTCAGCTTCCTGCTCGCCGGCCGCTATCTGGAACAGAATATGCGCCGCCGCACCCGCGCGGTGGCCACCAATCTCGCCGCGCTCAAGGCCGAGACCGCGACCAAGTTCGTTGGCGACAACGAAATCAGCGAAGTGCCCGCAAGCGCGATCAATCCGGGTGACATCGTCCTGGTGCGTCCGGGCGAGCGGCTCGCGGTCGACGGCATCGTCATCGACGGCCGATCGGACATCGATCAGAGCCTTGTCACCGGCGAAACCCTGCCCTTGCCGGTCGAAACGGGCGCCAGCGTCTATGCCGGCACGCTCAACCTTTCGGGCGCCTTGCGGTTGCGCGTCACCGCGGCCGAGCACGGAACGCTGCTCGACGAGGTCACGCGCCTGCTCGAAAATGCCGGGCAATCGCGTTCGCGTTATGTGCGCCTCGCGGACCGGGCGGCGCGGCTTTATTCGCCATTGGTGCATGCGGCGGCGCTCGCGACCATGCTGGGCTGGGTCGCGCTGGGGGCGACGTGGCATGATGCCATCATCACGGCGATCGCCGTCCTGATCATCACATGCCCCTGCGCGCTCGGGCTTGCGATACCCGCGGTGCAGGTCATCGCCACCGGCGCGATGTTCCGCTCCGGTGTGCTCTTGAATTCGGGCGACGCCATCGAGCGGCTGGCCGTGGTCGATAGCGTGGTGTTCGACAAGACCGGCACCCTGACGCTGCCCGAACCCGAAGTCGTCAATGCGGCCGAGGTGCCACCGGAGATGCTGGCGCTTGCAGGACAGCTGGCGCTGAGCAGCCGCCATCCGCTGGCGCAGGCGCTGGTCCGCGCGTCCAACGCCAGGACGCCGCTTGCAGGCGCAGTCGAAGAGCCCGGCCAGGGCGTCCGGCATGTCGCGGACGGCACCGAGATCAGGCTTGGCCGTCCGTCCTTCTGTGACGCTGCGGTCGAAGCCGATCGCGTCGCGCGATCGGATCCGGAAGCCTCGGTGATCGCGTTCCGCTGCGGTGATCGGCGTTTCGCATTCGCGGTCCGGCAACGATTGCGCGCCGATGCGGCCGAGACGGTCGCTCGTCTCGCGCGGCAAGGTCTCGCTGTCGAGATTCTGTCCGGCGACCGCGGCGTGGCGGTCGAGGCCGCCGCCCGGACGCTCGGCGTCGGCGCCTGGCAGGGCGCGCTCACGCCGGCGGACAAGATCGCCCGCATCGAGCTGATCAAGCAGGAAGGCCGCAACGTCCTGATGGTCGGAGACGGATTGAACGACGCACCTGCGCTCGCTGCCGCGTCGGTTTCACTTTCGCCGGTAACCGCGACGCATCTCGCGCAGGCATCGGCGGATGCCGTGTTTCTCGGCGACAGACTGAAGCCCGTCGAAGCCGCACTCGGCATCGCGCGCAGGGCGTTCTGTCTGATGAAGGAAAATCTCTGGCTTGCGGTGATCTACAACGCGATCGCGGTCCCGCTCGCGATCATGGGATATGTCACGCCGCTGATCGCCGCGGCGGCGATGTCCGGTTCGTCCATTCTGGTGATCGCCAACGCATTGCGCGCGCAAACGGTCCGGGAGACGCCCTGATGGAAGTGCTGGTCTATCTTGTGCCGCTCGCCTTGTTCCTTGGCCTGCTCGGCCTCGCGGGCTTCATGTGGTCGCTCAAGGCCGATCAATATGACGACCTCGACGGCGCCGCCTGGCGCGCGATTGCCGATGACGACACGGCGCCACCGGCGCAAACCGGTTCCCCGTCCCGCCGATCATGATCATGATTATGTGCTATTGAATATCGTCAGGTGAGCGAGAAGGAACAACAGCTGTGGTCGATCGGATATCCCGACCGCCATTTTCGGCTCCGTTCTTGTGGCCGCTCCTCGTTGCCGCGTCGGCGGCCGAGAGCACGGCAACTCTTCTGAATACCCTTGCGAGTTCCCTGAATTCCGAAGGACAAGCCGGCGCGCAGCCAGCGGAGCTGGCCTGGACCACGCGCAATTCCGTTGCCTTGGAGTTGCCGACCATGCGATTGCGCAGTTTTGCCGCGCAGGCGCGGGGACAAGCGACGCTTGTCTGCGCGCCTTACGCATTGCATGGCGCAACGATCGCGGATTTCGCACCTGGCCACAGTATCGTTGAGGTCCTGCTGCGCAATGGCCTGCCGCGCGTCTTCGTCACGGATTGGCGCTCGGCGACGGCGGAGATGCGCTATTTCTCGATCGACACTTATCTTGCCGACCTCAACATTGCGGTCGACGAGCTTGGTCCGCCTGTCGATCTTGTCGGCCTCTGCCAGGGAGCCTGGATGGCGCTGGTCTATGCCGCGCGCTTCCCGCAGAAAGTTCGGCGACTCGCGCTTGTCGCTGCACCCATCGACATTCATGCTGCAGATTCGCAGCTGTCGGAACTGGTCGCGAAGCTCCCGTTCAAAACCTTCGAAGACATCGTGCAAGCCGGCAACGGCCGCGTGCTCGGTCAGCACGCACTCGAGCTTTGGGCGCCGATCCTCGGCACGGAGGACATCGGTCGCGCACTTCAGGTATCGCCGACAATCGAACTCGCGCAGCGCTTTCAGGACTGGTATGCGTGGACCTTCGATCTGCCGGGGACCTATTATCTTCAGGTCGTCCAATATCTGTTCAAGGAAAATCAGATTGCTGAAGGACGCTTCGTCGCGCTTGGGCGGCGGATCAATCTGGCCGAGGTTCGCATCCCGGTGCTGCTGTTGGCCGGAACCCGGGACGAACTCATCTCCAGGGATCAGCTTTTTGCCGCCGGTCGCCTGATCGGCACGCCGCAAGCCGACATCGAAATGCTCACGGAGCCCTGCGACCATCTGGGGCTTTTTCTCGGCGCTGAAACGCTTGGCCGGTCATGGCAGACGATTGCCCATTGGCTCTGCTCCGATAAGGCGGTCAAGAAGGCATC
>CAYJNT010000055.1:0-17198 GCA_964370945.1 uncultured Hyphomicrobiales bacterium | reverse complement strand
GCGTGACCGCCGAATAGACGCCGGCATGGATCATGCTCGGATAGATGCCCTTGTTACGGGGAGCGAAACGCTTCGCGAAGTCGCGGTTCGCGTCATTGAGATCCCAGTACCAGGCTTCGGTGAAGATCAGCCCTTGTGCCGTTTGCAGGCCGAGCGCCTTGACGTCGCTGATGAAGATCAGCAGCGCGGCAAGACTCTGGCCGCCCTTGACGATGCCGAATTCGGCGGCCTGCTTGATCGCGTTGGTGGTGTCGGCGCCGGCATTGGCGAGACCGATGATCTGCGCCTTGGAGGCCTGCGCCTGCAAGAGGAACGAGGAGAAGTCGGTTGCCGGGAACGGATGGCGCACTTTTCCGGCCACCTTGCCGCCGTTCTTTTCGACAACAGCCGCCGTATCACGCTCGAGCGCGTGACCGAAGGCATAGTCGGCAGTGAGGAAGAACCAGCTCTTGCCGCCGGTCTTCACGATCGCATTACCGGTGCCGTTCGCCAGCGCCCAGGTGTCGTAGGTCCAGTGGACGGTATTGGGCGAGCACTTGTCGCCGGTGAGATTGGATGCTGCGGCGCCCGAAATCAGGAACACCTTGTTCTTCTCACGGACGATCTCGTTGACGGCGAGCGCCACCGAAGAGGTCGGCACGTCGACGATGACATCGACCTTGTCGGTGTCGATCCAGGACCGCACGACGTTGGAGCCGATATCGGGCTTGTTCTGGTGGTCCGCACCGACGATCTCGACCTTGAGACCCTTGGCAGCGGCGCCGAAATCCTCGACCGCCATCTGCGCAGCGACGACAGAGCCCGGACCGGTCAGGTCGGCGTAAGTGCCGGACATGTCGTTCATGACGCCGATCTTGATCACGCCGTCAGAAAATTGCGCCTGCGCCGGGGCGCAGCCGATGGCTGCGACGAGCGCCGCGAAGCCGATGATACGTTTCATTGCATTCCTCCTTGTTATTCGTTCTCTGGGGGCAGTTTACTCAAACTCCGAGATATTCGTGAAGCTTGTCGAGATTGGCATTGAGCTCCGAATTGGCGAAGTGATGCACCACTTTGCCATGCTCCATCACGTAATAGCGATCAGCGACTGTCGAAGCGAAGCGGAAATTTTGTTCAACCAGCAGGATGGTGAAGCCCTGCTGCTTTAATGTGCGGATCGTTTTTCCGATCTGTTGTATGATGACCGGCGCCAATCCTTCCGTCGGCTCGTCGAGCAACAGGAGCCGTGCACCGGTGCGCAGGATTCGGCCGATTGCGAGCATTTGCTGTTCGCCGCCGGACAATTTCGTGCCCTGGCTCGATCCGAGCCGCTCGCGCAGATTGGGAAAGAGCTCGAAAATCTGCTCGAGCGACAATCCGCCGGGCTTGACCACCGGCGGCAGCAGCAGATTTTCTTCGACATCGAGGCTCGCGAAAATGCCGCGCTCCTCCGGACACAACGCGATGCCCGCCCGCGCGATGTGATTGGACGGACGTCTGATCATTTCGTCGTTTTCGAACCGGATCGAGCCGGTGCGATGGCCGACGATCCCCATGATCGATTTCAGCGTCGTGGTCTTGCCGGCGCCGTTGCGGCCAAGCAGCGTCACCACTTCGCCCGGAAAAACATCGAACGTGACGCCATGCAGAATGTGCGATTCGCCGTACCACGCCTGCAGATCGTCGACCGACAGAAGCGCCGTGCGCGGATCAAGCATGTCCGACACCCATATAGGCTTCGCGCACGTCCGGATTGTTGGAGACATTCTCGTAATCGCCTTCCGCCAGCACGCGGCCACGCGTCAGCACGGTGATTTTGTCCGACAGGTCCGACACCACGCTGAGATTATGCTCGACCATCAGCACGGTGCGGTCGGCGGCGACGCGCTTGATCAATGCGGCGATGCGGTCGATATCCTCATGTCCCATGCCGGCGGTCGGCTCATCGAGCAGCAGCATCTCCGGATCGAGCGCAAGCGTAGTCGCGATCTCGAGCGCACGCTTGCGGCCATAGGGAAGTTCGACCGCGGGAATCTGCACGAAATCGCTCAGTCCGACGTCGGCGATCAGTTCCAGCGCGCGGTCGTTGAACTGATCGAGCACGCGACGTGAGCGCCAGAAATCGAACGAGCCGCCGCGCCGGCGCTGCAGCGCGATCCGCACATTCTCGAGCACAGTCAGATGCGGAAACACGGCCGAAATCTGAAATGAGCGGACCACGCCAAGTCTTGCGACATCGGCCGGCGCCAGCGTCGTAATATCGCGGCCCTTGAACGAGATGCGTCCGCGCGTCGGCGTCAGGAATTTGGTGAGAAGATTGAAGCAGGTCGTCTTGCCGGCGCCGTTCGGGCCGATCAAGGCGTGGATCGTGCCGCGCTCGATCTTCAGGTTTACCCCGTTGACCGCAACGAAGCCGGCAAATTCCTTGGTGAGATCCTCGGTTTCAAGGATGATCTCTGAACTCATGGACACCACTTCCCCTCAGTGGCGCATATTCCGCACGTTTCACGTAGATCGTCCAGACCAAACTTTTCTCAGGATTCAACAAAACCGTTCCGCCGCGGAGAGATTCACTCCGCAAACGTGATGTAACGGAAAAATCGTTATCGGTCATAAGATGTCATACAAGAGAAGACCCGCCCGGCGGGGACATGAGCCGGGCGGGTCAAGCAGATCGGCGCCGGGGTGGAAGGGGCGCGGGCACCGATCGCCAACTTTGATCGGTTACCAGCCGTCGCAGATGCGCACGGTGCGAATGTAATTGCCCCAGGCGTCGTAACGGGCGACGGCGCGGCAGCGATATCCGGGCTCAACCACATAAGCCGGGCCGCCGTAATAACCGTAACCGTAACCGTGCGAGGCAGCAGCCACGCCGACGATTGCACCGGCAGCGATGCCGACGCCGAGGGCGGTGCCCCAGGACTTCGCCTGGGCTTGGCCGCTGGTCGCGGCAAGCGTGGTGACGAGGGTGAGCGCGGTGAGCGCCGCGGCAATGGTCTTCCTGGACATGACGATTCCCTTCCGAGGTTTCTGCAGGGCCGGCAATGGCCCGATATGCATTGGACGGTCGGGCAAGGAAAAAGGTTCACGGCCGGGTCAGGCCCAGCCGTTGATAATATTATTGAGTGATTTCAAAGCTTTGATAGGGAAGGCGCTAGCGCGCTTCGGCTTTTCCGGTCCAGAACGACCGCAGCCACCGCGCAACCGATTGCCGCGCCGCCTGCGAACGCTCCCGCAGCCAGTCCTGGGTCGCGCGCGGGATGATGTCGCCGGCATGGCGGCCGACTGGCGGACCGTCGTCTCTTGGGTGCTGATCGCGCCAGGCGCGGGGATTTTGAAACGAACTGGCCCACAGCCCGGCCTTCCGGCTGCGCGCGTCCATCTCCGCGGCGCCGTAAGGGCTGGCCCAGTCCGGATAGGCGAAGGCGAAGCCCGTGCGCACCATCGCTTCGCCGAGATCGCGGCCGCCGGCACGACAGACGGCGACCGAGCGGCTGAAACGATCCCTGCTGCGCCGCTCGCACTGGACGGAATCGTTTCCGATCAGCTTCCGCAGTTCGGATCGTGCGCGCCGGCCGCACGCCCAACTGCGTCCCGACGCGTCGCGGCATTCCTGGTGCAATTCGGGCGCGTCGATCCCCTGCAAGCGGATGCGCTGTCCGCCAAGCTCGATCGTGTCGCCATCGGCCACGCGGACCGGCGCCGCGTGCGATACCTGCACACCGCAAAGCATTGCCGCGATCAGAATCAGAGCGAAAAGAAATTTTCTCACGGGGTCATCGTATCGCAGTCGCGCGGCGGCCGTGTTGCCATTGCGCGCAACCAACAGAAAATTGCAGTGAGTCGATCGTGTCCGATCAGCGCGAGGCCGATGCGTTCGACGGCGACGAGTCGCCACCCTCAATCGCCGTCAATGCCTGATAGGCATCCGCAAGACCCGCGCCGAAATAGATGTCGCGGCCCTTCGGACCGAGGTCCTTCGCGCTCGACGTCAGGATCTTGCGCATGGCATCGGGCTTGAGGTCGCGCTTGCGCTCGAGAACGAGTGCCGCGATGCCGCTCACATGCGCGGCCGCAAACGACGTTCCCGACGACACCTGATACCCGCCGCCGGGCGACGGCAGCAGAATATCGACACCGGGCGCCGCGACCGCGATGTGGCCGCCGCGGTTGGAGGCCCTGAACAGCTGGTCGTCGGAATCGGTTGCGGTCACCGCGATCACGTTGGCATCGGCGGCCGGGTAAAGCGGCGGCGATTTCGGACCGGCATTGCCGACAGCGGCGATCAGGACGATGCCTTTCTGCCGGGCCGCGGCGAGGCTGCGCGACAGCGCCGGATCCTGCGGGCCTGCAAAGCTCATATTGATGACATGGGCGTTCTTCTCGACCGCCCAGTTGATGCTCTTGAGAATATTGAAAGTCGTGCCTTCGGCGGCGCCTTTCGATTCCCCGAACGCGCGGATGGCGAGGATTTTCGCCGCCGGCGCAACACCCATGAGACGGGAATGCGCGGCAATCGCGCCCGCAATGGCAGTACCGTGCGCGTGCGGCGGCTCGGCCGGATCAAGCACGTCGTATGTATCGGCGATCACGCCGGCAAATTCCTGATGCGTCGTGTCGACGCCGGAATCGATCACCGCGACCAGCACCTGATCGCCCTTCGCCAGACCATGCGCGAGCGGCAAGCGGAGCTTGCCGAGCGCATATTGCGCGGGATCGCCGCCTTCCGGCTTTTCCGCCGGCGCGCTCGCCATCGCCGATTGCGACAACGCATACCAATAATTCGGCGACACGAACTTGATCGCGCGGTTGCCCTCGAGCTGACGGATGACCGCCGAAACCGAACGCTGTCCGGGATTCGGAATCTGCCAGCGATAGATAGTCGTGTCGGTCAGCGGCAGCCGCAGCGATTCCATCCGTGTCAAGCGGTAGCGCGCGGCGAGCGCGGCCGTCGCCTGCTGCGAGGGATTTCCGTCGAGCTCGATCACGACTTCATCGGGGACATAACGCTGCTCGCCCGACGGGGGCACGCCGGTGCCGACGCGCCGGAACGGCGTCGCCGGCGCGCTGAATCGCTGCTGCGGCGGAATATAATTCGGCGGACCACCGGGCCCGGGCGGAATGATGACAATGCCCGGCCCTTTCGGGCCCTTGGGCGGCCGCCGATCGCCGACGTCGGGCGTGCCCTTCGGGGGCTTGCCGGTTTCAGGATTGCCCTTCGGGCGATCGATGCCCGGGCCGACGCGGAAATTCGGTCCGCGCGGGCCAACTGAGCCGATATTGGGTGTGCTGATGCGCGGTCCACCGCCACCGCCGGGGCCCACCGGGCCGATCACCGCGGAAAACGCATCACCTGCGGCAAGCCAGACAACAGCCGCCGTTGCGAGGCCAGGACCAAGCAGACGCGCAATTCTGAACCGGCTTTGCTGGAGGCGCATGGCATCTCTCCCGAACGGATACTCTAACCGCATGTGTGCAATCCGTCTGTGAACCAGCTCACGTCGCCACGATTGCACCTCAACAGATGCGACCGCAAAGACGCCCGTTTTTAGGCGTCCCGCGGTGGCACAACCCTTACTGCACGGGAGCGACCACGCTCACGCTCTTGTTTTCTTGCATCTGCTTGATGATGCGGGCCAATTCCTCTTTCGGCATGCCCGTGACGGCAAGGCGGATGCGGTACATGCCCGCCTTCGGCCCGTCGACCACGATCGCCTTATTGTCTTCCAGGAACTTGGTGATGTCGGCTGCGGTGGCATTCGGCGCGAAGCGCACCAGCGCGAAGGCGCCCTGCCCCGGATCAACCGACACGGTCTTGTAATTGGCATCGCCGCGATCGGTGACGAGGCTCGTGATCACGCCGGCCTGCAGCACGAGCGCAAGCGCCGCCACCGCGCCGGCATAAGCCAGCGTACGTGGAGAGAAGCTCGCGACGAATTCGGAAATCCGGCCGACCAGGTTGAACGACACGGCCTGCCGGCGCGGCGCTTCCGCGTCGATCTTCTCGAACAGGCTCTTGAGCGCGCGCGACGACGGCGCCCCGGGATCCTCGTTCAGGCGGATGGTTTCGCCGAGCTCTTCGCGCACCAGCTCAAAACGCTGCGAAAGCTCTGCATCGGATTTGAGCGCCGCCTCGACCCGCGCCGCATCCCTGCGGTTCAGCGTGCCAGCCGCAAACCACGGCAGCATCGCCTCGATCTCTTCGCGCTCGTGTAATTTCGTATTCATGGCCAACCTCTTTCAATTCCTGCCGCTTTGAGTTCCTCCGCCAATTTCTTCCGCGCATAAAACATGCGCGTCTTGACGGTGTTCTCCGGTATCCCGACGATCTCGGCCACCTCTTCCACGGACTTTTCGTGGTAGTAGACGAGATCGATGATCTCCTTGTGCTCCGCGGACAGTTTCGTCAGGCACTTCCGCAAAATTTCACCCGTATCCTTTTTCTGCATCGCGACTTCGGGGGTGTCGGACGTATCCTCGACCGCCTCCGCCACTTCATCGTCCAGTTCCGCCTCCTTGCGGCCTCGCAGCGCGGACAGCGCCTTGAACCGCGCGATGGCGAGCAGCCAGGTCGTCACCGCAGAACGGCCCTCGAAGCGTCCGGCCTGACGCCAGACATCGAGGAAGACCTCGCTGATCAGATCCTCCGCCGTAGACTCGTTACGGACCAGGCGAAGAACGAACCGGTAGACCCGTACATGGTGCCGCGCATACAGCACCTGCATGGCGAGCCGGTCGGCCCCCGCGATCCTCTGAATCAGGACTTCGTCTGATGTCTGTTGCATCGCGGACGACTGGGCTCGTGGAATTGGTCGTGGTGAAATGAAAAAAGGTTCAGGTGGCAGTGAACAGGCGTTCCGTTGGCAGGATCGCCTTAGGCGCGGTCTTACCGTAAACTACCCAGACGCCAAAATCGTGGAAATTCATCATCATTATCAATAAGTTAAATTCACCCGCGCCAGCCCCTTACAAGCCATGACGCATAGAATCCCGCTGGAAAAGCTCAACTCCATGCCAGCCATGGAGCTTGTCGCCACTCTCGCAGATGTGTTCGAGCACGCCCCGTGGGTCGCCGAGCAGGCTGCCACCGGCCGGCCCTACCCGACCGTCGAGGCCCTGCATGCGGCCATGGCGCAGGCCGTGGCCACGGCGCCGGCCGACAAACAGCACGCCTTCATCCGCGCGCATCCCGAACTGGGCTCGAAGGTACGCCGTGCCGACATCACGACGGATTCACAAGCCGAACAAGGCAGCCTCGGCCTCGACCGCTTGAGCGACGAAGAATTCGCCCGTTTCTCCAAACTCAATGCCACCTATCGGGACAAATTCGGCTTCCCTTTCATCATCTGCGTGCGGCGGCACACGCGCGATTCCATTCTCACTCAATTCGAGCGGCGCCTGAAGAACGACGCCAATGCCGAACGCATCGCGGCCTTGCGCGAGATCGGCTTCATCACGCGGCTGCGGCTGGTCGCCAAAGCCGATGGGCCGGGCATGCCGAAGACCGATGGGCGGCTGTCCACGCATGTGCTCGACAATGTCAGCGGCCAGCCGGCGGCCGGGATCCGCATCGTGCTTTATGAGGTAGGAATGAGCGCACGCGGATTACTCGCCGAGGCGATCACCAACGCCGATGGCCGCACCGATAGGCCGCTGCTGAGCGGCGCGCCGCTTCGCATCGGCACGTACGAGCTGCAATTCCATGTCGGCGCTTATTTTGCCTCACGGCAAGTTGCGTTGGCCGATCCACCCTTTCTGGACGTGGTGCCGGTCCGCTTCTCCGTCGCGGAGCCGGAAGGACATTATCATGTGCCGCTGCTGGTCACGCCGTGGACCTATTCGACCTATCGCGGCAGTTGATTTTCGCTCATACACCCGGCCATCAATTTTCCCGCAGGCAACACCCCATGACATCCATTGCGCAAGCGATCCGAGCCTTGGTGCTCGGCGCCGTAGGTGTCCTGATCGCCGCTCATAGCGCCGCGGCTCAGAATTTCGGCGCACCGGCAGACCCGGCATGGAGCGTTCCGGAAGTGGGCGCCCTGCCGAACGACGAGAATGGACAATTGGTGCGGCGCGGACGCGATCTGGTCACCGCGACCTATGCGCATATCGGGCCGGCGGTTTCCGATCCCGCCAAACGCTACGCCGGCAACAATCTCGCCTGCGGCAATTGCCACCTGATGGCCGGCACCAAGAAATTCGGATTGCCGCTGTGGGGCTTGTGGAACGACTTTCCGCAATATTCCGTGCGTTCCGCTGCCGAGATATCGATCGAGGATCGCGTCAATTCCTGCATGACGCGCAGCATGAACGGCAAGCCGCTTCCGGTGGAGGCGCCGGAGATGAAGGCAATCGTTTCCTATATCAAATTCCTGTCGACCGGCGTGAAGCCGGGCCAGACATTGTCCGGTCTGGGCGCCGGGAAAATGCCCGAGCTCACGCGTGCCGCCGATCCCGTGCGCGGAGCAAAAATCTACGTGCGGTCCTGCGCGCTATGCCACGCGCCGGACGGGCTGGGCGTGCTTCGCAATCGTTCGGTACCCACGCTGGGTTACTTGACGCCGCCGCTCTGGGGACCGGACAGTTTCAACAACGGCGCCGGCATGGCGCGGCTGACCAACGCCGCCAACTTCATTCATTTCAACATGCCGAACGGGACGAGCTATTACAATCCGCGGCTTAGCCAGGCAGAGGCGTGGGACGTCGCGGCGTATGTGATCTCGCGCCCACGGCCCAATCGTGCAGGTATCGACAAGGATTTCCCTGACCTGTTGCAGAAGCCGGTCGACACCCCGTACGGACCGTATGCCGACAATTTCAGCCAGACACAGCACCAGTTCGGCCCCTACGCACCGATCAAAGCGGCGATCGCCCGCCTGAAAGCCCAGAAGAAAAAGTGAGGAATTGAATGATCGATCTCTATACCTGGACGACGCCCAATGGTCGCAAGGTTTCCATCGCGCTGGAAGAGCTTGGCCTGCCCTACAAGGCACATCCCATCGACATCACCAAGGACGAGCAATTCGCGCCCGACTTTCTGAAAATCTCGCCCAACAACCGCATCCCGGCGATCATCGACCGCGACAACAATATGTCGCTATTCGAGTCCGGCGCGATCCTGATCTATCTCGGCGACAAGACCGGCAAGCTGCTCCCGAAAGACGGCGAGAAACGCTACCGCGTGATCGAATGGCTGATGTGGCAGATGGGCGGGATCGGCCCGATGATCGGCCAGGCGCATCATTTCCTGCGGCAAAATCCCGGCAAAGCCCCTTATGCCGAAGAACGCTACCACAAGGAGGCGCTGCGGCTTTACGGTGTGCTGGATCGGAGGCTTGAAGGCCGCGATTTCATGGCCGGCGACTATTCGATCGCCGATATCGCGACCTGGCCGTGGATTTCACGCTTCGAATGGCACAGGGTCGACCTCAACCAATTTCCCAATGTGAAGCGCTGGTACATCTCGATCGCCAAGCGGCCGGCAGTGCAGAAGGGCTATTCCGTGCCGAAGGATACCGGCCCGGTGCCGATGCCGTGATATAGTTCGAGCGCTTGGGGGAGCGCGAATGAAAAAGGTCGCCATCGCGGAATGGTCGCAGCTTGAGGATCGCGTGCCGGCCTATGCGCTTGCCGGCAATGTCGATCTTGTCGTCATCCGCTACGGCGAGAATGTCTCGGTGCTCTACGGGCGCTGCCATCATCGCGGCGCCCTGCTTGCGGACGGATTTGTCGACAAGCACGACAATCTGATCTGCGGCGTACACAATTGGGACTACCGGATCGATACAGGCATCAGCGAATACAAGAATTCCGAGGTGCTGCAGAAATTCAACGCCTGGATCGAGAATGGAAAAGTTCTCGTCGACGAAAACGAAATCGCGGCATGGGAGCATGAGCACCCGCAACCGTATCGCCGCGATGAATATCTCGGTCTCTACGCCGACATTCACGGCGACGAGGCCGAGCCGCACGTCAAGCTGATCCAGAGCTACGCCAGGGATGGCCTGTCGAAGACCGGCCATCACGGCGTCGTCGATGCGATGGGTGTGCCGCGCACGGACCTTCCGACCTGGGATGACATCCAGTTCATCACCGCGCAGCTGCATAAAGTCCCGCTGCTCGATGATGCGCCGGTCGGCACCGACGTGGTGATCGGACCGAACGCGCAGAAGCCGCTGCGGCTGAAAATCCCGCTGTTCGTGTCGGATATGAGTTTCGGCTCGCTTTCCGATGCCGCCAAGGTCGCGCTTGCGAAAGGCGCGGAGCTTGCCGGCACCGGCATCTGCTCCGGCGAAGGCGGCATGCTGGCGGAGGAGCAAGCAAGCAACAACCGTTATTTCTACGAACTCGCCTCCGCCCGCTTCGGCTTTTCCTGGGACAAGGTGATGCGGGCGCAGGCCTTCCACTTCAAAGGCGGACAAGCGGCGAAGACCGGCACCGGCGGGCACCTTCCCGGCAAGAAAGTCTCCGCCAAGATCGCCGAAGTGCGCGGACTGAAAATCGGACAGGACGCGGTGTCGCCGGCGCGGTTTCCCGACTGGACCGAGATTTCGCAATTCCGCGATTTCGCCAACGACGTGCGAAGCCGCACCGGCGGCATTCCGATCGGCTACAAGCTCTCCGCCCAGCACATCGAGAAGGACATCGACGCCGCGCTCGATATCGGCTGCGACTACATTATTCTCGATGGACGCGGCGGCGGCACCGGCGCCGCGCCCCTGATCTTCCGCGACAACATCTCCGTGCCGACCATTCCTGCCCTCGCCCGCGCGCGGCGTCATCTCGATGCCGCCGGCCGACGCGACGTCACGCTCATCATTACCGGCGGCTTGCGCACGCCGGCGGACTTCGCGAAGGCGCTGGCGCTCGGCGCGGACGCCATTGCCATCGCCAATGCCGCCTTGCAGGCCGTCGGTTGCATCGGGATGCGCGCCTGCCACACCAACAATTGCCCGGTCGGCGTCGCGACGCAGAAGCCGAATCTCGTCGCGCGATTGAAGATCGATCAGTCGGCGCAGCGGCTGGCGCGGTTCCTGGAAGCATCGGTCGATCTGATGAAAATCCTCGCGCGCGCCTGCGGCCATTCGCATCTGAAGGATTTTTCGGCCGACGATCTCGTCACCTGGAAGCACGACATGGCGCGGCTTTCCGGCGTGCCATATGCGGGCGTGGGCTTGAACTGAGCTGCGGCGTCTCCAGATAAGCCGTCCGGGTTCATTTCAGCAAAGGTTCATTCCATGCCGCTCTCGATGCATCAGGCGTCTGTCGTTCTTTTCACTCGCACGCTGACCGCGCTCGATGCCATCCTGGACAAAGCGATCGCGCACGCCGAAGCGAAGAAGATCGAACCGGATGCGCTGCTGACCGCGCGGCTTTATCCGAACATGTTTGCTTTCGCCAAGCAGGTTCAGCTCGCGACCGACTTCGCCAAAGGACCCGTGTCGCGGCTCGCGGGCGTCGACATTCCGAAATACGCCGACGAGGAAAAGACATTTACCGATTTGAAGGCGCGGATCGCAAAGACGATCGCATATCTGAAGACCGTCAAGCCCGAGCAGATCGACGGCTCTGCGGACAAGGACATCACGTTTCCGGCCGGTCCGGAAAAGACACTCACGCTGCCCGGATCGCAATATCTGCTCGGCGTGGCGCTGCCGAATTTCTATTTCCATGCGACCACGGCCTACGACCTTCTGCGCCACAATGGCGTCGAGCTCGGCAAGCTGGACTTCATCGGCAGGCCGTGATGCCATCGCAGTTCTGCAGCTGTGACGGCGCTTCACACGAGGAAGCACGGGCATGATGAGGACTCAGAAATTCCCGATCGCTCACATCTACGTGCCGGTGAAGCGACGGACGACGCTCGAGCCGAAGAAAGTGGACGAACTCGCGGAAAGCATTCTGCAAAAAGGCCAGGAGACGCCGATACAGGTGCGCGCCGATGGCGACCGCTATGTGCTGGTGGAAGGCCTGCACCGGCTGGAAGCGTGCAGGAAACTCGGCGAGCAAACCATCATCGGTTATCTTGTGCAGGCGAGACGGCATTAGCGATTCGAATCGGCGGATGGAACGCGCGGGCGCACGCCGCTCATCGCGTCGCGTCTGAGCCCATCACAATTCCTTTCCGAACGTTGCGCTGCGACTTTCGTCGGATTCCGCCAAGGTAAATGAGATCGCGAAAAAGCCCGCAATCATTGAAGAAAAACCAGTCGTAACGCATTAACTGACAGATCGTTCCCGCCGAGTTCCGCGGGTCATCAGATTACCTCCCCGCTGCCGCATTCTGTTCGCAAAAGCGGCCCGAATCCTCAGCCAAAAGCCCACCCGAAATCGAGGGGACACCTCAACCGAATCACGGGTGCTAGCGCGCGGGCGGCGCAAATTTCGCCTGCGCGCGAGGGGAGATTTTTTGCGCATGCGACTGCTGGTGGGTTCACTCCTTATCGCCGCTTCCATTGTTCCAACCATCGTACACTCGTCCGGGACGACGTTCCGGGAGATTTTCGATTTCTCCTGGCAATACGCATTGTCGCCGGCGCGTGCCGAGAAAGCCGACCGGATGGCCATGGCCGATCCGACGCGCGATCGCGAACGTGAGATCGAGCGCGAGCGCATGCGCGTCGCCATCCTGCAAGCGGAAGTCACGCTGCTTGGTCTTCCGCTCCCAGATGTCATTGCGACGCTGCCGAAGGAACTAACTTCTCCACCGGACATGCCGGTGGAACTCGTCTGCGACGCGCTCGCGCGCGCGGCCGAGGAAACCGGCCTGCCGCCGGCGTTTTTCGCGCGGCTCATTTGGCAGGAAAGCAAGTTCAAGCAGCGCGTGGTGAGCCACGCCGGCGCGCGCGGTGTCGCGCAATTCATGCCGGAGACGGCGGTGCAGTTCGGCCTGCAATCCGTTCGACCCGATCGCCTCGGTCGCAGCGTCGGCGCGCTTCCTGCGCGAATTGTTCCAGCAATTCGGCAATATCGGCCTCGCTGCCGCGGCCTACAACGCCGGTCCACGCCGGATCACGGACTGGCTCGCCCAGCGCGGCAAGATGCCGGACGAGACCCGCAACTACGTCAAGACCATCACCGGCCAGCCGATCGAGAAATGGACCGAGAAGACGGAGATCGAAGTCGCTTCGCATCTTCCGGCGCGCGCGCCGTGCGAGGGCGTGCTGAAATTGTCGCGCGTCGCATCCGCGGAGCGTATCCCCGTTCAGATGACGCCGGCCATCGCCAAGATCATCGAGGAAGCGAAAGAGCGCGTCGCCAAGGCGAAGGCCGTGCAGCTCGCGAAGAAGGAGAAAAAGGAAAAGGCGAAAGCCGCCCGCCTGGCCAAGCTCAAGAAGGGCAAGGACGACAAGACCAGGAGCGCCGACAATGACAGCGACAGCAAGGGCAAGAAGCGGGCTGACAACGCCGCCGATCAGCCCAAGCTGGCAGTCGCCAACGCCGAATAGTCCATAAGCCGCGCCGGTCGTTCCGGCGCGGTTTTTCATTGTGTCATGCAGTGTGGCGGCGGAGCCGTCCGCTAACCCCCTCGAAAAACGGATTCTTTCCCAATTTCGGCCCCGGTCACGCCATGGAGTGGCCACAGCCCGACGCAGAATTAGCGACACAGGCGTCGAAGGGAACAATCAGAATGACGATCAGCCCTGCCGGGATGACCGGCGCAGTATGCGCCGCGATCACCGCACTTGTTCTTGTGTTGATCAGCTCAGCCGCAACCGCACAGTCCAAACCCATCTCGCTCGCGCCCTCGGTGCAGAAGGCGCCGAAAGCGAAGGCGACGCCGGTCGCGGCCACAACGCAGCGCGCGCGCCGGGCTCCCAACCGGATGCCACACTGGAACACATACACCATGGGCAATGCCGATCTCGCGTTTCTCTCAGCGGGTCAGTATCTCGAGCTGTCCGCCTATGACGGCATCATTCATCTCGTCGCCGAGAATGAATTCAGCCTGCTCGATTTCGCCGCTGGAAATGTTCGCATTGTCGACCCCGATGACCTGACCGAGGTCGATCTCGCCAACGATCCGGAGGTGATGCTCGCGCAGCGCTCGGCGAGCGAGGAAGCCCAGCCGGTTCAGCAGGTGGCGGAAGCGCAGGCCGATCCCGAGAAGAGCGAGGAAGAGGACGGCATTCTCAACCGCATCCTGATGACCTTCGCGGGCGCGCTCGCGGTCGCCGGTGCGATGAAAATGCTGTTCGCCTAGCTCGTTGGTCGCGGCAGGCTTTCGCCGGATTGCGCTTAAGAGCGGCCAAGCCTCTTAACGGCCAAGACGCTCGAGC
This sequence comes from uncultured Hyphomicrobiales bacterium, assembly GCA_964370945.1. Classification (GTDB taxonomy): domain Bacteria; phylum Pseudomonadota; class Alphaproteobacteria; order Rhizobiales; family Xanthobacteraceae; genus Pseudorhodoplanes. Next base: position 2,937 of record CAYJNT010000055.1, on the reverse strand, counting down.
TCGGGGAACGGCTGATATTTCGCGCCGGTGCATTCGTCGCGCCTGGCATCGACCATGGTGTCGAGCTTGCCGGCGAGGAACACGACCATGCGGTCCTTGGTGCCTTGGTATTTGCCGGTCGAGTTCCTGGCGTTGAAGCGCACGCACAGGACATAGCGGTCGACGCGCCCGGCGGATTTGAGCACCGGTTCGGAAATCGCGGCGTCGCGAATGCCGCTGGTATCGTTCAGCCAGCTCTTCAGGAATGCGATGGTGTCGGTGCGATAATTCGCCGGATAGATATTGGCTTCGCCGGTGACCGTCGCCTGGGTGTAGGTGCCCTCATACGTGCCGCATGCCGCGCACAACAAAAGAAGCGCGAACGCGGAAAGCCGGGCGGCTGTCAGGACGGTCATTGCTCTTGGATCGATCGGAAGACACCCCTCCGATCCGTATATCACAGGCGCAGGCCCTGGGAACCAGGGGCGCTCAAGGATCGGTGCAGCTGATCCGCTCGTGTCCGACCGCGGCCTTGGCAGGGACCGCGCGCGCAGCCCGCAGCTTGCCGAACGTCCATTTGCGCTCGACCAGGAGATAGAGCCCCGCTCGCGCGCCAGCGACGATCGACACGGTCGCCAATGCAGACCCGACCGAGAGCGTCGACAGTCCTGTCACGCCCTGCCCGATCGTGCAGCCGAGCGCCGTGATCCCGCCGAAGCCCATCAGGAATGCGCCGAGAAGCCGCCGCTTGAGGTCGTTGGCGTCGGCCGGCGCTTCCCACTTGAACGAGCCGTCGGTCCTGGCCGCGATGAAGGAGCCCAAGACCACGCCGATCACCGCGCCGACCGGAAAATCCGGCTGCAGGGCGGTCGACAGCATGGCGTAATACAGCGTCTCGCCGAGCGGGCCGACAAAGGTGAAGGATTCGATCCGGCGCGTATCGAAGGAATCGAAGCCGGCGATGCCCGTTGCCCACCAGCCGGCGACAATCAGCGCGCCGATGGCGGCGCCGGTCGCCGCGAAGCGCAGCTTCGTCCGGAAGCCGCGATGATTGAATGCGAAGGCGGCGATCGCAACGCCGATCGCGATCGCAAGGAGCGATGCGCTCGCGCCGCTCAGACCCGCCATTTCGGGCAGCCGCTGCGAGAAGCCCTGCGGCAATTGCAGCGTGAGCGGGTCGGTCAGCGAGATGCGCGCGATGCCGGTCAGACCGCGCATGGTCATCATCGCCGTGATGCCGATCACGAGGAAGCTGATCAGCGCCTTCAGGTCGCCGCCGCCGAGCTGGCGCAGCGTGCCGAAGCCGCAGGTGCCGTTGAGCGCCATGCCGATGCCGAACAGGAAGCCGCCGAGGATGAGCGCGCCCCATTCCAGCCGGGCACCCAGATAGATCGAGCGCGTGAGATCGAGTTCGCCCCACAATTCGAGCGCATGCACGCCGACGATGGCGACGCCGATCGCGAGAATCCAGCTGCGCAGCCGGCGCGTATCGTTCGCATAGACCGCGTCCTCGATCGCACCGAGCGTGCAGAAGCGTCCGCGCCGCGCGGCGAAACCGAGCGCAACGCCGAGCACGAGACCGAGCGACAGGCGGACCAGGAATGCAGGCAGATCTTCGAACATTTCAGTGACCTTATGTCTTATCGTTATGTCTTATCGTTTCCTGCGCGGCTCGCAGAACGCCTCATGCAGCGCGCCGATGATCTCCCGCACTTCGGGGCGCGACAGCGAGTAATAGATGTTCTTTCCGTCGCGGCGCGTGTCGACCAGATTGTCGGCGCGCAGCCGCGCCAATTGCTGCGACACCGCCGGCTGGCGCAGATCGAGGATCTGCTCGATTTCGGTGACCGACTTCTCCCCTTCGGAGAGCAGGCACAGGATCACGAGCCGCGCCTCGTGCGACAACGCTTTCAGAAAATCGCTCGCCTCGCGGGCGTTTTCGAGCAGCAGATCGATGTCGGTCGAGGCCTTTTTCGGCCGCCGCAGGGGGACGACTCCGGCGTTCATTCGAGTGCTCCGCATTCATTCAGAACAATGAATATCTAGCGCCGAAGCCAAAAAATGTCGTTCCAAGTTTAGAGACGATGGTGGAGCAATAATCTCTCCAGAAGCCCCCAGAAGAAATCTTCTCCCGGATACCCCTCGAGACGCCCGATTTCACGGCCGGAATCGACAAGCACGAAGGTCGGCGTGAAGCGGATCGGACTCACGAGCACCACTTTACCGTCCTTGCTGCGCTCGAGATCGACCTGCCGGAGCGGGACGCGCTTGCCGATGTCGGTCTTGGGATAAATAGGGCCGATCGCGGTGTCCCAGGCGGCGCAGTAGGGGCAGCCGGCAGTGCGAAACATCACGAGCTCGGCGGCCGCGGCGGGTGCAACAAGTGACGCCGCGACGGCGAGCGCAGCCATCAGGCGAAGCAACATACGCGTCATGCAACAGTCCTCATTGCGCAGATAGTCGAAAAGGATACATTTTCAATTCCATGAATACGAGAATCGCACCCGTCACCCGCCGTCAGCTTGTTGCCGCCCTCGCCGCCACCGCCGCGTTTCCGGGCGGCGCTTTGGCGCAGGCGATCCTGACCGAGGACGGCCTGCACCGGCAGCCGTGGTTCATCGACAGCCTGCTCGAATTGCCGGACGATCTCGCCGCTGCGACCGCCAACAAAAAGCGCTTCGCCATTCTGTGGGAATTACGCGGCTGTCCCTATTGCACGAAAATGCATGAGGTCAATTTCGCGAGGCCAGAGATCACAACCTTCATCAAGGATCGCTTCGACATCCTGCAGCTGAATTTCATCGGGTTGCGCGAGGTGACGGATTTCGACGGCGAGAAATTGTCCGAAAAGCGCCTCGCGGCGAAATACGGCGTGCGCGGCACGCCGACCTTCCTGTTCTTTCCCGAAAGCGCGGAGAGCTTAAGCAAGAAGCCGCCGATGCAGCGCGAGGTCGCGCG
>CAYJNT010000054.1:14355-17341 GCA_964370945.1 uncultured Hyphomicrobiales bacterium | reverse complement strand
GCGCCGCCAAGCAGCGCCGGCTCGCGCAGCATCAGCGACCAGGCGATATTGGCGCCATTGGAAAAGCCGAGCGCGATCGGTGGCGGCAAGTTGTAAGCCTTGCGCGCGTCCGCGACGAAATGTGCGAGCTCGGCCGTGCGGGTGTCCAGGTCCTCGAGATCCCATTCGCCTTCGGCGACCCGCTTGAAGAAGCGCGGCATTCCGCTTTCGAGAACTTTGCCCCGCGGCGAAAGCAATGCGGCGGCGGCCGACAGCCGTTGGCCGAGCGGAAGAAGGTCGTTCTCGTCGCCGCCGGTGCCATGCAGAAGGAGGAGCGGTTTGCGGCGCTCATCGCGCGCCGGAACGAAGCGATGGATGAATCCGAGGTCGGGCTGTTCGCTCATTGTCTTCAAAACGAAGGGCGCGGCCAATGCCGCGCCCATCGATTGTCTACGTAAATTATACGCCGCTCAAGTGCGCGGCTGCGGCACGATTCGGATGTACGGTTTCGGCGCTTTCCAGCCCTGCGGGTAGGTCTTCTTGGCGTCCTCGTCCGACACTGAGCCGGCGATGATCACGTCGTCGCCCTGTTTCCAATTCACCGGCGTCGCGACCTTGTGCTTGGCGGTGAGCTGCAGAGAATCGATCACCCGCAGCACCTCGTCGAAATTGCGGCCCGTGGTCATCGGATAGACCAGGATCAGCTTGATCTTCTTGTCCGGGCCGACGACGAAAACGTTGCGGACGGTCTGATTGTCGGCCGGCGTGCGCTTGGTCGGGTCTCCCGATACCGCGGCCGGGAGCATGCCGTAGAGCTTCGAGACATTGAAGTCGGTGTCGGCGATCATCGGGTAATTGGGCGCGAACCCTTGAGTCTCCTTGATGTCGGCGGCCCAGCCGGCATGCCGGTCGACCGGATCGACCGACAGGCCGATGATCTTGACGCCGCGCTTGTCGAATTCCGGCTTGATCCGTGCCATGTAGCCGAGCTCGGTGGTGCAGACCGGCGTGAAATCCTTCGGGTGCGAGAACAGCACCGCCCAGGAATCTCCGATCCAGTCATGGAATTTGATCCGGCCTTCCGTGGTCTCGGCCTCGAAATCCGGGGCCGTATCGTTGATTGCGAGGGCCATGGTCGTCTCCTTTACCTACAGAACACAAACGCTGTGCGCGTCTTTTACATGGGCCGCTAATATATGGAGCCGAGTTCCGTTTGATAAGGTTTTTTGTCTTTCGGACGGGACCGGTCGCGAGGGAATAATTTCCGCCATGACACGCGATCGACGACGAAAACGTTCTCCTCCCGATTTGGCCGATTGTCCGCATGGACACGATTTGCCGGCGTTTCATCCCTCGGCTATCTCGCCGTCCGCCATTTCGGCGGGCGTCATGGCGTGCTGGCCGTGGCGGCAGCCGCATTCTTATTGGCCAAGGTGCTGTACCCGGTTTGATTGACTTTTTTGCCGCAGCGCCGCAAAGCCAAGGGGGTCGGTTGAGCTTAGGGGCGCATGTTCAAGCGAATATTGATCGCCAATCGCGGCGAGATTGCCTGCCGGATCATCAAGACGGCGCGGCGCATGGGGATAAAGACCGTCGCGGTCTTTTCCGAGGCCGACCGCGACGCGCTGCATGTTGAGATGGCGGACGATGCCGTCTTTATCGGGCCGCCCACCGCGGCCGAGAGCTACCTGATCATCGACAAGATCATCAACGCCTGCAAACAGACCGGCGCCGAGGCCGTACATCCCGGTTACGGGTTCCTGTCCGAGCGCGAAGCGTTCCCGAAAGCCTTGTCGGCGGCCGGGATCGTCTTTATCGGGCCCAATCCCAAGGCCATCGCGGCGATGGGCGACAAGATCGAATCCAAGAAAGCCGCGGCCGCGGCCAAGGTCTCGACCGTGCCCGGCTATCTCGGGGAGATCGCCGATCCCGAAGAGGCCGCGACGATCGCCGACGAAATCGGTTATCCGGTGATGATCAAGGCGTCGGCCGGCGGCGGCGGCAAGGGCATGCGCATCGCGCATTCGCGCGCCGAGGTCGCCGAGGGCTTTGCGCGAGCGCGTTCCGAAGCGAAGTCGTCATTCGGCGACGACCGCGTGTTCGTCGAGAAATTCATCGTCGACCCGCGCCATATCGAAATCCAGGTACTCGGCGACAAGCATGGCAGCGTGATTCATCTTGGGGAGCGCGAATGCTCGATCCAGCGCCGCAACCAGAAAGTCGTCGAGGAAGCGCCATCGCCTTTGCTCGATGAGGCGACACGAAAGAAAATGGGAGAGCAGGCGGTCGCGCTCGCCAAAGCAGTCGGCTATGACAGCGCCGGCACCGTGGAATTCGTCGCCGGCCAGGACAAGAGCTTCTATTTCCTGGAAATGAATACGCGGCTGCAGGTCGAACACCCGGTGACAGAACTCGTCACCGGACTCGATCTTGTCGAACAGATGATCCGCGTCGCCGCCGGCGAGAAGCTCTCGATCAAGCAGGCGGATGTGAAGCTCACCGGCTGGGCGGTGGAAAGCCGCGTCTATGCCGAGGATCCATATCGCGGCTTCCTGCCGTCGACCGGACGCCTCACGGTTTATCGTCCGCCGGCCGAGGTGAGCAAGGACGGCATCACCGTCCGCAACGACACCGGCGTCTATGAAGGCGGCGAGATTTCACTCTTTTATGATCCAATGATCGCGAAACTCGTTACGCATGCGCCGACGCGCGGCGAGGCGATCAAGGCGCAGGCCGGCGCGCTCGATGCGTTCGCGATCCGCGGTATTCGGCACAATATTCCCTTCCTCGCGGCATTGATGGGACACGCGCGCTGGCAATCGGGAAAACTGTCGACCGGCTTCATCGCGGAGGAGTTTCCCGGGGGATTCCTCGGCATCACGCCGGAAGGCGAGGGTGCGCATGTGCTCGCGTCGGTCGCCGCGGCCATCGATCACGTGCAGGGCGAGCGCAAGCGGAGGATTTCCGGCCAGATGTCGGGACGCGAGGTGCAGCGCGAGCGCCAGCG
>CAYJNT010000054.1:8027-14255 GCA_964370945.1 uncultured Hyphomicrobiales bacterium | reverse complement strand
TTGCGCGCCGAGCGTGACGCAACAGTGAAATCGATCAAGGCCAAGCCCGGCGATTCACTGGCGGTCGACGCCGTGATCATGGAATTCGCCTAGAGTCGCACACTGGATACACGGTGTAAAATTACCACCCGATCTCGGATTCATCCGCGATCGGGCAGCGTTACTGCACAAGTCGGATAAATCCGACTCGTGTTGTTTATGCTTGAGGTGTGTTCGTACGGCGACGTATCAATGCCGCATGACGTTGCATTTTGCGTATGGTTCCAACATGAGCCGCAAGGGCATGGAAGCGCGCTGTCCCGGCGCGGAACCCGCCGGCCTCGCGATCCTCGAAGACTATCGCTTCATCATCATGACCGATGGCTATGCGTCGGTGGAGCCCGCGCTCGGGCAGGATGTCTATGGCGTGTTGTGGCGGCTCACCCCGCGCGACCTGTCGAGTCTCAACGCATACGAGAGCCTGCTGGCGGGGCTTTATCGGCGCGCCATGCTGCCGGTGCTGATCGACCGGGTGCGGCTGAACGCGCTCGTCTATCTCGGCCACACGTCGAATGAAGGCCGCGCCCGGCCGGGCTACATGGAAAGCGTGATCGACGCCGCGCGTGAATGGGAATTGCCGGAAGACTATATTGCCGGTTTGCGGCGCTGGATGCCTGGCGGCTGGCGCAGCCCGGCGCGCAAGGAGATCGGAGACTTCTGATTGAGCGCGAGCGTGATCCGCCACGTGACGATCCGGGGCCGGGTGCAGGGCGTCGGCTACCGCGCCTGGACGGAATACACCGCCGAAGGCCGCAGCCTGCACGGCTGGGTACGCAACCGCCGCGACGGATCGGTCGAGGCGGTGTTCGCCGGGAGCGCGGACAATGTCCGCGCCATGATCGAGGATTGCCGGCAAGGCCCGCCGGGTTCGCGCGTCGACGCGATCGAGGAGCGGGAAGGCTCCGCGGATGAGCTGATGCTGCGCAGCGGCTATCGCTTCGCGATGCTGCCGACGGTCTAGAGAGTCGCCGGCGCGGCGATTGGGTCGGACCTGCTCGCTGCGTTTTGCGTTTGCCCAAACAGATCCTCGAACTCATTTTTCAATGCCGCATCGACATCATCAAGCGTCACCGGCAATCCGAGATCGACGAGACTCGTCACCCCGTACCGCTGCCCGCTCACGCCGCAGGGAATGATCCCGGAAAAATGCGACAAATCCGGATCGACATTGAGCGCGATGCCGTGCAGCGATACCCATTTCTTGAGACGAATGCCGATGGCCGCGATCTTGTCCTCGCGGCCGTCGCCTTGTTCCGGCCGGCGCACCCAGACGCCGATGCGATCCTCGCGCCGTTCGCCGCGCACATTGAATGAGGCGAGCGTGCGGATGATCCATTCCTCGAGCGTTGCGACATAAGCGCGGATGTCGGGTTTGCGCCGCTTCAGATCGAGCATCAGGTAGACGACGCGCTGGCCGGGACCGTGATAGGTGAATTGCCCGCCGCGGCCGGCGTCATAAACCGGGAAGCGCGCGTCGATGAGATCGGCCGATTGCGCGCTCGTGCCGGCGGTGTAGAGCGGGGGATGTTCGATCAGCCACACGAGTTCGGCCGCGCGGCCTTCGGCGATCGCGCTGGCGCGCTCGGCCATGCGGGCGAGCGCATCGTCGTAAGAGACGAGGCCGTCGCCGACGACCCATTCGACCGGCGGCAAGCCATCCGGGCGCGGAAGCAGGGCGAGACTTTGCCTTTCCACGCTCATTTCCGCTCCGTTAACCAGTCGTTCACCATGCCATGTTGACCTATGCGCCTTGGAAATCGCGTGCAAGGACTGTCCCATTGCAAACCCTCGACAAGGTCGGCCTCGACATCTCCGTGGTGCTCGGAAACACCTCCATGCCCATCCATCAGGTCCTGCGGCTCGGCCGCGGCGCCATCATCGAGCTCGATGCCACCGAGGACGACGACGTCCATATTCTGGCGAATAATTTCCCGGTCGCCAAAGGCACGGTGGTGGTCTCGGGCAACCGGATCGCGGTCGAGATCAAGGAATTGCTGCCGCGCAAGGCCGATGTGCGCTGATTTTCCGCGCTTTCTATTCGGTCTTGTACCCCCATATCCGATTTGTTAAACCCTCGCCGTTCCGGCGCCGGGGGACCGGCGTCATCCCACATATTTGCGGTCGTGGCGGAATTGGTAGACGCGCTGCCTTGAGGTGGCAGTGGGGCAACTCGTGGAGGTTCGAGTCCTCTCGACCGCACCAGTCCTTTCAGGACTGATGCCCTTTCAGCACAAATCGCAGGCCTAGTCCGTCCGCGCTGTCGTCACCGCGGCCTCCTGCCGTAGCTCGACGACCGCCGACGCCTTTGTTGCCTGGTGACGGCGATGCCATGCGAGGCGCTTGCCGCCGGCGAATCGCCGCGAGCGGGTTCCGGCTTTCTCGCCGCATGAATCCACGCCGCTCATCTGCTTCTGCTCGGCGAGATTCTGGTTGAGTTGCGCGATGTCCGCCATCAAGAGGACCGGCAGCGGCGGCTTTTCCGGCGCGCGGTAAACCCACGCTTCCGGTTCCGTCGGCGTCTTCGGCTGCTCGGGCGAGGCCGGCACAACATGCACGATGCGATAGCCGCGCGCTTTGAGCTCCTTCAGCAGCACCGGAAGCGCGGCCGCCGTCTTCGGATGGATGTCGTGCAACAGCAGAACGCCCTTGCCCTTGGTGGCGAGGCGATCGAGCGCGCGGCGGACAATACCGGCTTCGTTGATCCGGCGCTTCCAGTCTTGCGCCATCACATCGGTGCTCCAGACCATCAGCCCCTTTGACTGAATATAGTTGTCGGCGGTGTCGGAACGGAGAAGTCCCGGAATGCGGAAGAACGGCGCGCTCTTTTTGCCGTCGCCGAGCGCCGCCTCTACCGCGGCGATGCCGTCCTCGACTTCCTTCTGCAGACGATCCGTGCCCATGCGGTCGAAGGTGAGCGGATGCTTCATGCTGTGGGTGCCGACGGTGTGGCCCTCGGCCGCGATGCGCTGCGTCACTTTCGGGAATTCCCTGGCGTGATTGCCGATCAGGAAGTAGGTCGCCTTCACGCAATGCGCGGCGAGGATATCGAGCACCTTCTCGGTGTAGACCGGGCGCGGCGCGTCATCGAGCGTGAGCACCACTTCCTTGTCGGCGAGCGGCAGGGTTTCCGGATACTGGAATGAGCCGACGCGCGGATGCTCGGCGGGATCGACAATAATGGTGCGGCTGGTCCCGATCGCGTCGGGATTGCCTGGACAGTCCGCGGCATAGGCGGACCCGCTGCCTGCGACCAGCAGGCAGAGTGTGGCAGCGCGAAGCATGCCCGTATTCCCCCAATCGCCCCGAGTTGTGGAGCGCCCCGCCTTATGGGTGCAGCACTGAGAGCCGAAAGCAAGCTCATTTCCGCGCCAGCATGTGCATCGCGGCGGATTGCCTGTGCAAAAAGCACGGCGTAAGAACCGCGCAACGCGTCCCGTCCGGCCAGAGAGCCCGCCGCATGCTCGACGAGAAAGAACTGCCCGCCTCGGACGCCGGACCGGCCAGCGCGCTACGCGACGCTGAAGGAGCGATCCGCGAGGATTTTATCGCCGGCATCGCCAACGCGATCGAAGAGCGGGACGGCAAACGCCTGCGCGAGCTCGCCGGCGACCTGCACGAATCCGATACCGGCGACCTGATCGAGGCGCTCGATCCGGACTTGCGGCCCAAATTCATCGAACTCCTGGGCGCGGATTTCGACTTCTCCGCGCTGACCGAAGTCGACGACACCGTGCGCGAGGAGATTCTCGAGGAGTTGCCCGCGGAGACGGTGGCCGAGGGCGTGCGCGAGCTCGATTCCGACGACGCCGTCTACATTCTGGAAGACTTGCCCAAGGAAGAGCAGGTCGAGATCCTCGAGCAATTGCCGGCCTCGGAGCGCGCACCGCTCGAACGGAGCCTGCTTTATCCCGAAGGCTCGGCCGGGCGCCGCATGCAGATGGAGTTCATCGCCGTGCCGCCCGGGCGCACGGTCGGCGAGACCATCGATTTCATGCGCGAGACGCCCGATCTGCCGGAGCGTTTCTACGAAATCTACGCCGTCGATCCGGCGCAGAAATTCCTCGGCGCCGTGCCGCTCGACCGGCTTCTGCGCACCAAGCGGCCGGTCACCATCGAAAGCCTGGTCGATCCGGACCGGCGCGTAGTGCGCGCGACCGACGATCAGGAAGAGGTCGCGCGCCAGTTCGAGCGTTACGACCTTGTGGCGGCGCCGGTGGTGGACGAGGGCGACCGCCTCGTCGGCGTGATGACGGTCGACGACATCGTCGACGTGATCGAGGAGGAAGCGGAAGAGGACATCAAGGCTTTGGGCGGTGTCGCCAAGCACGAGGAATTGTCGGACTCGGTCTGGACCATCGCCAAGGGACGTTTTCCGTGGCTGTTCGCCAATCTCCTGACTGCGCTTCTGTCGGCGAGCGTGATCGCGATGTTCGAAGCGTCGATCCAGAAAATGGTCGCGCTTGCGGTGCTGATGCCGATCGTCGCCAGCATGGGCGGCAACGCCGGCACGCAGACCATGACGGTCGCGGTGCGTGCGCTCGCGACGCGCGACTTGAGCGATGCCAATTCGCTGCGCTTCGCCCGGCGTGAATTCCTGGTCGGCCTGATCAACGGATTGGGATTTGCCGCGATCATGGGCGCGGTCGCGACGCTCTGGTTTCAGACCTCCGATCTCGGGCTTGTCATCGGGCTCGCGATGGTTTGCGTTCTCGTAGCCGCCGCGGTCGGCGGCTTCGTCATTCCGGTCATTCTCGGCAAGCTTGGAATCGATCCGGCGGTGTCGTCAGGTCCGTTCGTCACGACGATCACCGACATCATAGGATTCTTCTCCTTTCTGGGAATCGCGACCCTCTGGTTCGGCCTGAGATAGCCGCCCGATCGCTCGATGACCGTGCGTTAACCAACAGCCGTTACGGTGACGCTTTGTAGCCCGGCACCGGTCGTTTTCATGCGTTTTTCTGCTGTTGAAGCCTTCAGCCGGCCTTTGCGCGGCCGTCTTGGCGAAGGTCTTGCGCTGCTCGTGCTGGCCGCTGGCTTGGGATTCATCCTGCTCGTCTATGTCCTGGCCGCGCGATCCGACGATCAGCGCGAGGCCCGGCAGCGCCAATCGCTGCGCGATGCCGTGGAAGAGGCGCGGCCGGTGCTCGGCGAATTTCCGAGCCTTGAGCATCAGGCGCTGCGGCTGCTCGAGCGCTCGAGCGGAGTCAAAGGCCTCAAGCTCGAACCGGATGCGCCCGCGAGCGGCGGCAATCTGCAATCGGTCGTCGATCGCAAGGGCCGCATCATCGCCTGGCTGAGTTTCATTCCCGACCGCCCGCTATCGTCGTTCCTCAATCAGCTGTGGCCGCTGACCGCGGGCTTTCTCATTCTGCTTGGCATCGCCGCAGTGTTCCTGATCGGACAATTGCGCAAACTGACCGCGCTTCTGGCCGACAGTGACCGGCGCGCGCGCAGCCTTGAAAAGCTCGATCATCTCACCGGCATTCCTGACCATCGTCATGTCCTTGACCTGATCGATCAGGCTCTTGCCACCCGCAAGCCGAACGAAACGACGGTCCTTGCCGAATTCGACCTCGACCATTTCAACGACATCAACGACAGCATGGGGCACGAGATTGCCGATGACGTGCTTGCCGCGATGGCACAGCGGTTGCGGACCGCGATGCCCGCGGGCGCGTCTTGCGGACGCCTGGGCGGCGATGAATTCTTGGTCGTGCTCAACGCCGAAAACGCCGAATCCGCAAAGAAGGAGATGGGTGCGCTGCTCGACGTCCTCAGTCGTCCGGCCTGGGTCAGCGATCGCGCCGTGCAGATCGGCGTGAGCGTCGGGCTGGTCGAGGCGCCGTTACATGGGGTGACGCGTGACGACCTGATCCGTCGCGCGAATTTCGCGCTGCGGGTTGCGAAAAGCCGCGGCCGCGGCCGCTTGATTGTTTTCGATCCGGGCATGGACCTGGAATTCAACGATCGCCGCGAACTGGAGCGCGAGCTCAAGCGCGCGCTTACAGGCGAAGATATCAACATCCACTACCAGCCGATCGTGGCGTCGGACGGTTCGCGGATCGTCGGCGTCGAAGCATTGGCGCGATGGACCCACCCGCAACATGGCGCCATCGGACCACTCGTCTTCATTCCGGTCGCCGAGCAGGCGGGAATGATGGATACTCTCGGTGAATATGTGCTGCGCCG
>CAYJNT010000054.1:0-7927 GCA_964370945.1 uncultured Hyphomicrobiales bacterium | reverse complement strand
CGCCGCGCCGAAATATCCGAGCGCATAGGTCCAGGTCGCGTAACCGAGCGCGGCCGGAAAGACGGCGAGGGCGACGACCGCGCCAATCGTCAGGTGAGAGGCGTTGGCGAGGGTTGCTGTGGCAGCCGGCAACCACGGCGACAGCAACAACGCGCCGGTCAGCATCGTATAGGCGGCGCACGGCATCGCGCCGTATTTCGCCACCAGCGGTTTCTGCAAGACGAAATAGCTCGCGGTGCAGATCGCGGCGCCGACGATGAACATCGCGCCGGCGCCGAAACTCAGACCTCCAGGCTGGCCGGACGCGATGATTCCGATGCCGGTGAAGCTGACAAGGGTGCCGATCCAGCCCCAGATCGTGAAGCGCTCGTTGAGAAAAACGAGCGCCAGCAAAGCGGTGATGATCGGCGCGCCATTGACGATGAAGCTCGCCGCGCCCGCGGCGACCGTCTGCTGGCCGGTATTGAGGAAGATGTTGTAGAGCGCGATGCCGGCAAGTCCGCACAGGAAAATGCGCAAGGCATCGGACCGCGCCGGCAACGGCGGGCGTGTCCAGGCCAGCCAGGCGACAATGAGGATCGCGGCGATCGCAAAGCGCGCGGCCGCAAGCTGGATAGGCGCAAGCTCGTTGAGCGCGATCCGGATGAGAGGGAAAGCCGCGGCCCACGAGACAATGGTGAAGGCGACCGCGGCGTAGCCTTTGAGGGATGTTGGCATTGGCGCCCGTTCTATTGCTTATGGCGGCGCAAGCAAAGCGCGGATCGCGGTCTCGCGCGCACGCGACGTCACCGCCTTGGCGTCGAGCAGGCTTTCACCGAACAGGTAACTGTAAAATAGAACCGCGCGCGCCTGCGCGTCGGACGGCGTCCAGCCGAGCGCACCGAACAATTGTCCAACCTGCTTCAGTCGCTCCGAATCCACCGCGCGCACCGCGTCCGCGGCCCGCGCATCGCTGCGCGCGAGCGCGCGGATCGAGAGTTCGATCGCAAGGCCGCGCATATTGGCGTGGCGGGTATAGAGCTCGGCAAGGTGACGAAGCCGTTTGTCGGGCGCACCTGCGCCGGCCGATTGCTGGCGGATGGCGATGATGCGGCCCTCCGACCATGATTCCAGCATGGCATCGATCAGCGCGCGGCGATCGGCAAAATGCCAGTAGAAGCTGCCTTTGGTGACAGTGAGCGCCTTGGCGAGCGGCTCGACCCGCACGGCTTCGACCCCGCCGTCGGCCAGGGCCTCGAGCGCGGCCTCGATCCAAATCGTGGAATCGAGCCGCTGGGACCGCTGCTGTGCCGCCTGTTTGCGTGCCACGACCGTTGCAGAAAACCTGGTTGCCGCGATTGACAACATCCTTTCTCTACCATACGGTCCCGTATGTCAAACATACGTTAGCGTATGGACCAGAATCATGACGAGTCCGGTGTCGGACCTTACCTTCAAACCACGCGATCCGGATTGGGAGCGGCGTTGCCGCGACAGTTTCGCGCGCCAGCAATACATGACCCTGATCGGCGGCGAGATCGTCTCGGTCGCGCCGGGCCATTGCAGCGTCGCGGTGCACATGAAACCGAAACTGACGCAGCAGCGCGGCTTCCTGCATGGCGGCGTGACCGCGGCGCTCGCCGACACGGCGGCGGGATTCGCCGCCTATTCGCTGATGCCGGCGGGCTCGTCGCCGCTGACCGTGGAGTTCAAGATCAACCTGATCGCGCCGGCGGCGGGCGATCGCTTCATCGCCAGCGCCCATGTCGTGCGCTCAGGGCGCACGCTGACCATTGTCGAGACTGACGTCAGCGCGGAAACCGGCGGCGAAACCAAAACGGTCGCGAAAATGCTCGCGACACTCATTTGCATCGAAAATACACCCGACCGCACTGCATCTTAAATGCGTGTGCGCGGGTTTATAGTCAGGTGCGGCCCGGGAGGACACAAATGATTCCGAATAGCTGGTCGGGTTTCGATTTCGGCCTCGGCGCCGATATCGCCATGCTGCGCGACAGCGTCAGTCGTTTTTCGCAGGACAGGATCGCCCCGCGCGCCGCCGAAATCGACTTAAGCAATGCGTTTCCGCGCGATCTCTGGCCGGAACTCGGCCAGCTCGGATTGCTCGGCATCACGGTCGACGAAAAATGGGGCGGGGCGGGGCTCGGTTATCTCGAACATTGCGTGGCGATGGAAGAGATCTCGCGCGCGTCCGGCTCGGTCGGATTGTCCTATGGCGCGCATTCGAACCTGTGCGTCAACCAGATCAACCGCAACGGCAATGACGCGCAGAAGAAGAAATATCTGCCCAAGCTGATTTCCGGCGAGCATGTCGGGGCGCTGGCGATGTCGGAGCCCGGCTCCGGGTCCGATGTCGTGTCCATGCGGACGCGCGCCGACAAGAAGGGCGACCGCTATATCCTCAACGGCTCGAAAATGTGGATCACCAACGGTCCCATTGCCGAGACGCTTGTGATCTACGCCAAGACCGACGCCACCGCCGGCGCGCGCGGCATCACCGCTTTCATCGTCGAGAACGGCTTCAAGGGTTTCTCGACCGCGCAGAAGCTCGACAAGCTCGGCATGCGCGGCTCCGACACCGGCGAGCTCGTGTTCGACGATTGCGAAGTGCCGGAAGAGAACGTGCTCGGCGCCGTCGGCAACGGCGTCAATGTCCTGATGTCCGGCCTCGATTACGAACGCGTGGTGCTCTCGGCCGGGCCGCTCGGCCTGATGCAGGCCTGTCTCGATCTCGTGATCCCGTATGTGCATGACCGCAAGCAATTCGGCCAGTCGATCGGCCGTTTCCAGCTGATCCAGGCGAAGCTTGCCGACATGTATGTCGGGATGAACGCGGCCCGCGCTTATGTCTACGCCATCGCGAAAGCCTGCGACGAATGCCGCACCACGCGCGAGGACGCCGCCGGCGCGATCCTGTTCGCGTCGGAGAAGGCGACGCAGCTGGCGCTGGAAGCGATCCAGTGCCTCGGCGGCAACGGCTACATCAACGAATTTCCGGCCGGGCGCTTGTTGCGCGACGCCAAGCTTTACGAGATCGGGGCGGGGACGAGCGAAATCCGCCGCATGCTGATCGGGCGTGAATTGTTCGAGAAGACGAGGTGAGCCGATGAGCGACGGGTTCTTGAGCTATCGCGGCGCCGTCTATCCCTGGCAATGCGATCACATGGGCCACATGAATGTCATGTGGTACGTCGGCAAGTTCGACGAGGCGACCTGGAATTTCTTTTCCGAACTCGGGCTGACGCGCGCCTATCTGGAAGCGAATGGCCGCGGGATGGCGGCGGTCGAACAGGTGATCCAGTACAAGAAGGAGCTGATGGCCGGCGACACGGTCGCGGTCTATTCCGCGCCGATCGAGATCAAGGACAAGGCGCTCCGTTTTACCCACGAGATGCGCAACACGCAGAGCGGGGAGGTCGCGGCGACCACGACGCTGACGGCCGTCTTCCTCGATACGGCCGCCCGTAAGGCGACCGCGTTTCCGGCCGACGTCCGGTCGAAAGTCTCGGAGCTGCAATAGTAGGTCTTTGGCCTAGTAGGCCAAAAGACGAGTAGGTCGCAGACCTATAAAGAATCAGCTATACAGAGCTTATGGCTGAATCCGCGCCACCACTCCGCTTGCGCCTGAAGGCCGATGGCCGGGTGGTCGAAATCCTGCCCGACGGCCGCGAGCGCCCTGTCGAGCCGCCGCCGGCCGCTGAACCGGCGCCTCCGCCAGCGGCTGTGTCCGCGCCACCCGTGGCCGTGTCGCCGCCCCCCGCGCGCAGCCGTTTGACCGCGCGGCTCGCCGGTCTGGCGCCGCCCTCCGCCAAGCCGAAATCCGACGCTGATTATGCGCGCGCCATCCGCGCCGCCACCAAACTGACCCAGGCCGAATTCGCCGAGCGCATCGGCGTCCCGATCGAGACCGTGCGCAACTGGGAGCAGGGCAAGCGCTCGCCACGCGGACCGGCTCGCGCGCTTCTGAAGGTGATCGAGCAGGCGCCCGATCTCGCCTTCGCCGCGCTCGCTCCCTCGCGCGCGCGGCCCTGACTTGCGGCGCGGACGGTTGGCAGTCCGGCCGGGCTGCGCCATTCTTGCGAACGCTGACGCGGGCGGACCCCCATGCATTTGATCGAAGCGAAAGGTTGCCGCATCCCGGCCGTGGGCCTTGGCACCTGGCAATTGAGCGGACGCGAATGCGTGCGCCTGGTCGAGCAGGCGATCCGGCTCGGCTACCGGCATTTCGACACCGCGCAGATGTACGGCAACGAGCGCGAAATCGGCGAGGGCGTGCGCGCCTCCGGCATCAAGCGCGAAGAGGTGTTCGTCGTCACAAAAGTTGCACCCGACAATCTCGCGCCGCGTCCGCTCGAACGCTCGGTCAAGGAGAGCATCGGCCATTTGCGGCTGGGCGAGATCGATCTTCTGCTGCTGCATTGGCCCAACAAGGGCGTGCCACTCAAGGACACGATCGACGCCTTGTGCAACGTCAAGCGCGAGGGGCTTGCCCGCCATATCGGCGTGTCGAACTACACCGTCGCGCTGCTCGATGAAGCCGACACGCTGTCGGAAGGGCGGCTCGTCTGCAATCAGTTCGAGTGCCATCCCTTTATCGATCAGTCGAAAGTGCTCGCGGCCTGCCGCAAGCACGACATGGCGCCCATCGCCTATACGCCGATCGCGCGCGGCGGGGCGCGGCGCGATGCGACGCTCCAGGCCGTCGGCAAGCGACACGGCAAAAGCGCTGCGCAGGTGTCGCTGCGTTATCTTGTGCAGCAGGGCATTGGCGTCATACCGCGCACCTCGAAGGTCGAGCGGCTGGCGGAGAATATTGCGATCTTCGATTTCGAATTGTCCGAGGACGAGATGGCCGAGATCGCAAAGCTCGCGAGCCCCGGCGGCCGCATTGTGGACTGGGCCTGGTCACCGCAATGGGACCGCTGACAGCCGTCACATAGAAAAATCAGGGAGTGAAAAATGAAGTTCATTGAAGCCGCCGGCATGCACATGCCCGCCATCGGCCTCGGCACCTGGGAATTGCGCGGGGCCGATTGCGTGCGGCTCACGCAGGAAGCAGTGAAGATCGGTTATCGCCATTTCGACACCGCGCAGTCCTATGAGAATGAAGCGGAGGTTGCTGAAGGCCTGCGCGCCTCCGGCTTGCCGCGGGACGAGACCTTCATCACCACCAAGATCTGGCCGGCCAATCACGCGCCGGCGGATTTCGCGCGCGCCGTAAAAGAGAGCCTCACCAGGATGAAGCTCGACCATGTCGATCTTCTGCTGCTGCATTGGCCGAGCAAGGAGGTGCCGCTGGCCGATACGGTCGCCGCGCTCTGCAAGGTGAAGAAAGAGGGCGGCGCGCGTCACATCGGGGTGTCGAATTTCACCGTCGCGCTGCTGGACGAGACGATAAAACACACCAGCGAGCCGATCGCCTGCAACCAGATCGAGGTGCATCCCTATCTCGACCAGAGCAAGGTGATCGCCGCTTGCAAGAAGCACGGCGTCGGTGTCGTGGCCTATAGCCCGGTCGCACGCGGGCGGCTCACCGACGATGGCGTGCTCGCGGCGATCGGCAAGCGCCATGGCAAGAGTGCGGCGCAGGTCTCGCTGCGCTTTCTCATGCAACGCGGCTTGGGTGTCGTCCCGCGCACCAGCAAGGTCGAGCGGCTGAAGGAGAATTTTGCAATCTTCGATTTCGAGTTGTCGGATTCGGAAATGAAAGAGATCGCGGCGCTATCCAGCAAGGCGCATCGCGTGGTCAATATTGCGGTGGCGCCGGTCTGGGATTGAGCGATGTGAGAGGTTGCGTATGAGTTTGCGTAACGAAAACGCGCTGGTGCTGTTTTCCGGCGGGCAGGATTCCACCGTCTGTCTCGCCTGGGCGCTGCAGCGCTTCGCCAAAGTCGAAACCGTCGGCTTTGATTACGGCCAGCGGCATGGGGTCGAGCTCGCCGTGCGTCCGCGCGTGCGTGAGCGGATTGCGGCGCTCGGTGCCACCTGGGCCGCGCGCCTGGACGAGGATCACGTGTTGCCACTTGAGACATTGGGCAAGATTTCGGACACGGCGCTGACCCGCGAAACCGCCATCACCATGGCCGACAACAATCTGCCGACGACCTTCGTGCCCGGCCGCAATCTCGTGTTCTTTACTTTTGCCGGCGCGCTCGCCTACCGGCGCGGGGCCAGGCACATCGTGGCCGGCATGTGCGAGACCGACTATTCGGGATACCCGGATTGCCGCGACGACACGATCAAGGCCATGCAGGTCGCGCTCACCCTCGGCATGGACCGCCGCTTCGTGCTGCATACGCCGCTGATGTGGATCGACAAGGCCGGCACCTTCGCTCTTGCAGAGCAGATCGGCGGAAAAAAATTGCTCGATCTGGTGGTGGAGGAGACCCATAGCTGCTATCTCGGCGACCGTTCCCGGCGGCACGATTGGGGCTATGGCTGCGGCGAATGCCCGGCCTGCCAGTTGCGTGCGGCCGGCTGGGACAAATGGTTAAAGTTGAGCGGAAAGAAGAAATGACCAAGCAAGACACTCAGCGCTGGATCGAGGGCGGAATTTTCCTGTTCCTGTTCTGCCTCACCGTTCCGGTCGCCAACTGGATGATCGGCCATGTCGGAACGGCCTGCGTTCCGAACGGGCCCTGCCTCATTCCGGTCGCGCCCAAACTGATGGCGCCTTCCGGAGTCCTCATGATCGGCATCGCGCTCGTGCTGCGCGATCTGGTGCAGCGCCGGCTCGGCGTCCGGTTCGCGGTCGCCGCGATCGTGATCGGCACCGCATTGTCGGTCATTGTCGCGCCGATCTCGCTCGTCGTGGCCTCGGCCTCGGCATTTTTGCTGTCGGAGCTCGCCGATCTTGCGGTCTACACGCCGCTCGCGCGCAAGCGCATGGTTGCGGCGGTGATCGCGTCCAGCATGGTCGGCCTTGTGGTCGACTCGATCGTTTTCCTGTGGCTCGCTTTCGGCTCGCTCGAATATCTTGCCGGCCAGGTCGTTGGTAAGGCCTGGATGGTTCTTCTCTCCATTCCGTTCGTCGTCCTTCTGCGCCGTCGCGACGAGAAAATCGGGATGGAGCCGGTCTGACCGGTCATTTCATTTTTTGGAGTTGTCATGAGCGCGCTTGAAACCCTGCAGAATGTCACGACCGGCACCATCACCACGATGCTGTTGAAGAAAGGCATCCGCCGCACCTGGATGCAGGGCGCGATGCCGCTCGTGCCGGGCGGCAAGCGGATCGTCGGTCCGGCGTTCACGCTTCGCTTCGTGCCGGTGCGCGAGGATCTCGCCACCCCCGAAAGCTGGAGCAAGCCGATCTCGACCCGCGCCGCGATCGAGGACATGCCGGAAGGCTGCATTGCCGTCGCCGACGCCATGGGCGTGCAGAATGCCGGCATCTTCGGCGACATTCTCTGCATGCGCATGGTCAAACGCGGAGTGAAGGCGCTGGTCACCGACGGCGTGATGCGCGACAAGACCGGCGTGCTCGCGACCGGCTTGCCGCTCTGGTGCTCCGGCATCGCCGCGCCGGCGTCCGTGAACGGGCTCACCTTTGTCGGCTGGAATGAGCCGATCGGCTGTGGCGGCTGCGCGATTTTTCCCGGCGACATCATCGTCGCCGACGACGACGGCGCGGTGGTGATTCCGCAGGACATCGTCGACCAGATCGCGACCGAAGGCGCCGAGCACGAGCGCTACGAATCCTGGGTGGTGAGGGAGGTCGAGAACGGCGTGAAATTGCCCGGCCTCTATCCGCCGAACGAGGACGCGAAAAAGCGCTACGAGGACTGGAAGAAGAACCAGCGCTAGGGTTGCTGTCATTCCGGTCGAGCATTTGATTTGTAGGGCGGGCTGAGCCAACGGGTCCGCGCGAAGCGTGGCCCGATGATAAACTCCGCGAAGCCCACGTTTTGATGGCAGCGCGTGGGCACCT
>CAYJNT010000053.1:16333-17597 GCA_964370945.1 uncultured Hyphomicrobiales bacterium | reverse complement strand
CGCAGTGGAGCGCCGTAAGGCGAGGCCGGCCGATCGCAAGGCTGGTCGCCTGCTTCAAGAGAGCAGGCATCCCGGGTGCGCCGTACGGCGCTCTGCTCCCTCTCATTTGAGGGAGCGCGAAGAAAACCGCTCCGTTAGGAGCGGAAGCCGAAAACCAGGACGGAGCTCGCGCGGATTTCCGCAGCGAGAACAATGGAGTACGCCCATGCGTATCTCGATACCGCCCCCGGACTGAGCTCGAAAAAAAATCACCGGCTTTGTCGAATCCGGACGCCCCCGCTCGTCGTGACCACAGAGCGCGGGTCTCGATCCGGAATCTCCGGAGGCCCCGCTCGGGACGAAGGGATACGGCAATGCGGTTCGTCATCGTGGTCGCGGAGATCATCGGCAATGCGTCGACACAGGCTCAGTATCCGGATCCGGACCTCATCGGTTTCGGCAGTCCAATCCACATGGCCGTTGGGGAAATCCTGATGGCTGTCGCGCGTTCACTCCCGTGTTTCAATCGCGCCCTCGACCGGCTGTCCGCTTTGGCGTCCAAGGTCATGGCGCGCAAGATCTTGGCGCGCGGCGGCCGGCTGCCCGCGTGAGCCCGCCGGAAAAATCTTCAAGACCCGATGTCGAATCCCAAAGCCCCCATTCGTCGTGACGACAGAGCGTGAGTTTCAATCCGGAGCCTCCGGAGGCCCGCTCGAAAAAGAGGACGAGAGCAATGCGTTTCATGGTCATGGTCAAAGCTACGAAAGATTCCGAAGCCGGCATGATGCCGAGCCAGGAACTGCTCACGGCGATGGGCAAATATAACGAAGAGCTGGTGAAGGCCGGCATCATGCTGGCGGGCGAAGGGCTGCAGCCGAGTTCCAAGGGCGCGCGCGTGCAGTTCGACGGCGCCAAGCGCAATGTGGTCGACGGTCCCTTCGCCGAAACCAAGGAACTCGTCGCCGGCTTCTGGCTCTGGCAGGTCAAGTCGCTGGAGGAAGCGATCGAGTGGGTGAAGCGCTGCCCGAACCCGATGCCCGGCCCGTCGGAAATCGAAATCCGCCAGGTTTTTGAATTGGAGGATTTCGGCGAGGCGGCGGCGCCGATCCTCGACCAGGAAAAGCGCCTGCGCGAGCAGATCGACAAGAACCGCAAGTCCTGATGCGGCAACCCGGTGCAGTTGCACCGGGCAAACGAAGATGGTGTGATCGGTGGCTGTGACGGCCACCGACACCCATCGCGCGATACGCGCGATCTTCAAAATCGAATCCGCCAAGCTGATCGC
>CAYJNT010000053.1:13474-16233 GCA_964370945.1 uncultured Hyphomicrobiales bacterium | reverse complement strand
ACACCCATCGCGCGATACGCGCGATCTTCAAAATCGAATCCGCCAAGCTGATCGCCTCGCTCACACGGGTGACGCGCGATATCGGCCAGGCGGAGGAACTCGCGCAGGACGCTCTCGTCGCCGCGCTCGAACGCTGGCCGGAAACCGGCATTCCTGAAAAACCTGCGGCCTGGCTGTTCGCCACCGCGAAAAATCGCGCCATCGACAACCTGCGCCGCAAGAAATTGCTCGAACGCAAGCACAAGGAAATCAGCCACGGGCTCGCGGCCAATCAGGTCCAGGCGCCGGATATCGATTCAGCACTCGACGACGATATCGGCGACGACCTCTTGCGGCTGATCTTCACCGCCTGTCATCCCGTGGTACCGGCCGAAGGCCGTGTCGCGCTCACCTTGCGCCTTCTTGGCGGACTGACGACCGAGGAGATCGCGCGCAGCTTCCTGCAATCCGAACCGACTATCGCGCAGAGAATTGTGCGCGCAAAGAAAACGATCGCGGAGGCGCGTATTCCGTTTATGGTGCCAAGCGGGATCGACCGCAATGTCCGCCTCGCCTCCGTGCTCGAGGTGATCTACCTCGTCTTCAATGAAGGATATTCCGCGACCGCGGGCGACGACTGGATGCGCCCTGCCCTTTGCGACGAAGCTTTGCGCCTCGGACGAATTCTCGCCGAGCTCGCGCCGAACGAGCCGGAAGTGCATGGCCTCGTCGCGCTGATGGAAATCCAGGCCTCGCGCTTTGGCGCGCGCACCGGGCCTTCCGGCGAGCCGATCTTGCTGTTGGATCAGAATCGGGCACGCTGGGATCGGCTGATGATCCGTCGTGGCCTTGCGGCGCTCGAGCGCGGAGAAGCTTTAGGAAAACGCAAGGGACCCCATCTTCTGCAGGCTGCTATCGCCGCTTGCCATGCCCGGGCACGCAAGGCGGACGACACCGACTGGGCGCGCATCGCGTCCTATTACAGCGAGCTCGCGCAGGTCATGCCCTCGCCCGTGGTCGAGCTCAATCGCGCGGTGGCGGTCGGCATGGCGGAAGGACCGGCGGCCGGCCTCGCGCTCGTCGATGCACTCATCGCGGAGCCGTCGCTGAAAAACTACCACCTGTTGCCGAGCGTGCGCGGCGATCTCCTGTTCAAGCTCGGCCGGCTCGACGAGGCCCGCGCGGAATTCGAACGCGCCGCCGCGCTCACGCGCAACGAGCGGGAGCGCAAGCTTTTGCTCGAACGTGCCGGAAAAAAGGGCAGTGAAGACGCGCGATGATGCGGGCGGCCGCGTTTGTGCACTGCACGTGCGGGCAAGCGCCGCTACTGGGCGGCCGTCAAGGCCCGCGACGCATTTAAGTCTTTGCCGTTTCAGCCGTCCGCCGCTTGCCAGCCGCGGGGAGGGATGGCTAGAGTAACATGTCAGGTCATCGTACATCACACTTTTGCTCTGCCAGTTTACGTACGCAGCCACCGCAGAGTGGCGGACAGGACAAGGGGACCCCACCGAAGAGGGCACGCGCACAACGCGCCAATAATAAGAAAAGCCATGGGATCCACAGGGAGGAATACAACATGTTCAAACGTGGTTTGAGCCTGCTCGCCGTCATGGCGGCGGGCGTTCTGCTTATCTTGCAAGGACCGGCCGCCGCTCAGGAAAAATTCGTCCTGAAGGGCCAGTCCACGCATCCGGCGACCGCTAATTTCCACCTCATCTTCAAGCTCTGGGCGGAGACAGTGGAGAAAATGTCGAACGGCCGTCTCAAGGTCAATCCGCTGCCCGGCGGCGCGATCGTGCCGCCGTTCGAAGTGTTCGATGCGACGTCCAAGGGCGTGCTCGATGTCGGCATGGCGCCGTTCGGCTACATCCAGGGCCGCAACACCGCGACCATTCCGATGTCGCATGGTCCTGTGTTCGGCATGGACGGCACCGACTATTACGGCTGGTATTACGACGGCGGCGGCATGAAGCTGCTCGAGGAATTCTTCAAGGATGTCCTCAAGCTCAATGTCGTCGGCTTCCCGATCCCGACCGACTATCCGCAGGGCATGGGCTGGTTCAAGAAAGAGATCAAGAGCCTCGCCGACCTCAAGGGCCTGAAATACCGCATCTACGGCATCGGCGCGGAGACCTATTCGCGTCTCGGCGTGTCGGTCGTGACCATACCGGGTGGGGAAATCGTGCCGGCGCTCGAACGCGGCGTGATCGAGGGCGCCGAATGGATCAACTGCCTGGAAGACAAGAAACTCGGCCTGCACAAGCTCGCCAAGCACTATTACACGCCCGGCATGCATGAACCGATCACCGGCGGCCAGTTGATGATCAACAAGGACGTGTGGAACAAGCTCCCGCCGGACCTGCAGGAGATCGCGAAGGTGGCGTCGGTCTACGCGACCACGATGCGCAACCAGGCCTTCGTCCGCGAAACCGCGGGAGCCTGCCAGGATCTGATCAAGGAAGGCGTGAACATGCACCGAACGCCGGATGAAATCCTGATCAACTTCCTCGACGAGTGGGAGAAGATCCAGGCCGAATATGTCCAGAAAAACGCCTTCTACAAGAAGGTGGTCGATAGCCAGAAGGCATATGCCTCAGTCGTGGTGCCGTTCCGGCTGTCCTGGTACCCGCCGTATGACTTCGCCGGGAAATACTACTGGAAGGACAAAGTCTACCTGAGCGGAAAATAACGAACCGTGCCGAGACGCGGGGGGGGGACCACATAGCCCCCCCCCCGGTTTTTGTAAACGGGCGGGGGGTGTGGTTGAGATATTACAATGA
>CAYJNT010000053.1:0-13464 GCA_964370945.1 uncultured Hyphomicrobiales bacterium | reverse complement strand
AAGGTGGACGGCGTGCGCCGGGAGGACCCGTGGGCCCGAGCCGGGGGGGGCCAACCACTCCCCCCGCCGCGCTTTTCTTGGACTCGGGCTGGTGTGGTGGTGCAGATATTCCCTTCATTCTCGCTGCGGACACGTCAAGGGAATTTCTGCACCAAACCGCACTAGTGCGGCGGTTCAGAAGTTTCCTCAGCATTTCGCGGCGAGTCCGCAAGGACGATGCTGCCAGATCAGGCGAACTTCGGACGCGGGACACTAGAGTCGTAATGTTGCTGGCGTCCGTCGATTCCGAAGTTCGCTCACGAGAGTGCCGCAGAATGAAGCGAACTTCGGAATCGGGACACTAGCGGGGGAATATCGATGCCGGCAGACACCGCAACATCGCGCACGGAGCAGAGCGGCGATTTTCCGCCTCTGTTCTACGCGATCATCCGTACGATCGACCGCTTTATCGACTCGCTCGGCCGGCTGATCTCGCTTGCGATGATCCTCCTCGTGCTGATGATGACCTACGAGGTTTTCGCGCGCTATCTGTTCAACGCGCCGACGGTCTGGGTCTACGAGTCGAGCTTCATGGTGAACGGCTCGGCCTTCATGCTCGGCTGCTCCTACACGCTGCTCAAGGGCGCGCATGTGCGCACCGACATATTCTGGGAAGGCTATTCGGAGCGCCGGAAAGGGATCGTCGATCTCTGTTCGTATCTCATCCTGTTTTTTCCGAGCATGATCACGCTGATGATCATCGGCTACGACGCCGCCGAATATTCCTGGATCATCAATGAACGGTCGCAGGAAAGCATGTGGCGCGTGACCATGTGGCCCTTCCGCGCCTCGATCCCGCTCGCAGCTATTCTGTTCATGATCCAGGGCGTCTCCGAGACGCTCAAATGCGTTTACCAAATCCGCTACGGCCGCGAATTCCAGCACAGGGAAAAGATCGAAGTATGACCGGCCTCGAGGTTCTCGGATTTGTAATGCTGGCGGTGATGCTGTTTGCCATCTTCATCGGTCTGCCGATCAGCTTCACCCTGCTCTTCCTCGCGCTGATCTTCGGCTATTTCGGCCTCGGCATTCGCGTCTTCAACCTCACTTATCTGCAGACCTTCGGCCTGATGAAACAGGACGAGTTTGTCGCCGTGCCGATGTTCGTCCTGATGGGCTACATTTGCGACCAGGGCGGATTGATGGAAAGGCTGTTCAAGGCCTTCCGCGACCTGTTCGCCCCGGTGCGCGGCGCGCTCTATGTGGTGGTGATCGGCACCGCGACACTGTTCGGAATCGCGGCCGGCACCGTCGGCGCCACCGTGACGCTGCTCGGCATCATGGCCGGGCCGATGATGATCCGCGCCGGCTACGACGCGCGCATGTCGGCGGGCGCGATCGCCGCCGGCGGCACGCTCGGTATCCTCATTCCGCCCTCGGTGATGCTGGTCGTGATGGCGCCGGTGCTCGATATCTCGATCATCGATCTTTACGCCGCCGCGTTCGGCCCCGGATTCCTTCTGTCCGGCATGTACATGGCCTACACGCTCGGTCGCAGTTTCCTCAATCCGAAGCTCGGTCCGCCCGTTCCCAAGGAAGAGCGGCCGGAATCGTTCGGGATCGTGCTGTGGGAATGCGTCGTCGGCCTCGTGCCGGTCACGGTGCTGACCATCCTCACTTTGGGTGCGATCCTTGCGGGGTTCACGACCGCGTCCGAGGCGGCGGCGCTCGGCGCGTTCGGTGCGATCCTGCTCCTGATTGCGTACGGCAAGTTCACGTTGCGCGGCTTCCTCCAGGCCTGCAATCTCACGCTCGCAACCACCAGCATGGTGCTGTTCCTGGCGGTCGCTTCCAATGTGTTCGGCGCGGTGTTCGCCTGGCTCGGCTCCGCAACCTGGGTCACGAACGCGCTGCTGGCAGCCCCGCTGCCGGCCTGGGGAACGATGAGTCTGCTGCTCGGTCTCATCTTCCTGCTCGGCTGGCCGTTCGAATGGCCGGCGATCGTGCTGATCTTCCTGCCGCTGCTCGCGCCCGTGGCCAAGGGGCTTGGCTATGACATGGTCTGGTTCGGCTGCATCGTGGCGGTGGTGCTGCAGACCGCGTTCCTGTCGCCGCCGGTCGCGATGTCGGCCTATTATCTGAAGCAAGTGGTCAAGCAGTGGAATCTGAAGACCATTTACCGCGGCATGGCGGACTTCATGGTGATCCAGTGCATCGCCGTGGTGCTGGTGCTGGTCTTCCCGGCGATCGCCATGTGGTTCCCGAACTGGCTGCAGGAGCGCCGCGATGCCGCGCGCAAATCCACGCAGCTCGAGCGGCCGGTACCAGCGGGCAGCATCGCGAGCCCGGTGACGTGGCGGTTCGGAGCCGACACGACCGCGCGCTGATTTTTGCAAGGGCGATGTTCCGGGAGCCGCTGCAAGCTCCGGGGGATTGCACGGTCTGTCGGCCGACAAGATTTCCGATGGATCCCGGCCGCCGGCCGAGGACGTCGCGGCGATGGTCGCGTTTCTTGCGTCCGCCGCAGGCAAGCAGCCTGACCGGCCAGCTCATCCACGTCAATGGCGGGGTTATCTGAAGGGTTTGCCGGCGCGAGCGCGCAATCCGGCTATTCCTTACCGCCCTTCAGCAAGGTCGGCATCCAACGGTTCACCTCGGCCTTGGGCAAGGGCGTCGGGGCGCAATTGTTCTGCAACTCGCGGATCAACCCGAGCGCCAGGCGCCCGCTTCCGGCCGGATGCTCACCGGCGACTTTCTGCAAGGTGAGCTCGTCAATCAGACCGAGCAGTTTTGAGAAATGCCCCCGCTGCATGACCTCGCTTTGCTCGATCTGGTCGATGACCAGCGAGACCACGATGAGCATGGCCCGCAGCGCTTCCTGCAGATCGTCGGCGCTGGCGGCCGGTTGATTGAGTGGCTGCGACATTTTTCCCGAGATCGTGACGCGAATCGTTTCATGCAATCCTTTGCCTTGAAGGTTTATGTTCTCTTAATTCGGCGATGTCGGCGCCCCCCATGCCACATCGATTTCGGGGGACAAGTTCCGGAGTGGCGTTGAATACGGCAGATTTGCAGCAGAGGATTGACTTGATTCAAGTCAGGTGTGCGAACCGTGTTTTCATGAAGGGTTTGCTCGATGAATGACTCTCCGAACAGCCTTGATAGGACGAATTGCGCATTTGTCGGAGAAGGTGTGACCTTCAACGGCTCGATTGTAGTCCCCGGAAAGCTTGTGATTCTTGGCACCGTGGAAGGGCAAGTCGAAGCGAATGAGTTGCTGGTCGGTACCAACGGCACGGTCAAAGGTAATGTGTGCGTCGATCAGGCCTACATTCAGGGAACGATCCTGGAAAATATCGAGGCCAGGGCGTGCCTCCGGTTGCGCCAGACCGGCCGGATCGAAGGCACGGCCGTCTACGGCGAGATCGAGATCGAAAAGGGCGGCTTGCTTGTCGGACGCGTGTCCGAGGGAAGCGGCGGGGCGGTCGAGAGGCTCAGAGCGCCTTCCGTTTCCGTCGCTGAAATTCGTTCCGGTATTGCTGCTTCCCCGGAAAAGAACAAGGCCACCAGTCTCTAGGCCGCACCTGACCGGCACGCTTCAGCCGGTCCGCCGGCCGGTTCTGAAACGCCGCAAAGCGACACTGATTTGGTGCACCAGCTTTTCGTCAAGCAGTCCGCGCGGCCGCACGATCAGAAGCAGAGCGACGAGCCCGCCGAAGATGATCATGCGATAGCCGGCCAGCGCCCGGATCGATTCCAAAAGCCCGATATCGATGAGCACACCCAGGATCGGTCCGAGCGCCGTCCCCAATCCGCCGATCAATCCATAGGCGAGGCTGTGCACGCCGAGCATCACATCGAAAATGCGCGGTTCGACATAGGTCGTCAGATGTGCGTACAAGCCGCCGCCGAGCCCCGCCAGCGCACCGCTCATGCCCGCGGCCAGGACACGAAGGCGCGTGACGGCGAGGCCCTGCAAGCTCGCCAGCGTTGCATCCTCGCCGATCATGCGAAAAGCGACGCCAAGAGGTGAACGCTCGATCGCCATGAATCCGGCGAGCGTTGCCGCAAGCAGTCCGTACACAATCAGCATGAAATCCAGCGTGCTGATGTCATTCGCGAAGATATAGCGGATGTTGCGGAAGCCGTCGGCGCCGTTCGGACCGACCCATTCCCCGTCGATCAGCACCTGATAGCGGAACATTTCAAAGAGAATGCGCACCATCTCGGCGAAGGCGAGCGTGGCGATGGCAAAGTAAAGTCCGTGCAGCCGCAATGTCGGGATCCCGACCAGCACCGCCGCCAGCGCGGCGGATGCGGCACCGAAAAGAAGCGCCGGCGCCAGCGGCCACGACCAGATTGCGGTCGCAATTCCCGCCGCATAGGCGCCGATCGCGAAAAACGCCTGCTGCCCGAACGATATCTCTCCCGTCAGGAGAAGCAGATAGGCGGAGAGCGCGACAAAGGAGACGATTCCGATATTGGACAGGACCCCGATCAGATAATCGTCCATCGACTAGGTTCCTTGCGGCGGCGATGTCGCTTCTGCCGTTACCGGCCGGCCCATCAATCCGCCGGGGCGCACAACAAGGAAGGCAAACAGCACAAGATACGCAGCAAGATCGCGAAACTGCGGACCGCAGCACCACTGGCTGTGCGCTTCAATCACGCCAAGCAACAAGCCTCCCAGCACCGCGCCGGGAATCGATCCCAAACCGCCGATCATCATGGCGATCAGGCCTTTGAGCGTTGCCCACATGCCGAACATCGGAGTTACCTGCTGATCGACGGCGAGCACGAGAAAGCCGGCCGCGCCTCCGATCGCGGAGGCCGCGACGAATGCAAGCAGGATCGAACGGCCGACATCGATGCCGACGAGATGCGCCGCGACCGGATTGCCGATGATTGCGCGCAGGGCAAGACCGTAGCGGGTGCGATAAAGCACGATCTGAACCGCGGCCGCGAGCGCAAGCGCGCAGAAGAACATGACAATGTGGTCGATACGAAGAAAGATCGATCCGATCTCGATCGGTTTCGCGGTCGAGATCGGCGGGAACGCATAGGTGTGGCGCGGCAACACGAGGATCGCGGCCTGCTCAAGCTGCATCCAGATGGCAAAGCTCGAAACCATGGAGGCGACGCCCGCGCCCGCCTTCATCGGCGCAAAGCAAAGCCGCTCCACGTAGATACCGGCAACGACGGCACCGGCGACAACCGCACCGGCCACGACGAGAGGCCCCGCCCCGCCCTGCACATAAAGGAATGTCCCGAGATACGCCCCGATCATGACCGACGGCCCGTAGGACAGATTGAGCCTTCGCATGACGCCGAAGATGAGGGTGAATCCGAGAGCGAGCAGCGCGTAGGACGACCCGATCATCAGTCCGTCGGCGGTGTTTTGCACGAGGTCCAGCATCGCCCGCCTCGCTCGTCTGGTCAGCCGGCCGCCCGGCGCGCTCCGAGATAGGCCCGCTGAATGACCTCGTCTTCGGCAACCTGGCCGGGCGTGCCTTCGAAGGTGACGCGGCCCTGCTCCATGAGAAAGAATCGATGCGCGACCTTCAGCGCCATATGCGCGTTCTGTTCCACCAGGAATATCGTCGTGCCGTCACGATTGAGTTCGACAATGATGCTGAAAATCTCCGCGACGATCAGCGGCGCAAGGCCAAGCGAGGGTTCATCCATCAGCAGCACGCGCGGCCTCGACATCAGGGCGCGCGCGACCGCCAGCATCTGCTGTTCGCCGCCCGACAGCGTGCCGGCGAGCTGCTCGCGGCGTTCCTTCAGCGTCGGGAACCGCACATACATGCGCTCGATGTCGGTATCGACATCGGCCTTGTCGCGACGCTGATAGGCACCGGCATAGAGATTCTCCCGCACGCTCATTTGCGGGAAGACGAGCCGGTTTTCCGGCACAAGGGCAATGCCCCGGGTGACGATCTTCGCAGGCGTCAGGCCGACGAGCTCATCGCCGCCGAGCCGGATCGACCCGCGTCGCGGTTTCAGGATGCCGGCGATCGACATCATCAGCGTGGTCTTGCCGGCGCCGTTGGGACCGAGCAAGCAGGTGATGCGACCGTCCTCGACCTGGAGCGAGACGCCCTTGAGCGCTTCGATCTTGCCGTAGGCCGTGACGAGGTCGGCGACTTTGAGCATCGGCGCTCCTTATGTGGCCACCGCAGTGCCGAGATAGGCCTCGCGCACGAGCGGATTGTTCTGCACCTCCGCCGGCGCACCTTCGGCGATCTTCTGCCCGAAATTGAGCACCGCAATCCGGTTCGCGACCGACATCACGAGTTCGACATGATGTTCGATGAGGAGAATAGCCATCCCGGTATCGCGCAGCTTGCGGATCCGCACATCGAGCTGGTCGATTTCCTCGGCATTCATCCCGGCCGCCGGCTCGTCCAGCAACAGCAAGTCGGGTTTGGCGGCGAATGCGCGTGCGAATTCGAGCCGCCGCTGCTCGCCGAAGGCGAGACTGCCGGCGAGTTCATCGCGCTTGTGAGCGAGGTCGAAGAACTCGAGAACCTTGCCGATTTCCTCGCGGGCGTTTCCGCTCCCGCCGAACCAGCGCTTGACCAAACCGGCGCTGCGTTGCTCCGCGGAATTCTGTGCGGCCCAGAGATTCTGCCAGACGGTGAGCTGCCCGAACAGGCGGATATTCTGGAACGTGCGCGCGATCCCGAGCGTGACGCGCTCGTGCGGCGGCAAAGCGGATATATCCCGGCCCTTGAACAAGACGCGGCCGGACGTGAGCGGAAAGAGGCCGCAGATCAGGTTCACGGTCGTACTCTTGCCCGAGCCGTTGGGCCCGATCAGTCCAAGCACTTCACCCGCCCGAACGGCAAGATCGACACCATTGACCGCGCGCACGCCGCCGAAATGCCTGGTCAAGCGCTCCAGTTCAAGCACCGGATCGCCCCTTTCCGAACAACATCCGCTTGAGCGCGAGCGTCGTCCCTGAATCCAGAAATCCCCGTGGCCGCAGATTCATCGCGAGCACGATCAATCCGCCGAACAGGAGGTTGCGCCAGTCGCCCATGAAACGCAGGCCCTCGATCAGAAAAGCCTGGATGAAGACGACCGCGATCAGCGTCCCGAACACGTTCGAAAGCCCCCCGAGGATCGGATAGGCGATCGCGAAGGTGGCGAGCACGACGCCGAACTGAATATGCTCGATATGGGTCGTGTAGTGGGCGAACAATCCGCCGCCGATGCCCGCGATCACGCCGCCGATCGTCATCGCCGATACTTTCACCGCCGTGATGTTGATGCCGATGCTCTGCGCGGCGAGTTCATCCTCGCCGACCGCGCGAAACACCGCGCCGGCGCGCGACCGGTCGAACCACCAGAGCGCAGTCATGACAAGCACCACGGCCGCCCAGATGAAAATCAGCACATCCAGCGTGCTCCAGCCATTCTCCGGAAAATACCGGATCTGCCGGAAGCCTTCCCCGCCATGCGGCCCGAGCTTCAGGTTGCCGGCCTGGATCTGATAGGTGAAGTTGAAGAAGAACAGCCGCACCGCTTCGCCGAACGCGACCGTCGCCACGACCAGCATCAAGCCCTTCACGCGCAGGGCGGGAAATCCGATCGCGCAAGCCACGGCGCCGGACACAATGGCCGACACGAACAGCGCATAGACCAGCGGCCAGCCCGCGAGCACCGTCAACATTCCGGCGATATAGGCGCCGATGGCAAAGAAGCCGGCTTGCGCAAGACTGACCTGCCCGGTGAGCAGCACGCAATAGGCGGACAGGCCGAGCAAGGTGTGCACGCCGATGATCTGGACCAGGCCGAGATAGAAATCCATTTTCGACCGCTCCGTCAGTCGCGTCCGCCGGGCAAGGCGAACAGGCCGCCCGGCTTGAAGACGAGGAATATGAACAGCAGCAGCATGATGTAGAGGTCGCGTTCGGTGACGCCGCGGACAAACTGAAAGAAATTCTCAAGGCCGCCGACGATCAGCCCGGCCAGGATCGCGCCGGGAACGCTCCCCAGGCCGCCGATGACGGTGACGATCAATCCCTTCACCGTCAGCGGAAGCGACAGCAGCGGCGACAGCATGCCGATGGCGGCGCCGGTCATGGCGCCGGCGATGCCTCCGATCATGCCGGTGATCACGAAGGTGAGAACATTCACCGAGGTGATGCTGATCCCGCACAATTGCGAGGCGACCGGCTGCTGCGACACGGCGCGGGTGGCGAGGCCGAGCTTCGTCCGGTAGAGCAGCAGCAACAGCACCACCATGCAGACGCAGCCGAGAAGAAAGACGAAAACGAGATCGCCGCGGATATTGAACGGCCCGGCGCGGATGATGACGTCGGAAAACAGCGCTGGATAGTTGAGCGGAATGCCGTCGGTCGTGTGGACGATGATCTCGTCGATCAAGAGCAAGAGGCCAACCGTCGACATCAGCGTCGCCAGCGGATTGGCGAGCGGAATGAACTTGAAGCCGACGAGATAGACCAGCGCGCCGATCGCGCCGCCGGCGGCGGCGGCCATAATGAAGACGACGATGGCGGGGGCCTTGAACGCCGCCAGGATCAGAAGGCTGGCATAGGCCGCCCCGATCGAGGCGGCGGCATAAGACAGGTTGATCTTGTGCATGACGCCAAAGATCAGCGTGAAGCCGATGCCGAGCAGCGCGTAGGTCGCGCCATACAGCACGCCGTCGGCGACGGACTGGACCCCGTCGATCAGGTCGAGAATATCCACGGTTTTGTCCGTGCTGAGAGGATGCGGATGCGATGAAGCGGAGGCTGGCTCTCAAAGCCAGCCTCCAAGTTCCGGCGGTCAGCCGTCAAGATGACGGCTTGTGCAGGACCACCCAGTTACCCCCCTTGGCGTGGACATAAAGGAATGGCTTGATCGCCTCGCGGTCCGGCGTGCGGCCCACCTTGCCAAGCAATCCCTTGGTCTCCTTCAGCGCGGCAAGACCCTGGCGCATCTTCACGCGATCGGCCTGAACCGTGTCCGGCTTCGCCATGATCTTCTGGCTCTCGATCACGTCCTTGAGGATGAACATGATCTCGTAAGCCGCGGCGCTGTGCAGATCGGCGCTGCCGCCGAACTTGGCGACATTCGCCGCAGCCTTGCTTGCTTCAGGAGTCACGGGCGCAAAGCTCGTCGGGATGATGATCCCTTCCGCCTGCTTGGCGCAGCCCTGCAGCGTCTCGATGCTGGACGACGAGGTCAAGCCGATCAGGAGCTTGGGCTTCACGCCCTGACGGTCCATTTCCTTGAGCACGCCGCAGGTCGTGAACGGATGCGCCGAGATCGCGACGATATCCGCGTTGGCGCGCTTCATGTCGCGCACCTGCGTCGAAAACGTCGTGTCGGCCAAGAGCCACTCGGACGTGCCGGCAACCTGGAACCCGTTCGCTTCAGCCTGCGCCTTCATCACGTTATAGGTCGCATTCGAATGCGCGAAGTCCTTCTCGACGCCGCCATAGATCGTCTTGAGATTCGGATGCTGCGACTTCACCCATGCCATGAGCGACTTGTACATCTCGAATTCGCTCGGGACATTGCGGAACGACCACTCGGAAATCTTCGCAAGCCCGCCTTTGGCCGCGACATCGGCGAAGACCGGGAATTGCAGGCCGCTGTCGGAGGCATCGCCGGCTTTCTTCTGCAGGATGCCGAACAGCGACTCAGCGACATTGGAGCAGGTCGGACCGACCGCGACAAACGCGTCGGTGGAGGCGATGCGGCGCACGACCGAAATGCCTTCCTCGGCGTTGCAGCGGTCATCGAGGAATTCGACCGTCAGCTTCGCCTTGGAGCCGCCGCCGAGCGTCACGCCGCCGGCCTTGTTGATCTCTTCGGCGGCCGCTTTCATCGCGGCTTCGCTGTTGACGCCGAACACGCGCACGACCCCGGACTTCGCGCCGAAGCCGGTGATCTTCACCGTGCGTTCCTGCGCGAAAGCAGTTTCAGGCAGCGAGAACGCCGTGCCGGCAAGCAGCGCGGCGACTGCAATAGTGAGATATCTCATGGGTTTCCTCCTCCAAGGAAATGCGGGCATTGCCGCTTGTTTTTGTTCGGGCACATGCCCGTCATTGCGGTAGACCGATCGCATCAGCTTGATGCGCTGCGGGGTACATTGCAAGCCGTGAATGTTGCGGCGCACTCTACCGCGCCGCAAGATCGGGACGTATGCTAGGCGAAGAGCACACTCAAGAATGTCACCGTTCGAACAATTGAAGGCATGATGCGGTCGCTTGATGATCTATTGGCTGCGAGCAAATGGGCGGGCGCCCTCCCACCCGAACAGTTGCAGCGTGTCCGCTCGACGATCATCGTTCGCGACCTGCAACCCGGCTGCTACGCGTGCCACAAGGGCGATCCGGCCAATATGTGGGTCGGCGTGGTGGATGGACTGGTGAAGCTTTCGAGCCTGTCCGAAGCCGGAAAGTCCGTGACCTTCGCGGCTGCCCCCTTCAATTCATGGTTCGGGGAAGGTTCGGTGCTCAAGAGAGAGACACGCAAGTACGATGTCGTCGCGTTGCGTGAATCCCGGGTCGCGTTGATGCCGGAGGCGACTTTCTTTTTGCTGCTGGAAACCAGCATCCCCTTCAACCGCTTCATCCTCACACAGCTCAACGAACGCCTCGGCCAACTCATGGGCGCGATCGAGCATGACCGGCTGCTCGAGCCGGAAGCGCGCGTCGCCCGCACAATTGCGAACATGATGCATCCGCAGCTCTATCCGGGTCACGAAAAGTGCATCGAGATATCGCAGGACGAGCTCGGGCATCTTGTTGGTGCATCGCGGCAAAGGATCAGCCAGGCCTTGCAGGTGCTCGAGAAATCCGGGCTGATCAAGGTCCAGTACCGTATGATCACGGTGCTCGATATCGACGGCCTGCGGAGTTTCGGCAGCTAAGGCGGCATTGTCATCGGCCTGACAATCCAGCCAGGCCCGCTTGGTATATGCTTGACTGAAATAAAGGGCGGACCAACCGCCCGGCGGCGCGGCCGACGATGCGGACGTGACCGAAGCATAATGGGAGGATGCCATGGCGCGCGCGCGAAAGAAGACGCAAACCTTAAAGCTGCGCAGCAAGAAGAAACCGACAGCAAAGACTCGCCGGGCCGCACCGGCGCGCAAATCCAGCGCAAGCGGCGCCATACGCCATCCCGGCAACGGCGGCTTCGCCAGCCAGCGCCCGAACCCGGCGAATTTCGCGCCGCTGACGCCGGTGTCGTTTCTCAAGCGCGCGACGGAGATTCATCCTGATCGTTGCGCCGTGATTCACGGCACGCGCCGGCACAGTTATCGCGAGCTTTACAATCGCGCGCGCCGGCTCGCATCGGCGCTCAAGCAGGCCGGCGTGTGCGCGGGCGACACGGTTTCCGTCATGCTGCCGAACGTCCCCGCAATGCTGGAAGCGCATTACGGCGTGCCGATGCTCGGTGCCGTTCTCAACACCATCAATACGCGGCTCGAAGCCGCGACCCTCGCCTATATTCTCGAACACGGCGAAGCCAAGGCGCTGATCACCGACCGCGAATTCGCCGCGCAGATGGGGCCGGCACTTGCGAAATTGAAGAAGCGCCCGCTCGTGATCGATGTGGTCGATCCGCTCTATTCAGGGCCCGGCGAACGTCTCGGCAAAGTCGAATACGAGGACTTCATCGCAAAAGGCGATCCGGGTTTTGCATGGTCGCCGCCGGCCGATGAAAGCAGCCCGATCGCACTCAACTACACCTCGGGAACCACCGGTAATCCGAAGGGCGTCGTGTATCACCACCGCGGCACTTTCCTCGAAGCCGTCGGCAATATCATGGCCTGGCCGATGACCGTGAAGCCGGTCTATCTGTGGACGCTGCCGATGTTCCATTGCAACGGCTGGTGCTTTCCGTGGTCGGTGACCGCGATGGGCGGCACGCATATCTGCCTGCGCAAGGTCGATCCAGCCTTGATCTT
Source organism: uncultured Hyphomicrobiales bacterium (assembly GCA_964370945.1). GTDB lineage: Bacteria > Pseudomonadota > Alphaproteobacteria > Rhizobiales > Xanthobacteraceae > Pseudorhodoplanes. Next base: position 1,547 of record CAYJNT010000053.1, on the reverse strand, counting down.
CCCGATGATCGCCGAGCACGGCGTCACCCATATGTGCGGCGCGCCGACGGTGCTCTCCATGCTGACGTCGGCGCCGGCGGAGCAGCGGCGTCGCTTCAACCACATTGTCGACATCCAGACCGGCGGCTCGCCGCCGCCCGCCAAGGTGATCAAGGCGATGGAGGAGCTCGGCTTCCGGGTCACCCACATTTACGGCATGACCGAATTGCAGGGGCCCTCGACGCTCTGTGTTCCGCAGGACGGCTGGGAGACGTTGCCGCTGGAAGAGCGCGCGGCGCTCACCGCGCGGCAGGGCGTGCGCTATCCGGTCGTCGAGGGGCAGATCGTCGCCGATCCGCACAGCATGAAACCGGTCAAGAGCGACGGCAAGACGATCGGCGAGATCATGGTCCGCGGCAACACGGTAATGCTCGGCTATCTGAAGGATACGAAGGCGACCGGTGAAGCCTTCCGCGGCGGCTGGATGCATACCGGCGACCTCGCGGTCGAGCATCCGGACGGCTATATCGAGATCAAGGATCGCGCGAAGGACATCATCATTTCTGGCGGCGAGAACATCTCCAGTGTCGAGATCGAGATCGTTCTGTACAAGCATCCGGCCGTGCAACTCGCGGCGGTCGTCGCCAAGCCCGACGAAAAATGGGGCGAGACGCCGTGCGCCTTCGTGCAGCTCAAGCCGGGCGCGAACGCGTCATCCGACGAGATCATCGGCTTCTGCCGGGATCAACTTGCGCATTTCAAGGCGCCGAAATCGGTGGTGTTCGGGCCGCTGCCGACGACCGCGACGGGGAAAATCCAGAAATTCGTGCTGCGCGAACGGGCGCGCACCATATGAGCGCGCGATGCTGATCCGGGCCGCGTTGTTCGTGGTTGCGGCGCTGGCCGCCACCGCCGCATTTGCCCAGAGCGGAAAAATTCGCGCCAAAGCCGATGTGAACTGCAAGAACGACGGGCTTGATCTCGACTGCACCATCAAGCTCACCAATGCGGCGACCGGCGCGCCGCTGGCCGGCGTCAATGTGACGGTCGGCGCCGACATGCCGTCGATGCCGATGATGCACAATGTCCCGCCGGTCAAAGCCGCCGCCGGCGCCGAGCCCGGCTCCTATCGCTCCAAAATCGAACTCGAAATGAGCGGCGAGTGGGCGCTGAGCATCGATCTTTCCGGCCCGGTGCGCGACCGGGTCATCAAAAAGATACGGGTGGAGTAGCGGCTGCGGCCGCAAGGCGCACCGGATCGGGCTCCAGGCCGCCCTAGACATCCTCGATCCTGAACCCGTCTCCCCAGCGCCGGACGCGCCCCACGGAAGGCGACGGAAAATGCGCCATGCACATCAGCGTGGGACTGTCGCACAACCGGCCAAACACATCCCGCCGGGTCCGGCTCGATTGTGTGGAATCATAGTCGGCGAACATGCCCAGCTCCGGGTAGCGCGCCTGCAGCGGCGAATGAACCATGTCGCCGGTGATCACCGCGTCTTGGCCGGCCTTGCCGACCTGCACCGAGAAATGATCGATGGTGTGTCCGGGCGTCGGCATCAGCCGCA
>CAYJNT010000052.1:2077-17600 GCA_964370945.1 uncultured Hyphomicrobiales bacterium | reverse complement strand
GCACGATCACCTTGTCGGACGGCACCGTCATCGACGCAAAAACAGGCGCGAAGAAAATCGATATCGTCGCCTAGTGTCTCGATTCCGAAGTTCGTTTCATTTCGCGGCCCGCTGGTAAGCGAACTTCGGAATCGACGGACACTAGCAACATTACGATTCTAGTGTGGTTTTGGTTCAGAAATTCCCTTAACGGACTCGCGGCGAGATGAGGGGAATTTCTGAACCACCACACTAGACGTCGCGCGGCTCTGCCGCACTTGCGGGATTTCGCAGGTCACGATGTCGTTTACCTCGCCTCAGACCGATGCGCGCGCTCAGTTCTTCAGCGCAGCCGTGATCAGCGCGACGGCGTCGCCGCTCGCCCATTCGGCGGGCCCGGCGAGCGTCGCGATCTCACAGCCCTGCGTGTCGATCAGGAGCGTGGTCGGCATGCCGAGCGCGCGGCCTGCGGCTTTCAGGTCCTGGAAGATCTTGGCCGTGTTGTCGGCGTAATAGGCAAGTTGCGACACGCCCGCGTCCTTCAGCCAGGCCTTCGCCTTGTCGGGATCGCGGGTATCGATGTTGACGGCGACCACTTCGAAGCCCGGTCCGCCAAGCTTTTTCTGCAGCGCGTCGAGCGCCGGCATCTCCTTCTTGCAGGGCACGCACCAGGTCGCCCAGAGATTGAGAAGGACAACGCGTCCCTTCCAGTCCGCCAGGGTGCGGTCGCGGCCGTCGCCATCGCGGAACGAAAGATGGGTCGGGCGGATCGGCGTTTGGGCGGGCGTCAGTGCCCCGATCTCGCCCTTGAACAGCGGCGTCAGCTTTTTGGCGAGATCGGCGGCCGGCCGGCAGGCGGCTTCTACGGGCGCATTGCGCTGGAACCCGCCCATCCCGTATACGACCGCCAGCCCGGCCATCGCTCCCAGGATGAAGGCGGCCGGCATGAACCTGAAACGGCTGAAAATCGGCGTCTGTTTCATTCCGGGACTTGGTGACGGTGTCATGAGCAACAAAATGTGGGGCGGACGCTTCGCGTCGGGCCCCGACGCGATCATGGAGGCGATCAACGCCTCGATCGACGTTGACCGGCACCTGTACCGCCAGGACATCACCGCAAGCAAGGCGCATGCGGCGATGCTCGCCGAGCAAGGCATTATTACGGCGGACGATGCCGCGAAGATCGCTCACGGTCTAGACACGATCCTGTCAGAGATCGAAGCCGGCAAGTTCACCTTCCAGCGCGCGCTGGAAGACGTGCATATGAACGTGGAATCGCGGCTGACCGAGCTCGTCGGTCCGGCCGCCGGGCGATTGCACACCGCACGCTCGCGCAACGACCAGGTCGCAACCGACTTCCGGCTCTGGACCCGCGACACCATCGACCAGCTTGACGCGTCGCTCACCGATTATCAGCGCGCGCTCGCCGAGAAGGCGCTGGAACATGCCGGCACCGTGATGCCGGGGCTGACGCATTTGCAGACCGCGCAACCGGTCACCTTCGGTCACCATCTCCTGGCCTATGTCGAGATGGCGGCGCGCGACCGCGGGCGTTTCGCGGATGCACGCAAGCGGCTCAACGAATCCCCGCTCGGCTCAGCGGCGCTGGCCGGCACGTCTTTCGATCTCGATCGCGAGATGACCGCGAAGGCGCTCGGCTTCGACCGGCCGACCGCGAATTCGCTCGACGCCGTTTCCGACCGCGATTTCGTGCTGGAGACGCTCGCGGCCGCGGCGATCTGCGCCGTGCATCTGTCGCGGCTTGCGGAAGAGATCGTGATCTGGACCTCGCCGCTGGTCGGCCTCGTTCAGCTCTCCGACAAATTCACCACCGGCTCTTCGATCATGCCGCAGAAGCGCAATCCGGATGCGGCCGAGCTCGTGCGCGCGAAGGCGGGCCGGATCTCCGGCGCGCTCACCGCCTTGCTCACGGTGATGAAGGGTCTGCCGCTCGCCTATCAAAAGGACATGCAAGAAGACAAAGAAGGCGCGATGGATGCGCTCGCGGCGCTGTCGCTCTCGCTTGCCGCGATGGCCGGCATGGTGCGCGACATGACGCCCGATACCGCGCGCATGAAAAAAGCCGCGGGCGAGGGCTACGCCACCGCGACCGATCTTGCCGACTGGCTGGTGCGGACACTGAAAATGCCGTTCCGCGAAGCGCACCATGCCACCGGCAAGATTGTCGCCGAGGCGTCGCAGGCGGGCCTTCCGCTGCATCGGCTGCCGCTCGAGACCATGAAGACGATCGAGCCGCGGATCACCGATGAGGTGTTCGGTGTGCTGTCGGTCGACCGCTCGGTCAAAAGCCGGACGAGCTATGGCGGCACGGCTCCGAAGAACGTGCGGTCGCAAGCGAAAAAGTGGTTAAAACGGCTGGAAAAGAGCCGCTAGGCGGCTCTCAACCGTGGCGATAACCAACTATCGCCTCTTTTCGGCTATCTGGTATAGGAATCGCGCGTTTGGGGGAGTGTTCCGTGTCCGTCGGTCCGGCCAGCAAGATTGAGCGAATTGCGATCGTGGCAGCGTTGTTCGCCGCGCTCGGGCTGTCGGCCTGCGGCCGCAAGGGCGCGCTCGATGCGCCGCCGGCCGCGCTCAATAGCGCCGATGCCGGAACGGAAGTGCCCGCCTCGGAGCAGACCTCGGTGTTGCGTCCGGGCAGCGACAAGACCCTTCCCGTGATCCGCGGGCCGAACAAACGCATTCCGCTCGACGCTCTACTCGACTGAGATCGCGATGCACCACTTTGCCTATCGCGACGGCGTCCTCCACGCCGAGGCGGTGAGTCTCGGAACAATCGCGGATTCGGCCGGCACGCCATTTTATTGCTATTCCACCGCGACGCTCGAGCGCCATTATCGCGTGTTCGCGGACGCCTTCGCCGATGTGCCGTCGCTCGTCTGCTACGCGCTCAAGGCCAATTCCAACCAGGCGGTGATCGCAACGCTGGCGCGGCTTGGCTCGGGCGCAGACGTCGTGTCCGAAGGCGAACTTAAGCGCGCGCTCAAGGCCGGCATCAAGCCGGACAAGATCATGTTCTCCGGCATCGGCAAGACCGACGCCGAATTGAGCGCCGCGGTCGACACCGGCATCCTGTGCGTGAACGTCGAATCCGAGCCGGAGCTCGCCCGCTTGTCGGCGATCGCGGCATCGAAGGGACGGACCGTCGATATTTCGGTGCGCGTCAATCCCGATATCGATGCGCGCACGCACGCCAAGATCGCAACCGGAAAATCCGAGAACAAGTTCGGCATTCCGCTCAGCCGCGCGCGCGAGGTTTACGCGCAGGCCTCGAAACTCAAGGGCATTCGTGTCAGTGGCGTCGACATGCATATCGGCAGCCAGATCACGGATCTGACGCCGTTCGCCGACGCTTTCGCGCTGCTGTCCGAGTTCGTGCAGACATTGCGCGCCGACGGCTACACCATTTCGCATGTCGATCTCGGCGGCGGGCTCGGCATTCCCTATCACGACGATGGCAATGTGCCGCCCGAACCGAAGGCGTATGCGCAGATCGTGAAAAACGCGACGCGCGGTCTTGATTGCAAACTGATCTTCGAGCCGGGACGCTTGATCGTCGGCAATGCCGGCATTCTCGTCACTCGCGTCATCTATGTGAAGCGCGGCGAGTCAAAGACCTTCGTCATCGTGGACGCCGGGATGAACGACCTCATCCGCCCGACTTTGTACGAAGCGCATCATGAATTCTGGCCGGTGAAGGAAGCCGCGAAAGGCGCGACTGCGATCACCGCCGACATCGTCGGCCCGATCTGCGAAACCGGCGATTATCTGGCGCTCAACCGCAAGATGCCCGAGCCGAGGGAAGGCGATCTGTTGGCGATCATGTCGGCGGGCGCCTATGGCGCGGTGCAGGCCGGCACCTACAACACGCGCGCGCTTATTCCGGAAATCATGGTCAGGGGCGATCAATGGTCCGTGATCCGCCCCCGCCTCGATACCGACGCATTGATTGGGCTCGATAAGCTTCCGCCTTGGCTCTGATTTTTTTTGGCTCCGAGCCAGAATGGCGGTGCATGGATGCGATGCGTCCCTTGGTCCGGGGTGCATGGAACTTGCATGACATGCTAGGCTTTCGATTAAGCCGGGTGCAGCGAATCGGATGATGGAACGCCAGACCCAAGATCCTCAGGAAAAAGGTATTTTCGGCCGTTTGCGGCTCAGTTCCGGCGCGGGATTGCTGGACCGGACCGTCCATCACGCGCGCATGGCGCTCCTGTGGGAGCAGATTTGGCCGCCTTTGGCGGCACTTTTGACTCTCCTTGGGCTGTTTTTGAGCCTCTCCTGGCTCGGCCTCTGGATCTCTTTGCCGCCGATCGGCCGCGCCGTTGGTGTTGCGCTGTTCGCACTCGCCGCCTTGGCGGCGTTGTGGCGGCTCGTGCGCGTCCGTCTGCCGGATCAGGCCGACGCGCTGCGGCGCATCGATCGCAATAGCGGCCTTTCGCATCGGCCGGCGACCGCCGTGTCCGACCGGCTCGCTGTCACCCAAAACGATCCGATGTCGGCGGCTTTGTGGCAGGCGCACCTCGCGCACGCCTTGCGCGCCGCGCGCAACCTTCGCGCCGGCTGGCCGGTGCCGCAGCTTGCGGTTCGCGATCCTTTCGCGTTGCGCGCCCTCGTCGCCGTCCTTCTGATCGCAACATTCTTTTCCGCCGGCGGCGACCGCTATCGCCGGGTCGCGGCCGCCTTCAACTGGCAAGGCTTCACGACGCCCGCCAATTACCGCATCGATGCCTGGGTCACGCCGCCGCCTTACACCGCGCGCCCGCCGGTAATCCTGCCGGGCTTGCGCCCGGGCGAAAATGTGCGCGCCGCGTCGTCGATTGCCGTTCCCGCCGGATCGATCCTGGTCATCCGCGCGACCGGATTGAACGAGCTCGATATCGCCGTGAAGGGCGGGCTCAAGGAAGAGAAGTCGGGCAATCCCGCGCCAGTGCCGGCCGGCACGCATGAGCGCCGCTTTGCCGTTGAACAGCAAGGCAGCGCGATCCTGCGCGGCATCGGGAGCGACGTCACCTGGTCGTTCACCGCCATTGCGGACCGCGCGCCCGCGATCGCGCTCTCCAAGGATCCGGAGCCGCAACTGCGCGGATCGTTGCAGCTCAGCTACAAGATCGAAGACGATTACGGCGTCGTCGATGCGCGCGCGCTGTTCGAGCGCAAGCCGTCGGCCGATGGCGCGAAAGCGCGGCCGCTTTTCGGCCCGCCCGATATGCCGCTGGCGCTGCCGCAGGCGCGCACCCGTAACGGCGCCGCGCAGACCACCAAGGATCTGTCCGAGCATCCGTGGGCCGGCGTCGATGTGGTGCTCTCTCTTCTCGCGCACGACGAGGGCGGCAATGAAGGCCGCTCCGAACCGTTCGAGATGCGATTGCCGGAGCGCCCGTTCGGCAAGCCGTTGGCGCGCGCCCTGATCGAGCAGCGCCGCGATCTCGCGCTCGATGCCGCAGCCAAGGGCCGCGTCCTCACCGCGCTCGATGCGCTGACCATTTCGCCGGAAAAATTCACGCCCGAAGCCGGCGTCTATCTCGGCTTGCGCTCCATCTATTGGCAGCTCACGCTCGCGAGGACGGACGACGCCTTGCGCGATGTGGTCGGGCGGCTGTGGCAGATGGCCGTGTTCATCGAGGACGGCAATGTCTCCGACGCGGAAGCCGCCTTGCGCGCCGCGCAGGAAAACCTGCGCCAGGCGCTGGAACGCGGTGCGAGTGACGAAGAGATCAAGAAGCTGACCGATGAGCTGCGCGCTGCCCTCGACAAGTTCATGCAGGCTCTGGCCGAGGAAATGCGGAAAAATCCGCAACGGTCCGCGCGCCAAATGGATCCCAATACCCGCATGCTGCGTCCGCAAGACTTGAAGAACATGATCGACCGGCTGGAAAATCTGGCGCGCTCCGGCGCGAAGGACGCCGCCAAGCGCCTGCTCGAAGAATTGCAGTCGATGCTGGAAAACCTGCAGACCGCGCGTCCCGGTCAGCAGATGGACGGCGACGACGATGACGACATGATGTCCCAGCTCGATCAGCTCGGCGACATGATCCGCAAACAGCAGCAATTGCGCGACCGCACCTTCCGGCAGGGCCAGGATCAGCGGCGTGAACGCCAGCGCGGACAGCGTGGCGAACGCGGCCAGCAAGGCGAACAGAATATGGGCGAGCTGCGGCAGGATCAGCAGGCTTTGCGCGAGCAGCTCAACCGGCTGATGCAGGAATTGCGCAAGCGCGGCATGGGCCAGCAGCCGGGCGAGCAAGGCGAGAAAGGGCAAGGCGGCGGCGAAATGGATCAGCTCGGCCGCGCCGGCGAGGCGATGGGCGAGGCCGAAGGTCAGCTCGGCGAAGGCAATGCCGACAATGCGGTCGATGCACAGGGCCGCGCGCTCGAGGCGATGCGCAAGGGTGCGCAAGGCATGGCGCAGTCGATGCAGCAACAGCAGGGCATGGGCCCCGGTCCCGGCCAGCCCGGCCGCGGCCAGCAATCGCGTGCGGGGCAGGACACCGATCCGCTCGGCCGTCCGCGCCGCAACCGCGGCACCGACTACGACGACGCCAATGTCAAAGTGCCGGGCGAGATCGACGTGCAGCGCGCGCGTCGGATCCTGGAGGAATTGCGTCGCCGCTTCGCCGATCCGCTGCGGCCGCAGATCGAGCTCGATTATCTCGAGCGACTGCTCAAGGATTTCTGAAAAAACTGAGCCGGTCGCATTTCCGGACGGCGAACCGGTATCCACCCCGGATCGCGTCCGGGGCCGGCTTTCGCCTGGAAATACTTTAGTTCAAGACGCGCGTCTTCAGCGCGTCATTGACGGCGCCGCGGATATCGCCGAGCGAAAACGGCTTGGTGATGACGTCGTGGATCAGCGCCGAGAGGCCGTGGGCGCGTTCGCGCTGATCGGCATAGCCGGTCATCAACAGGATCGTCAGCGCCGGATAATCGCGGCTTGCCGCCAGCGCGAGCGCGATCCCGTCCATCACCGGCATGCGGATATCCGTCAGCAGGAGATCGAAACGGCCCTTTTCGCGGGTGAGGCAATCGAGCGCCTCGCCGCCGTCGGCTTTGGCCGTCACCTCATGCCCGTCCTGCATCAGCGCGCGGGCGATGAGCGAGCGCAACGAGTCTTCGTCCTCGGCAATGAGAATCCGTGCCATATCCTGTTCCTTCAAGTCCCGTTTTTTTATCGTACTCCCACCATCGCATCACGGCGGTTGTAGAACCTGACGCTGATGTCGTGCATTTCCGCGGGGGGTGACGCGAGCCGCGAGCGAAACGTGATCCGCTCGCCGCCTTGCGCGACGGTGCGGCCCGGCATCGCGGTCCAGTTATAGATCTCGGCGCCGAGTCCGTTGCGGACGCCGAAGCGCAGGCGCGGCACCTCCACCGCCTTGCGGCTGATACTCACGATCTCGCCTTCGACGACCACGACCGGAACGCCTTCGTGGATTTCGCGCGAGGTCTTGATCTTCTCGAACACAAGGCCGCGCAGGTTCACGCCGAGCCCGATGGTCGAATAGAGCGAGGCGGTTTGCGGCAAGAGGCGCACGACGTCTGTGCGCCAGCCGATCAGGATCGTGACCGTAGCGCCAAGTCCGAGGAGGAGTGTCGGCAGCGGCGCGAGCGGCCATTTGAATGCGGACAGAGAGAACGAGCGCGTCTGCTTCGCGCGCTTGCTCGCCCTGCGCCTCCGGAACGCTTCGATGTCGCCGCCGGTGATCGGGAACGGGCCTTCGCCCGGCGCGAATTGCTGGTCGTGCGGCTGGCCCTCGTTCTGAGGCTCGGCCGGGTGCTCGCTGTCTTGGCCGGGTGCGAGCGGTGGGGCGCCGTCGATGGTCTCCACCATCGCCTGATCATGAGTCGCTTGGCCTTCGGCCGCCGGTCCCGTTTCGGCGGAGACGTCCGCGATCGCGGCAGCCTCCGATGCTTCGGTATGAAACTCACCGTCGTCGGCGGTTGCAGCGTCGGGCTGCGGACCGGCCGCGGTCTCCGTCATCGGGTCGCGGGCGCCCGCCGTCTCCAGCACAGCTTCCCGCGCGGCCGCGAACCAGACAGTCTGGCAGCGCACGCAGCGCACCGACCGGCCCTCATCGCCAAGGGAGGCGGTCTTGATCTCGTAAGAGGTAGCGCAATGGGGGCAGACGATCAGCATGCTCGGACGGGCTAGCGAATCATGGGTCAAAGGCCGTTGCCGGGACGCTAACAGCCGTCCGTTAACGGATCGGAAACCATAACGGGAACGCGCCAAGGGACGGCCAAGGGAAACGCACCAAGGAAACGCACCAAGCCACCCGGACAGGGGATATGGAGCGCCCGCGGCTGGCCGGAGCGCGTCAATCCTGTAAAAGTCGCCAAAGTCTTTCGAATAAGTGCGCGAGACATGCTGGCGAGGACGCGCATGAACGCGCTTTTGGGGGCGAAACCGGAGGGGGCGTGGTCCGATTCGAAAATGTAGGCTTGCGTTACGGGCTCGGGCCGGAGGTGTTGCGCGATCTCACCTTCAGCATCGAGCCGCAATCGTTCCAGTTCCTGACCGGCCCGTCCGGGGCCGGCAAGACCTCGCTCCTGCGCCTGCTGTTTCTCGCGATCCGCCCGACGCGCGGCCTGATCACGCTGTTCGGCCACGACGTCGCACGGCTCCCCAAGGATGCCTTCGCGACCCTGCGGCGGCGCATCGGCGTGGTGTTCCAGGATTTCCGCCTGCTCGACCACATGACGACGTATGAGAATGTCGCGCTTCCTTTCCGGGTGATGGGCCGCGACGAGGATTCCTATCGCAATGAGGTGATCGAGCTTTTGCAATGGGTCGGGCTTGGCAGCCGGATGTCGGCGCTGCCGCCGGTTCTCTCCGGCGGCGAGAAGCAGCGCGCGGCCATCGCGCGCGCCGTGATCGCGCGCCCGCAGCTTCTGCTCGCCGACGAGCCGACGGGCAATGTCGATCCGGAGCTGGCGCAGCGGCTGTTGCGGCTGTTCATTGAATTGCACAAATCCGGCACCTCGATCGTGATCGCGACCCATGACGTGGCATTGATGGACCAATTCGACGCGCCGCGCCTTGTGCTGCACGAGGGGCGGCTGCGCCACTATCGTTATGTGCCGGACCACGAACCGGTCGCACATCACGACTATGACGAATACGATTGAGCGCCATGGCTGAGCCGCGACATCCGATCGATCTCTCGCAGCAGTCGCGGACACCGCGCGAGGCTTTGCCTTCGAACCAGACGCCGATCGTGCCGTCGGACTCGATCGGTGGCCGCGCGCTGATCGCCGTCATCGCGATCATGACATTTCTCGCCTGCCTCACGACCGGCGCGGTGATGATGATGTACGGATCGGCCGCCGATTGGCAGTCGGACATCGCGCGCGAGGTGACGATCCAGGTGCGCCCGGTCGGCAAAGGCGACGTGGAGGCCGAAGTCGGCAAGGCGGCCGATATCGCGCGTGGCTTTCCGGGCATCGTCGAGGTGCGGCCGTATTCCAAACAGGAATCCGCGCGTCTGCTTGAGCCTTGGCTTGGCTCCGGCCTGGCGTTCGATGATCTGCCGATCCCGCGCGTGATCGTGCTCAAGCTCGCGCCCGGGCCGGTGCCCGACCTCGAAGGGTTGCGCAAGCTCCTGTCGGAGCGCGTCGCGAATGCGAGCCTCGACGATCATCGCGGTTTCGTCGACCGGATGCGGGCGATGGCGAATTCCGCGGTCGCGGCCGGGGTCGCGATTTTGATCCTGATGCTGGCCGCAACCGTCCTGTCGGTGACCTTTGCCACGCGCGGCGCGATGGCGGCGAACCGGCCGATCATCGAGGTCCTGCATCTGATCGGCGCCAAGGACGGCTTCATCGCCGGCGAATTCCAGCGGCATTTCCTGCTCCTCGGAATCAAGGGCGGCGCGATCGGCGGCGGTGCCGCCATGGTTCTGTTTGCAGTCGCAGGTTTTGCCGGAAGCTCGGTGGTCGGCACCGTTGCGGGCGATCAATTCACATCGCTGTTCGGCGCCTTCACGATCGGCTGGGAGGGCTATGCGACGCTCGCCGCGCAGATCGTTCTGATTGCCATCGTGACCGCCGCGGCCTCCCGCCATACCGTTAACCAGACGCTCGAATCGGTCTGATCGCGCATGAAAAAGGGGACACTGTGCCTGCCTGATTCTGCGTTATTGTTTGTCCGGGACAATGACAATGCCGTCTAACGGACCTCGACCACACTTCAAAGCGCCCGGCTTTTTCGCGCGTGCCGCGCGCCTTTTTGCCGTGGTTGTGTCGTGCGCGTTGCTTGCCATATTCATCAGCTTTCTATGGTTCGTCTGGCTCATTCCGAACCAGGAAGTCGAGCTCAACGACAAGGCTGACGGCATCGTGGTGCTGACCGGCGGCTCGTCGCGGATATCGGACGCGATGGAATTATTGGCATCGAAGCGAGGCCGGCGGCTGTTGATTTCCGGTGTGCATCCCACCACCAGACAGCACGAAATCACCCGGCTGATGCCCGAATATAAAAAGATCTTCGATTGTTGCGTCGACCTTGACCGCTCCGCGCTCAATACCGTCGGCAATGCGATCGAGACGAAGCGCTGGGCCAAGGAGCGGGGATTCAAATCCCTGATCGTGGTGACGTCGAATTATCATATTCCGCGCGCGATGGCCGAGCTCTCGCATCAATTGCCGGATGTGTCGTTGATCGCGTTTCCGGTCGTAACCCACCGGCTGACCGATATGTGGCAGAACGAGGCGACGGCAAAGCTCCTCTTTTCCGAATATCTGAAGTATATGGCAGCGCAGGCGCGCATGCGCCTTGATGCCATGACCTGACCGTCCCCATCGTTCTGGAAATCCTCCGTGTCCATCATCGTCCGTTCGATCGTTTTCAATCTGTCGTTCTATCTCATCCTGTTCGTCTATTTGATCGTGGCGCTGCCCACCCTCGTGATGCCGCGCGGCGTGCTCATCTGGCTGGTCAAAAACTGGAGCCATGTGAATTTCTGGCTGCTGCGCCACATCTGCAACCTGAATTACGAAGTGATCGGAGCTGAGAAGATCGGACATGGGCCGCTGCTCGTCGCCTCCAAGCATCAGTCGCTGTGGGAAACCTTCGCGCTGATGACGGTGTTCGACGACCCGGCTTATATCCTCAAGCGCGAACTGATCTGGATTCCGTTCTTCGGCTGGTGTGCCTGGAAGGCGGAGATGATTCCGGTCGATCGCGGGGCCGGCTCGCAGGCGCTGGCCGACATGACGAAGCGCGCCAAGCGGGAAGTCGAGCGAAACCGTCAGCTCATCATCTTCCCGGAGGGAACGCGCCGCGCACCGGGGGCGGAGCCGAAATACAAGTTCGGCGTCGCGCATCTTTATTCGGAGATCGGCGTGCCGTGCTTGCCGGTGGCGCTCAATTCCGGATTGTTCTGGCCGCGCCGTTCGTTCCGCCGCTTTCCCGGGACGATCAAGGTGGAAATCGGCGATCCGATCGCGCCCGGCATGGACAAGCAGGAATTCTTTGCCCGCGTGCAGAGCGACATCGAGAGCGCGACCGCGCGCCTCGTGGCCGAGGGCCGGCGCGCGGGCGGTGGCAAGAGCTGACCGTTACGGAACGGGCGCGTGCGGCGTTTCGTGTGCGCCTTTCAAGCGCTCTGCGAGTTGATGCAGATTCTGGTCGCGGTATCCGTGCGATTCCAGTTCGGCGACGGTCGCCAGCACATAATCCGGATTGGCCCCGGACTTCCCATGCGCCCCGCGGATGTGATGCAATTGCTGCTCGACCGAGAGCTTGCCGGCATATTGCGGGTGGCCGCGATCGACCAGATAGACGAGCGCGGATATCGGGGCCTGTTCGCGGTCGAGCAACGTCACGTTGCGGAAGGTTTCGATGTAAACCTTTGTCACCTGCTCGCGTTGTCTGAGATAGGCCATGGTGTCGGCGCGCTTTTCGGCCGCGACCCTGTATACGATCCCGCGGCAGGCGCCGCCGCGGTCGAGCCCGAGAACAAGACCGGGCCGTTCCGGCGTCCCGCGATGCACGAAGGAATAGACGCAGAGCGAGCGGTGCAGGCCGGTCAGGCGCGCCGGGTGCCGCTCAAGATAATCGAAGCCCGGCCGCCACATCAGCGAGCCATAGGCGAACACCCATAAATCGCCGGGAAGATTGGATAAAAGGGTCATCGGGATGCGTTGGCTGATCGGCGGCTACGGCGGGCGGGACGCAGACTATCTTGGAAACGCCGCAATCGGCGGGCCTTCAGATGACGGATTGATTTGAAGATTTCAAGGACGGCATTCGATGCATTACGACAGTCCCGCGCAAGCCCGTCTCGCGCCGACCCGATCCCGGCGCTGGCTGTTTTTAAGCCTAGCGATCGTGATCGCGGTGGCGGGCTGGACTGCCTTCTGGTTCTACGCCGCCGATCGCGCCAAGGGGGCCATTGCCGGCTGGCTCGAGCGGGAGGCGCGGCTCGGCCGCGTCTATAGCTGCGGCTCGCAATCGCTGGGCGGCTTTCCGTTCCGGATCGAGGTGCGCTGCGCGGACGCTGTCGCCGAATTGCGCAACATGCAGCCGCCGCTCACGGTCCGCATGGGCGACGTGCTGGTCGCCGCGCAGATCTACCAGCCGACCCTCCTGATCAGCGAATGGACATCGCCGCTGTCGGTTGCGGAACAGGGACGGCCACCCAAGATGGCGGCGACCTGGACGCTGATGCAGACGAGCGTGCGCGGCCGTCCGCGTGCGCCGGAGCGGATCTCGATCGTGCTCGACAACCCGGCCTTCGAGCGCGTCAATGCCGGCGCACGCGAACGTGTGGCCGCCGCCAGGCACGCCGAAATCCATGCGCGGATGGCGTCGGGGACATTGCGGGATCGTCCGGTCGTCGATCTCGCCTTCAACGCCCGGCAATTGTCGGCGGCCGACATCTATCCGCTGATCGCGCAGCCGACGGATGCTGATATCGATCTCACACTGCGCGGCATGAAGGACCTCTCGCCCAAGCCATGGCCGGTGCGGTTTCGCGAAATCCAGGAATCCGGCGGAAAGATCGACGTGAAGACCGCGCGCATCGCGCAAGCCGATTGGCTCGCGACCGGCAGCGGCGCACTCGGCCTCACCGCGAATGGCCGGCTCGACGGCGAAATCCGCGTCACCGTCGCGGGCCTCGATAAATTGCTGCAGCAGATCGGCGTCGATGTCATGTCGCGCCCGGGGCCGGGCGCGGACAAGCTCAATTCCGCGTTCGATGCGCTCGACAAGATTGCGCCGGGCCTGGGCAGTCTTGCCCGCGATCGCGCCGCGCCTGCGCTCGCGGCCGGGGCCGCCATGCTCGGGCAGGCGACCGAGCTCGAAGGCCGCAAGGCGGTCGCGCTGCCGCTGCGCTTCGACGACGGGAAGGTTTATCTCGGCCCGCTCAGGATCGGCGAGACACAGGCGTTGTTCTAATTAGTCCGACGCGTAAGGCTTCGGCACCGGCACATCCGGCAGGCTCGGATGTGCGCGGCCGAAATCGGGCGCCGCCGAATCCTGTCCGATCTGCACGATGCCACGCCTGATCTCGCGCGTGCGGGCGAAATGCTCGAACAGCGCCTCGCCGTCGCCGCGCCGGATCGCACGGGTCAGCTTCGACAGATCCTCGTTGAAGGTGCCGAGCATTTCCAGCACGGCTTCCTTGTTGTGCAGGAACACGTCGCGCCACATGGTCGGATCGGACGCGGCGATGCGGGTGAAATCGCGGAACCCGCCGGCGGAGAATTTCAGCACTTCGGATTGCGTCACGTCACCGAGCTCGTCGGCGGTCCCGACGATGGTGTAGGCGATCAGATGCGGCAGGTGGCTTGTCACCGCGAGGACGAGATCGTGGTGATCCGGCGTCATGGTCTCGACATTGGCGCCGAGCGCGGTCCAGAACGCGGCGAGCTTCTCCGTCGCCGCGGGATCGGTGCCCTCGACCGGCGTCAGGATGCACCAGCGGTTGACGAAGAGCTCGGCAAAGCCGGAATCGGGGCCGGAATTCTCCGTGCCCGCGACCGGATGCGCGGGAATGAAATGCACGCCTTTCGGCACGAACGGCGCCATGTCGCGCACGACCGAACCCTTGACCGAACCGACATCGGACAGGATCGCGTCGGGCTTCAGATGCGGCCCGATCTCCTTGGCGACCGGACCGCAGGCGCCGACCGGGATCGAGACGATGACGAGATCGGCATCCCTGACAGCTTGCGCACTCGTCTCTGTGACCTGATCCGCGAAACCGAGCTCAGCCACGCGCTTTCGCGTCTCCGCGGAGCGGGCGGTCGCGACAATCGTCTTCGCAGAGCCGGAGGCGCGCGCGGCGCGCGCGATCGATCCGCCGATCAGACCGGTGCCGATCAGCGCAAGGCGTTGCACAATGGGTTCTGATTTTGTCACGACGATCCGCTCACTTGCCCATGAATTCGGCGAGCGTCTTCACCGTCAGGCGATTGGCCTCTTCCGATCCGACCGTCATCCTTAGGCAATTTGGCAGATGATAGGCGCGCACGGCGCGCAGCACGCAGCCGCGCGAGGTCAGGAGCGTGTCGGCGTCCTTCGCGGTCTTTCCCGGCGTTTCCGGGAAATGGATCAGGATGAAATTGGCGACGCTCGGGGTCACGGTCAGGCCAAGCTTGCCGATTTCGTCGGTCAGCCAGGCGAGCCACTTCTCGTTATGCGCGCGCGCCTTTTCGGTATGCGCGGTGTCGGCGAGCGCAGCGATGCCCGCTTCGATGGCCGGCGAGCCGACATTGAACGGCCCGCGCACGCGATTGATCGCATCCACGATATGGGCGGGGCCATACATCCAGCCGAGCCGCAAGGCGGCGAGCCCGTAGATTTTCGAGAACGTGCGCGTCATCACCACATTGTCGCTGGTCGCCACAAGCTCGATGCCGGATTCGTAATCGTTACGGCGGACATATTCGGCGTAGGCCGCGTCGATCACGAGCAGCACATGGGAGGGCAATCCGCGATGCAGGCGCTTGACCTCGTCGAACGGAATATAGGTTCCGGTCGGGTTGTTCGGATTGGCGATGAAGACCATTTTCGTCTTCGGCGTCACCGCTTTCAGGATCGCGTCCACGTCGGCGGTGAAATTCTTTTCCGCAGTGACCACCGGCTTCGCGCCCGTTCCGAGCGTTGCGATCGGATAGACCAGGAAGCCGTGCAGCGTGTGGATCGCCTCGTCGCCCTCGGCGAGGTAAGCGCGGGCCAACAGATTGAGCAGGTCGTCGGAGCCCGCGCCGCAGACAATGCGGTTCGGGTCGAGGCCATACATGCGCCCGATCGCCTCGCGCAACGCGCCGGCGCTGCCATCCGGATAATCCTGCAGGTGCGACGCGACGCGCGCGTAAGCTTCCACCGCTTTCGGGCTCGGCCCGAGCGGGGTTTCGTTCGACGACAGCTTGAACACCTTGGCGACGCCCGGGGCTTTGCTCTTGCCTGGGACATAGGCCTCGATCTCAAGCACGCCGGGGCGCGGTTGCGGACGCTGGGCAGTCATTTCCAAACAGGCTCCGACAGTCAGTCAGCCCAGTGTCGCGAATCCGA
>CAYJNT010000052.1:0-1977 GCA_964370945.1 uncultured Hyphomicrobiales bacterium | reverse complement strand
ACACTAGCAAGTTATGATTTCTAGTGTGGTTTAGGTTCAGAAGTCCCCTTAACGAACTCACCGCGAAGATCAAGGGGACTTCTGAACCACCACGCTAGGGGCCGGAAGCGGGCGCGCGCCGCCCGCAACCGTATAGCGGGTCGCGTGGCTTCCGACGATGGCTGTCGAGCGCACCGAGGCACCAGCGTTAACGAGTGCCGATGTGATGTCGGATAGCGTCTTTCCTTCCGGGACGGAGACGAGCAGAGCCGCGCCATCGGAGACCCCGTCCGGTACCGCGATCACCTCCGCGAGCGGCGAGATCGCGCGCGAGGCCGCAGCACTCCAGCCGGAGACCTTCACGCTGAAGACTTCGACCTCTTTCACGATCGCGTCGGCCGCGGGCCAGGAGATCGCGAAGACCGGAAGCGAAGCCGGATGGTCGGCGCGCTCGACGAAGGGAAGCCGCGCGATGATCTTCGGCGCCTTCTCGCCCTCCAGCATCGTCCACCAGGCGCCGGCGCCGGCAACGTCGCTTGCGGGGACGAGCCCAAGATCGCCCTTCGACGCCGTCACCGCCTGCAACACCCCGGCGGCGCCGAGATGCGTCCGGAACGGCACCGTGAAGCCGAAATGGAAGCGCACGCTGTCGCGCATGGCGGCATCGCCCGCGCTCATGTCGGCATGCACGGCATAGGGCGCCTGCACATGCGTGAAGGTCGCGATGATGACGCGCCAGATGCTCTCCACCGTGTCGAGCGGGAGGATGCCGTGATGACGCTCGACCAGGCGCCGCATCATCGATGCCTCGCGCGCGGGCCGGAACGCGGAACCGGATTCCTGCGTCTTCTTGACCTTGATCAGGGTGTCGATGATCTCGCCCCGCGCGATCAGGAGCTGATGCATGCCCTGGTCGATACGGTCGATTTCGGCGCGCAGGTCGGCGAGCGAGGGCGGGTTGGGCGTTGTGGGCTTGCTCATGGTAACGTCGCAAAAAGCGGGACGAGTGTCCGGAATCCGAAGTTCGCTCTACCTTGCAGCGCCCTTCGAAGCGAACTTCGGATTCCAAGGACACTAGAAACGTATGAATTCTAGTGTGGTTTTGGTTCAGAAGTCCCCTTACGGACTCGCCGCGGGACTGGAGGGGACTTCTGAACCACCACACTAGGACGGAAAAGACATTGACAGGGGCGGGGGGCGCTCTACCTAAGGCCTTCTCCCGGCCTGACCGGGCCCCTTATGTTGTTTGATTTGATCGCATTTTCTGCGGCGAACCGCTACACACTTCGCCGGAAAATGCTCTACCCGGGATCGCAAGGATGGTCGAGGCCAATCTGAGTGCCAAGATGGGCAAGACGGAGGAGCCGTCGCCGACGCGCGAAGCGGACCATCCGCGGGATTCGCTGGTCGCGCATTTCGGCGCCGACAAGCCGCTCAAGCTCGATGCCGGCATCGCGCTCGCGCCGTTCCAGGTCGCGTACAAGACCTATGGCAAGCTCAATGCCGACAAGTCCAACGCGGTCCTCATTTGTCATGCGCTGACCGGCGACCAGCATGTCGCGAGCGTCCACCCGGTCACGAAGAAAAATGGCTGGTGGGAGACGCTGATCGGCCCCGGCCGGCCGATCGACACCGAACGCTATTTCGCCATTTGCGCGAATGTCGTCGGCGGCTGCATGGGCACGTCGGGGCCGTGCTCGACCAATCCGCAAACCGGCAAGCCGTGGGGCCTGGAATTTCCCGTCATCACCATCCGCGACATGGTACGGGCACAGGCGATGCTGCTCGATCATCTTGGTATCGAGAAGCTCTTCACGGTGGTCGGCGGTTCGATGGGCGGCATGCAGGTTCTGGAATGGGCCGCGAGCTATCCGCAGCGCGTGTTCTCGGCTTTGCCGATCGCCTGCTCGACACGCCACTCGGCGCAGAACATCGCCTTCCACGAAGTCGGCCGCCAAGCGGTGATGGCCGATCCGGAATGGCGCGGCGGCCGCTATC
>CAYJNT010000051.1:0-18082 GCA_964370945.1 uncultured Hyphomicrobiales bacterium | reverse complement strand
CGGCGCCGCTCGGCCAGCCGCGTGGCAAGCAGTCGCTGTCCACATTCCTGCGCAAGGCCGCGGCGTTGTCGCCGCCGGCGATCGGCCTGTTGCAGGAGGCCGCCGCCGGGAAACTGGCCGCGATGCCGGCCTATGAGATGGCAGGCCTGATCAAGGCGCTGCCATTGCGGCTCACCGGCACGGCGCCGAACGACCGCGCGATCTCAAGCGCCGGCGGCATCGCATTCAGCGAAATCGACGCGCATTTCATGCTGCGCAAGAGGCCCGGCGTGTTCGTTGCCGGCGAAATGCTCGACTGGGAAGCGCCGACCGGCGGTTACCTGCTGCAGGCTTGTTTCGCCACCGGCGCCGCGGCAGGCCGGGGCGCGGCGGGGTGGCTTAAGACAAAGGCGTCGCTTTAACCGTCGTCATGCCCGGCCTTGTGCCGGGCATCCACGTCTTACTTTTCTGTGTGCGGACCAAAGACGTGGATGGCCGGGTCTTCGCGCTGCGCGCTTCGCCCGGCCATGACGACATTGAGAGATTAGGCCCCCTCCACATCGGCGCGCAGCAACTCGAGCTCGAGCCATTTTTCTTCCGCCGCGTGCAATTCGGCGTGCGCCGCTGCGAGCGCCGACGAAGTCTCCTCGAATGTCTGGCGATCGCGCTCAAACAATTCCGGATCTTCGAGCTTCGCCTGCAGGACGGTGATTTTTTCTTCCAGCGCCGCCATCTGTTTGGGGAGATTTTCCAATGCGAATTTTTCGTTGAAGCTGAGACGCTTTTTCGCATTCGCAGCCGGAGCGGGCGTGGTCGTTGCGGCTGCTTTCGCGGCCGACATTTTCTCATCCTGCGGGCGCTTCAGCGAAATATCCCGCCCGCGCTGCGCCAGCATGTCGCTATAGCCGCCGGCATATTCGTTCCATTGCCCGCCGCCTTCCGGCACGATCACGGCGTTGACCACGCGATCCAGAAAATCGCGGTCATGGCTGATCAGGATCACGGTGCCGGCATAATCGCCGAGTGTTTCCTCCAGCACATCGAGCGTTTCCAGATCGAGATCGTTGGTCGGCTCGTCGAGCACGAGGAGGTTCGACGGCTTCGCCAGCGCGCGCGCCAGCATCACGCGGCCGCGCTCGCCGCCGGACAGCGCGCGCAGCGGCGTGCCGATCTGCTCCGGCGAGAACAGGAAATCCTTCATGTAGCCGACGACATGCTTGGTCTGGACACCGATCGTCACCGTATCGCCCGTGCCGCCGGTCAGCGCTTCCTTCAGCGTCCAGTCCGGATCGAGGCTGTCGCGGTTCTGGTCGAGCGCGGCCATTTGCAGATTAGCGCCGAGCTTCACGGTGCCTGAGTCGGGCGCGAGCGTGCCGGTGAGCAGGCCGAGCAATGTGGTCTTGCCGCTGCCATTCGGCCCGACAATGCCGATGCGGTCGCCGCGGAAGATACGCGTCGAGAAATCATCGACGATCGTTCGCTCGCCGTAAGATTTTGAAATGTCATTGGCCTCGATCACCAGCGCCCCGGATTTCTCCGCTTCGGCGGCCGCGATAACCGCCTTGCCCGCGGCGCCGCGAAACTCCTGCCGCTGCTTGCGCAACGTCTGGAGCTGCGCCATGCGCCGGACGTTGCGCTTTCTGCGCGCCGTGACGCCGTAGCGCACCCAATGCTCTTCCTCGACGATTCTGCGGCCGAGTTTGTGCTGTTCGAGCTCTTCTTCGGCGAGAATTTCGTCGCGCCGTGTCTCGAATTGCGAAAATCCGATCTCCAGCCGCCGCGTGCGGCCGCGATCGAGCCACACGGTGGTGTCGGAGAGGTTTTGCAGGAAACGCCGGTCATGGCTGATGATGACCAAAGCCGAGCGCAATCCTTTCAACTCCGCTTCGAGCCATCCGATGGTGGTGAGATCGAGATGATTGGTCGGCTCGTCGAGCAACAGAATATCGGGCGAGGGCGCGAGTGCGCGCGCAAGCGCCGCGCGCCGCGCTTCGCCGCCGGAAAGCTGCGCGGGATTCTCCTCGCCCGTGAGGCCAAGCTGATCGAGATAAGATTGCGCCTGATGCGGATCGTCGCCGGGCGCGAGGCCAGCCCGCACGTAATCGTGCGTCGTCGCGTGATGTCCGAAATCCGGCTCCTGCGGGAGATAACGGATGGTCGCGCCTGGATCGACAAAGCGGCTGCCGCGATCGGCCTCGATCAGACCCGCGGCGATTTTGAGCAAAGTGGATTTGCCCGAGCCGTTGCGGCCGACCAGGCACACCTTTTCACCGGCCGAGACGGACAAATCCGCGGCTTCGAGCAGGGGCGTGCCGCCGAAGGTCAGCGCAATGTCGCGAAGCTGGATCAGGGGTGGAGCCATGAGCGGGCTTCTATAGCGCGCGGAAAGCTCAAAACCACAATAAAAATGGCCCTCGCGCCGTCATCACCGCGGCCCTATCTTGGGTTGAGAGTGATTCGCCGGATCCCCTCATGGACGCCCTCAATCTGCCGCGCCCCGCCTGGATGACCGAGGACCTCGTCCTGCTGGAGGAGCAGGCGCGCCGGTTTCTGGATGCCGAGCTCGTTCCGCATATCGAGCGCTGGAACAAGGCCGGCATGATGGAGCGTTCGGTCTGGAACCAGCTCGGCGAGGCGGGTCTTCTCTGCGCGTCGATGCCGGAGGAGTATGGCGGCGCGGGCGGCACCTTCGCGCACGAAGCCGTGATCAATCGCGAATTCGCGATGGCCGGACTGGATTCCATCGGCGCGCCGCTGCATTCCGGGATCGTTGCGCCCTACATCCTCAAATACGGAACCGACGGGCAGAAGAAACGCTGGCTGCCGAAACTTGCAACCGGCGAAATGGTCGGCGCGATTGCGATGACCGAGCCGGGCACCGGCTCCGACCTGCAGGGCGTGAAGACGAGCGCGAAGAAATCCGGCAACGGCTATGTGCTCAATGGCTCGAAGACCTTCATCACCAACGGCCAGCACGCCAATCTGATCGTGGTGGTTGCGAAAACCGACCCGGCGGCGGGCGCCAAGGGCATTTCACTGATGATGGTCGAGACCGACGGCGCGCAGGGCTTTCGTCGCGGCCGCAAGCTCGCAAAGCTCGGCATGGACTGGGCCGATACCTCTGAATTGTTTTTCGAGGACGTGAAGCTGCCGGCTGACAACCTCCTCGGCGAACAGGAAGGGCAGGGCTTCGCCCAGCTGATGCAGGAATTGCCGCAGGAGCGGCTGATCGTCGCGACCGCCGCCATCGGCATGATCGAGCGCGCGCTCGCGCTCACCATCGACTACGTCAAGCAGCGCAAAGCCTTCGGCAAGCCGATCATCGAATTCCAGAACACCCAATTCGAGCTCGCCGAGTGCAAAAGCGAGGCGACCATCGGCCGTGTGTTCCACGACCATTGCGTGGAGCGCCATCTCCGGCACGAACTCGACACCGCCACCGCCTCGATGGCCAAATACTGGCTGACCGACCTGCAGGGAAAAATCGTCGACCGGTGCCTGCAATTGTTCGGCGGCTATGGCTATATGGATGAATACCCGATTTCGCGCATGTATCGCGACGCGCGCGTGCAGCGCATCTATGCCGGAACCAACGAGATCATGAAACTCGTGATCGCGCGCAGCCTATAGCCGGAGGACGCCATGACCGAGGCCTTTATTTATGACCATGTCCGCACCCCGCGCGGGCGCGGCAAAGCCGACGGCTCGTTGCACGAGGTGACGACCCTCAATCTCGCGACGCAGGTGCTCAAGGGCATCAAGGACCGCAACAAGCTCGATACCGCGCAAGTGGACGACGTGGTGATGGGCCTTGTCGATCCGGTCGGCGAGGCGGGCAGCGACATTCCGAGGATGGCGGCGATCTGCGCGGGTTATGGCGAAAGCGTCCCGGGCATCCAGATCAATCGCTTCTGCGCCTCGGGTCTCGATGCGGTGAACTTCGCCTCTGCGAAGATCATGTCCGGCCAGAGCGATCTCATCGTCGGCGGCGGCGTCGAATCCATGAGCCGGGTCGGCATCGGCGCATCGGGCGGCGCCTGGCCGGTCGATCCGATGATCGCGCTGCCGTCCTACTTCATGCCGCAGGGCGTGTCGGCCGATCTGATCGCGACCAAATACGGGTTCTCGCGCGACGACGTCGACGCTTACGCGGTCGAAAGCCAGAAGCGCGCAGCGGACGCCTGGAAGGACAACCGTTTCAAGAAGTCGATCCTGCCGGTGAAGGACGTCAACGGCATCACGATCCTGGCGAAGGACGAGCATATGCGTCCGACCACCACCATGCAGACGCTCGGGCAGTTGCAGCCGGCTTTCGTGCAGATGGGCGAGATGGGCGGGTTCGACGCGGTCGCGATCCAGAAACATCCCGAGATCGAAACGGTCAATCACGTTCATCACGCCGGCAATTCGTCGGGCATCGTGGACGGCGCCGCCGCCGTTCTGATCGGCAACGCCGAAGCCGGCAAGAAAGCCGGCTTGAAGCCACGGGCGAAGATCCGCGCCTTCGCCAATATCGGCTCGGAGCCGGCGATGATGCTGACCGGCCCGATCGATGTCACCAACAAGCTGCTCAAGCGATCCGGCATGTCGCTCGACGACATCGACCTGATCGAGATCAACGAGGCCTTCGCCTCCGTCGTGCTGCGCTTCATGCAGGCGATGAACATCGACGACAGCAAGGTCAATGTGAATGGCGGCGCGATCGCGCTTGGCCATCCGCTCGGCGCGACCGGAGCCATGCTGGTCGGCACCGCGATCGACGAAATGGAGCGCCGCGACCTGAAGACTGCGCTCATTACACTATGCATCGGCGCCGGCATGGGCACCGCAACCATCATCGAGCGGGTCTGAGGGCGCCATGAGCTACACCAATTTCAAAGTCGAAACCGACGCCGACGGCATTGCGCTGATCACCTGGGACATGCCCGAGCGCTCGATGAACGTCATCAACCTCACGGTGATCGAGGAATTGGGTGCGATCGTCGAGAAGGTTGCCGCCGATGCCGCGACCAAGGGCGCGGTGATCACATCAAGCAAGGACACATTCTGCGCCGGCGCCGACCTGACATTATTGGAATCGCTCACCCGCGTGTTCGCGGAGATGGCGAAAAACCAGGGCGAAGAGCAGGCGGCGACGGTGCTGTTCGAGGAGAGCCGCAAGCTGTCGCAGCTCTACCGGCGGCTGGAAACCTGCGGCAAGCCGTTTGTCGCGGCGATCAACGGCACCGCGCTCGGTGGTGCCTTCGAGCTCGCGCTCGCCTGCCATCACCGTGTGGCATCCGACAATCCGAAGACGCGCGTCGGGCTGCCCGAAATCAAGATCGGACTGTTCCCCGGCGCCGGCGGCACGCAGCGCGTCGCGCGCATGCTGCAGCCGGCCGATGCGCTGCAATTGCTGCTCAAGGGCGATCAGCTGCGTCTCAATCGCGCCAAGGCGATGAAGCTTGTCGATAACGTCGTGCCGGCCGCCGATCTCGTGAAAACCGCGAAGGAGTGGATCAAGGCCGGCGGCAAGGCCGTCAAGCCGTGGGACGAGCAGGGCTTCAAATTCCCCGGCGGGCTCGTCTTTTCCAAGGCCGGCATGATGACCTTCCCGCCGGCCAACGCGATCTATCGGCGCGAGACCTACGACAATTATCCGGCCGCGCGCGCGATCATGCAGACGGTGTTCGAAGGCCTGCAGCTTCCGATCGATCTCGCGCTGCGCGTCGAGTCGCGCTGGTTCGCCAAGATCCTGCGCTCGCCCGAAGCGCATGCGATGATCCGCTCGCTGTTCGTGTCGATGCAGGATCTCAACAAGGGCGCGCGCCGTCCCGCCAATGTGCCGCCGGCGAAGCTGAAGAAAGTCGGCATCATCGGCGCCGGCTTCATGGGCGCCGGTATCGCTTATGTGAGCGCACAGGCCGGACTTGAGGTGGTGCTGATCGACCGCGATCAGGAAGCGGCCGACAAGGGCAAGGCCTATTCGCACAAGTTGATGACCGATCAGATCAACAAGGGCCGCGCCGCGTCCGCCGACCGCGATGCGCTCCTGTCAAAAATCATCGCCACGCCCGATTACAACGCGCTCAAAGGCTGCGATCTGATCGTCGAGGCGGTGTTCGAAGATCGCAAAGTGAAAGCGGAAGCCACCGCGAAAGCGCAGGCCGTGTTGCCGGATGTCGTGTTCGGCTCCAACACCTCGACCCTGCCGATCACCTCGCTCGCCGAGCAGGCGAAGGATCCGTCGAAATTCGTCGGCATTCATTTCTTCTCGCCGGTCGACAAGATGCTGCTGGTCGAGATCATCGTCGGCAAGAAGACCGGCGACGAGGCGCTCGCGACCGCGCTCGATTTCGTGCGCGCGATCCGTAAAACCCCGATCGTGGTCAATGACAGCCGCGGCTTCTACACCTCGCGCGTGGTCGGCACCTATATCCGCGAAGGCCATCTGATGCTGACCGAAGGCGTGCCGGCGGCGATGATCGAGAATGTCGGGCGCATGGCCGGCATGCCGGTCGGTCCGCTCTCGCTCAATGACGAAGTGGCCGTCGATCTCGCCTGGAAAATCCTCAAAGCCACCGAAACCGATCTCGGCGCCAAGGCGATCGATCCGCGCCAGAAGGCGCTTCTGTCCGACATGGTCGAAAAACACGGGCGGCTTGGCCGCAAGAACGGCAAGGGCTTCTACGATTATCCCGAAAAGGTGCCGAAGACATTGTGGCCGGGCCTCGCCGATCTGCAGAAGGAGAAGCTCGATCCCGATACGATCGACATCCAGGAATTGAAGGGCCGGCTGCTGGCGATGCAGGCGCTCGAAACCGCGCGCTGTTTCGAGGAAGGCGTCCTCACCGACGTGCGCGAGGCGGATGTCGGCTCCATTCTCGGCTTTGGCTTCGCGCCGTTCTCGGGTGGCACCTTGTCCTATATCGACATGATGGGGACGAAACGGTTTGTGGCGCTGTGCGAAGAACTCGAAGGGAAATTCGGCGATCGGTTCAAGCCGTCGCCGCTGCTGATCGAGATGGCCGGGAAGGGCGAGACCTTCTACGCCCGCTTCGCGCCGGACAAGAAGCGCGCCGCGGCGTAGCTGGTCGACATAAACAAAGTCGTAGGGTGGGCAAAGGCGCGCAGCGCCGTGCCCACGCGAGGAATACGTGGGCTTCGCTTCGCTCAGCCCAGCCTACACGGCAATTCACTCACCCTGTCGTCAGCACCTTCGCCACGCGCGTCATCGCGTCGGCGATCTGATCGGGATCGCGCGCGTAGCAGACGCGCACGAAATGCTCGCCGCCTGCGCCGAACGACGTGCCGGGTGCCAGACCCACCTGCGCCTCGTCGATCAGCCGGAACACGAGCTTGCGCGTATCGGTCTCGCCGTCGACCTTGAAGAACAGGTAGAACGCGCCCTGCGGCACGGCGAAGCGGCAGCGTCCGGTGCGTCCGAGGATATCGCAGGCGATATCGCGGCTCTTGCGCACGCGCGCGATCTGCGACTTGACGAAATCCTCGCCCTTCTCGATCGCGACAACGCCGGCGCGCTGCATGAATTGCGCGACGCCGGACGTGGAATATTGAATGAGGTTCTCGACCACCTGGCCGAGGGACGGGTGCAATGCCATCCAGCCCATGCGCCATCCGGTCATCGCCCAGTTTTTGGAGAACGTGTTGACGAACATGATGCGGTCGTCGCCCGCCATCACATCATAGAAGGACGGCGCACGCTCCCCGCCGCCATACCAGAAGCGGGCATAGGTCTCGTCGGCGATGATCCAGAGCCCGTGCTTGCGGGCCAGCGCGAGCAGGAATTTCAGATCGTCGAGTGTCGCGGTCCAGCCGGTGGGGTTCGACGGCGACACCACGACAAGGGCGCGCGTGCGCGGCGTGATGGCGGTCGTCAGGCGTTCGAAATCGAGCGTCCAGCCGTCATTGCCGAAACTCATCGGGACGAGAACGGGCTTGGCGCCGGCGACGCCTGCGGCGGCGGCGGCATTTGGCCAGGCCGGCGTCGGAATGACCACTTCGGTGCCGGCGCCGCTTGTCATTGCCATCGCGGTCTGGATCGCCTGCATGCCGGAGCCGGTGACGTAGAATTCCTCCGGGTCGAAGGCGCGGCCGTAAAGGCGCGTGTGATAGCGCGCCAGCGCTTCGCGCAATGTCGGCAGGCCGCGCTGCCAGGTGTAGAATGTCTCGCCGGCCGCGAGGGCGCGCGCGGCTTCCTGTGAAATGAAGTCCGGGGTCGGCAGGTCGCCTTCGCCGGCCCACAGGCCCATGACGCCGCGGCGGCGGCGCCCGTAATTCATGGCTTCGACGATACCGCTTTCGGGCGCCGCGCGCGCGTCGGCGCGCAGGCCTGCGATCAGGGAGGGTTGTTCTGAATTCATTGCGGGAATGACAAACCGTTATTTCGCTTTGAGGAGATCGCGGATTTCTTCCAGCAGGACTTCCTGCCGGGGCGGGGCTTTGGCCGGCTTTTCTTCATCTGTTCGCTTGAGCCGGTTGATTCCTTTCACGACGAAAAACAAGGCCAGCGCAACGATGGCGAAATTGATCGCGATCGTCACGAAATTCCCCCAAGCGAGAACAGCGCCCTGCTTGCGGGCTTCGGCGAGTGATTCGGCCGTCACCGACTTCGCCAATGGAACAAAGTAATTGGAGAAATCGAGGCCGCCCGTGATCGCGCCGAAAACCGGCATGATCATGTCACCGACCAGGGATTCGACGATTCGGCCGAAGGCCGCGCCGATGATCACGCCGATGGCGAGGTCGACCACATTGCCCTTGACGGCAAATTCGCGGAATTCCTTGAACATCTGAGGCCTCCTTCCGGTTGCAATAATCGGTGTATGATGCCGCGGCAAGCGAACCCTTCAAACTTGGCGTGGGAGCCGGGATGCTGCAAGGCTGGGTCGTTATCGCGATTGCGCTCGGTTACATCGGGCTTCTGTTCGTTGTGGCGAGCTATGGCGACCGGCTGCGCGAGCTCGGCCGCGGCGGCAAGCTGCGCGTCCTGATCTATCCGCTTTGCCTCGCGATCTATTGCACGTCGTGGACCTTCTTCGGCTCGGTCGGTCTCGCCTCGCGTTCGGGCTTCGACTTCCTGACGATCTATATCGGGCCGATCCTGATGATCGGGCTGTGCTATCCGCTGATCCTGCGGATCGTGCGGCTCGCGAAAGCGCAGAACATCACCTCGATCGCCGACTTCATCGCCGCGCGGTACGGCAAGCGCCAGGCGGTGGCGGCGACCGTCGCACTGATCGCGATCGTCGGAACCATTCCCTATATCGCCCTGCAATTGAAAGCCGTGTCGGCGTCGGTCGGCACCATTTTCACCCACGTGTCCGGCAGCGCGATGCCCGGCACCTCGGTGATCGGCGATATCTCGCTGCTCGTGGCCTTCGCGATGGCGACCTTCGCCGTCCTGTTCGGCACTCGTCATATCGACGCGACCGAGCACCAGGACGGCCTGATGCTGGCGATCGCGACCGAATCGCTCGTCAAGCTGGCGGCATTTCTGGCGGTCGGCGTCTTCGTGATGTTCTGGATGTTCGACGGCCCGGCCGCGTTGTTCTCGCAGGCG
This sequence comes from uncultured Hyphomicrobiales bacterium, assembly GCA_964370945.1. Lineage (GTDB taxonomy): Bacteria > Pseudomonadota > Alphaproteobacteria > Rhizobiales > Xanthobacteraceae > Pseudorhodoplanes. The sequence continues at coordinate 8,541 of CAYJNT010000051.1, read as the reverse complement.
ATGAGCCGGCCCGACACCGCCGCCGTTCTCACCACCCCGCCGAAATTCTCGACGTTGTTTGCGATGACGATGCTGTCATTCGTGGCCATCGTGCTGTTGCCGCGGCAATTTCATGTGACCGTGGTCGAGAACCACCAGGAATCCGAAATCCGCCGCGCGGCCTGGCTGTTTCCGATTTACCTCGTGTTGATCAACCTGTTCGTCATTCCGATTGCACTGGCCGGGCTGTTGAGTTTTCCGACCGGCAAGGTCGACAGCGACATGTTCGTGCTGGCGCTGCCGCTCTCGGTCGATTCCAATTTCTTCACCATCGCCGCCTTTGTCGGCGGCCTGTCGGCCGCGACCGCCATGGTGATCGTGGAGTCGGTCGCGCTCGCCATCATGGTGTCGAACGACCTTGTCGTTCCGCTGGTGCTGCAACAGCGTTCGCGCCTGCTCACCTCGCGCGCCGATGTCGGCGCGCTGCTCCTGACCGTACGGCGTATCGCGATCTTCGCGATCCTGATCCTGGCTTACCTTTATTATCGCTCGGTCGGCGAGGCGCAGCTGGCTGCCATTGGCCTTCTCTCCTTCGCGGCGGTGGCGCAGTTCGCGCCGGCTTTTTTCGGAGGATTGATCTGGCGGGAGGGCACGGCGCGCGGCGCGATCGGCGGCATGGTCGTCGGTATCGTGGTCTGGGCCTATACGCTGCTGCTTCCGAATATCGCGGATGCCGGTTTCCTCGGCACGGCGTTCCTCGCCGACGGCCCGTTTGGCCTGACGGTGTTGCGCTCGCAATCGCTGTTCGGCCTCGATCTGCCGCCGCTGGCGCATGGCGTGTTCTGGAGCCTGTCGCTCAATATCCTCGCCTATATCGGGCTCTCGCTCGGCCGCGCGCCGGCGGCGATCGAGCGGATGCAGGCCGATCTGTTCGTGCCGACGAATCTCACGCCGGTTCCGAGCTTCCGCTTGTGGCGCTCGTCGGTCACGATCGAGGAATTGACCACCACCGTCGCGCGCTATCTCGGCGCGGAGCGCACCAGAAGGGCGTTCGAGAGTTTTGGGCAGGCGCACGGCATCAGCGTCGAACCGAACGCCGATGCCGATTTCCAGCTGTTGCGGCATGCCGAGCATCTGCTCGCCTCCGCGATCGGCGCGGCGTCGTCGCGGCTCGTGCTGTCGCTGCTCCTGCGCAAGCGTACGGTCTCGACCAAGGCCGCGCTCAAGCTGCTCGACGACGCCAATGCCGCGATCCACTACAACCGCGAGATCCTGCAGACCGCGCTCGAGCATGTCAGCGAAGCGATCGCGGTGTTCGACAAGGACATGCAGCTTGTCTGCTGGAACCGGCAGTTCGGCGAAATCTTCGGCCTGCCGCAGGAGATCATCGGCATCGGCGCGCGGCTCGACGAATTCCTCCGCTTTCACGCCATGAACGGCATCTATGGCTCCGGCGACGTCGATGTGCTCGTGCGCGAGCGGCTGGCGCGCTATGCGGCTACCGCCGAGCCGTTCCTGGAGCGCTTTCCCGAACGCGGCCTCGTCATCGAGGTGCGCGCCAACCGGATGCCCGACGGCGGCATCGTGACCACCTTCACCGACATCACGCCGAGTTTCGAGGCGGCGGAAGCGTTGGAGCGCCGCGTCGCCGAACGCACCACGGAGCTGACACGGTTGAATGCCGAGCTCGCCCGCGCCAAGGCCGACGCGGAGGAAGCCAATATCTCCAAGACGCGATTCCTCGCCGCCGCGAGCCATGACATCCTGCAACCGCTCAATGCCGCCCGTCTTTATGTCACCTCGCTCGTCGAACGGCAGGGCGGTGGCGACGACGCGCAACTCGTCGCGAATGTCGATGCGTCGCTCGATGCGGTTGAGGAGATTTTCGGCGCACTGCTCGATATTTCACGGCTCGATACCGGCGCGATGAAGCCGGAAATCGTCTCGTTCCGCATCGACGAATTGCTGCGCCAGCTCGAACTGGAATATACGCCATTGGCGCGCGAGAAAGGGATTGAACTGGTTTTCGTTCTCTCATCGCTGACGGTGCGGTCGGACCGTCGTCTGCTGCGCCGGCTGCTGCAGAACCTCGTCTCCAACGCGATTAAATACACGCCGAAAGGACGCGTGCTGGTCGGCTGCCGCCGCCGCAAAAACCGCCTGCGCATCGATATCTGCGACACCGGGCTTGGCATTCCGGCATCGCAAAAGAAGAACGTGTTCCGTGAATTTCACCGCCTTAACGAAGGTGCCAAAGTCGCCCGCGGTCTGGGCTTGGGCCTCTCGATCGTGGAACGCATTGCGCGCGTCCTCAATCACAAGGTCGAGCTTCGCTCGGCGTCGGGAGAAGGATCGCGTTTCTCGGTCGAGGTCCCGGTGGCGGCCGCGGTCTCGGCGACGACGGCAAGGCGTGACGAACCGCGCGCCGATCCCGGCCAGCTCGCCGGCATCGCAGTCCTGTGCATCGACAACGATCCGCAAATTCTCGACGGCATGCAGACGCTGCTGCAGGGTTGGGGCTGCCGTGTGCTCGCCGCGCCCGATCTCGCCTCCGCACGCGTAGCGATCGACAGCGACCGGGTCACGTTGAGCGGGTTATTGGTCGACTACCATCTCGATGAGGGGAACGGCATCGACGCCATCGTGGCCTTGCGCCAGCAAATGGGCAACCATCTGCCTGCGATCCTGATCACGGCCGACCGCTCGCCGCATGTGCGCGAAGAGGCGAGGCTGCGCGATGTTCCGGTTTTGCATAAGCCGGTGAAGCCAGCCGCGCTGCGGGCACTGCTCACGCAGTGGCGCATTCAGCGCGTGGCGGCGGCGGAATAGCTGGCGGCTATTGCTGTTCGAGCGGTTGCACTTGCGGCCACTGGCCGACTTCGATCTTGGCGGCGGCGATCACGGCTTGCGTGCGGCTTTCGACGCCGAGCTTCTGCAGGATCGCCGAGACATGCGCCTTCACGGTCGCTTCCGAGACGCTCAGCTCATAGGCGATCTGCTTGTTGAGCAATCCTTCCGACAGCATCATCAGCACGCGCACCTGCTGCGGCGTCAGCGTGGTGAGCCGGGTCATCAATTCCGCGGATTCGGCGTCTGCGGCGGATTCGAGGTCGACATCCGGCGGCGTCCAGACGCCGCCCTTGAGCACGCGTGAGATCGCCGCCCGCATGGCCTCGACGTCGAGCGTTTTCGGAATGAAGCCGGAAGCGCCGAAATCCATGCAGCGGCGGATGACGGACGGATCGTCATTGGCGGAGACGACCACGACCGGCATGCTCGGATATTGCGCGCGCAGATACATCAGGCCGGAAAATCCGCGCACGCCCGGCATCGAAAGATCGAGCAGGATCAGGTCGATGTCGCTGCCGGCGTCGAGGAGCTTGGAGACCTCGTCGAAGGAGCCGGCCTCCGCGATGTCGATACGCTCGAACAGCCCGCCGACCGCTTCGCGCAAGGCGCCGCGAAACAGCGGATGGTCGTCGGCAATGACGAAGCGGTAGCTGGTCTGTTCGGTCAACGGATCACCCGGATTCTTGCCCTACTAAGTGATAGGCCAATGCGGGCAGTTTACAACATTTTCGGTGGTGGCGAGACACCGCCCGGGCGGATTTAGCGCGTGAGTTAATTCCCGGGCCTGGCATGTCAGGCCCGCCCGTCAGCGCGCATTGCCGAGGAATTGCAGGACAATCCTGCGCTGATGCGGCCGGGCGCGGTGTTCGACTAGATAAATCCCCTGCCAGGTTCCGAGCAGCATCTGCCCTCCGGCCACCGGGATATGGAGCGAGACGCCGGACAGCATGGCTTTGACATGCGCGGGCATGTCGTCCGGGCCTTCGATCGTGTGTACCCAGCCGGCGTCTTCCGGGGCGAGCCGGTCGAGCGCCGTCACAAGGTCGCGCTGGACGTCGGGGTCGGCATTCTCCTGGATTACCAGGGAAGCAGACGTGTGCCGCAGGAACAGAAACAGCGCCCCGTCACAGGCCTTGCTCTCTTGCAGAAAGCGGGCAGCACGCTGCGTGATGTCGGTGAAACCGACGCCCGGGGTGTCGACGGCAAGCTCGGCGGTGACGGCGATTTGCCGCTCGACGGTCGAGATCGGGGTGAGGCGCCCGGTCACAGGTTTGGTCAAAGCTTGCCCTGCAGGTCCTTCTGCAGATTGTTGGCCGCCTCGATCATCCGGCGCCAGACCTTCTCCATGAAGGTCACCACGCGGTCGACGTCGGCCTGGCTCGGCAGCTTCAGGTCGTAATCGTTCTTGGCGAGCGGCAGCTCCGGCCTGACCGGTTCGGGCAGGGACAGGCCGCGCGCCAGGAGCTCCTTTTTCAGCGCCGCGTTGCCGGTCTGCAGCCGCGCAATCTCATTCTCCAGCGCCGCGCGCTCATCCGGAATGGTCTCGCAGGCCCAGCCGAGGTTCTTGTGGCTGCACAGCGAGACCTGACCGCTGCGGGTATCGAGGCGAAGGAATCCTTCGTCCACCTTGTGGAAGCTGAACCGGCCCTGGTCGGTATCGGGCGCGTCTTGCGCCCGGGCCGGGGTGCCCGAGAGAGTGCAGAAGAGGCCGAATATTGCGACCAGCACGACCAAAAAACCGCGAACCATGTCCACCTCCTGCCGAGCGCCAAGTCACTGTAACTTGCCGCTCTAATATGGCTCGATGGTGCCTCATCTCAATGCCTGTTTCGCCGCGCGGTTTCTTTGGTCGCATGCGGCATCGGGCGGCATGATTGCGTGACCCGAACAGGCTTCAAAGCACTGATTTTTATTGCCTTTTCGTGTGCGTGCGTTGCGGCGTGAATTCTTGACTCGGGTATACCCCCTCAGTATGGTCCGCGCGGCTTTTGGGGCGGCGAGGGACATTCGGACCTTATCTGCAACGCGAGTGTCGAAGGCATGGCTGACGGCGCGCGCAACGGGAATGGATCGAAGAACCGGCCCGCCGAAGAAGCCGCTCTATCCGCGAGGCTCCGGAATCTCGGTAGCAAGCTTGGCTCGACGCAGCCCGGCAGAAAAACCGACGAGACTTCCGGAACCAGACCGGTCGCCGATCCCTCGGCGATGGCGCGCGGCTTCCGGCTCTCCACCGAGTTGGTCGCAGGCGTCCTGGTTGGAGCGATGTTGGGCTGGCTGCTCGATCGCTGGCTCGGAATTTCGCCGTGGGGCCTGATCGTTTTCCTGCTGTTGGGATTTGCCGCAGGCGTGCTGAATGTCATGCGTGCGGCGGGTGTCGCGCCGGGAAGCGGTGGTTCCGGAAGCGGCAAGGATAAACGTTGATCGCGCCGTTGCGGCGCGGTGAAGATGAAGAAGCGCGGATGAAGATTTAGCTCATGGCCGATCCGATCAGTCAATTCCAGATCAAGACCCTCGTCCCGCTCGGCCAGATCGGCGGACAGGAATTCGCCTTCACCAATTCCTCGCTGTTCATGGCGATCGCCGTCGGAACGATCTCGCTCCTGATGCTCGGCACCACCATGAGCCGGCGCCTCGTCCCCGGCCGTATGCAATCGCTCGCCGAGCTTTCCTACGAATTCGTCGCCGACACGCTGAAAAGTTCCGCCGGCACCGAGGGGATGAAATTCTTCCCGCTCGTGTTCACGCTGTTCATGTTCATTTTGACGATCAACATGATCGGGATCATTCCCTTCACCTTCACCGTCACGAGCCATATCATCATCACCGCCGCGCTGGCGCTGCTCGTTTTCTTCACGGTGATCGGCTACGGCATCTACAAGAACGGCTTCAAATTCCTCAAGCTGTTCGTGCCGAGCGGCATCCCGATCTACATCCTGCCGCTGATCGTGTTCATCGAGGTGCTGTCGTTCCTGTCGCGGCCGATTTCGCATTCGGTGCGTCTGTTCGCCAACATGCTCGCCGGCCATATCACGCTGAAGGTGTTCGCCGGCTTCATCATCATGCTGGGCGGCTTCGGCATCGGCGGCTGGATCGGGGCTGCGCTGCCACTGGCGCTCACGGTCTCGCTCACCGCGCTCGAAATGCTGGTCGCCTTCCTGCAGGCCTATGTCTTCACGATCCTGACTTGCATCTATCTCAACGACGCCATTCACCCGGGACACTAAGTCTCTTCATCTTCCATCCGGTTCAACAAGGAGTCTCTCAATGGATCCGGTCGCAGCGAAATACATTGGCGCGGGCATCGCCTGCATCGGCATGGGCGGCGCCGGCGTCGGCGTGGGCGCGATTTTCGGCAACTATCTCGCCGCCGCTCTGCGCAATCCGTCGGCCGCCCAGGGCCAGTTCGGCAACCTGATTTTCGGCTTCGCGGTGACCGAAGCGCTCGGCATCTTCTCGCTGCTGATCGCGCTTCTGCTGCTGTTCGCCCTCTAAGTTGAAGTCGGGACGGCGCGCGGCGTAAGCTCGCTGCGCGCTTGACCGCTGGAGCGGCTGATGGCCACAAACACCGCGCAAACGCAGGCACCCGGCGGCGCCAAGCCGCCGTTTCCGCCGTTTCAGAAGGAAACCTTCGCGTCCCAGTTGATCTGGCTCGCGCTGTTTTTCATCGGGCTTTATCTCCTGATGTCCCGCGTCGCGCTGCCGCGCGTCGGCAGCATCATCGCGGCGCGCAGCGCCCAGATCGAAAAAGATCTTGGCGAGGCCAATCGCCTCAAGCAGGAATCGGACGCCGCCATCGCGGCCTACGAAAAGACGCTCGCCGATGCGCGCGCCAATGCGCAGGCGATCGGTGCCAAGAAGCGCGATGAGCTGATGGCCGAGGCTGACAAGCGCCGCAAGACGCTTGAGGATCAGCTCCATCGCCAGCTCGAAGGCGCCGAAAAGACCATCGCCGCGACCAAGACCGCGGCCATGGGCAATGTGCGCGGCATCGCGTCCGATGCTGCCGCGGCGATCGTCGAGCGGCTGATCGGCACGGCGCCGTCCGACAAGGCGGTCGCCGACGCGGTCGCGGACGCGCTCAAGCGGTAAGGAACTTTATCATGCATTTCCTGATGGAAGCCGAAACCTGGGTCGCGGTCGCTTTCGTGATCTTCCTTGGGATTCTCGCTTATGTCGGCGTGCATCGCACGATCCTGAACGCGCTCGACAAGCGCTCGGCGCGCATCAAGGCCGAGCTCGACGAGGCGCGCCAGCTCCGCGACGAGGCCAAGGCCTTGCTCGCCGAATACCAGAACAAGAAGGGCGAGGCGCAGCGCGAGGCCGATGCCATTGTCGAGGGCGCCAGGGCCGATGCCGAGCGCATGGCCGCCGAAGCCGACGCCAAGCTGCAGGATTTCGTCGCCCGCCGCACCAAGATGGCGGAGACCAAGATCGCGCAGGCCGAAGCGCAGGCTGTGGCCGATGTCCGCGCCGCCGCCGCCGAAGCCGCGGTCGCCGCGGCCGAGAAGGTTCTGGCCAAGGCCGCGACCGGCAAGGTCGCCGATGCGCTCATCACCCAGGGCATCGCGGACGTTCAGAAGAAGCTGAACTGATCCCACCAATCTCGGGTTCACCCGAGATTGGCAATTTTAACTGCGCAAGTCGGCCAATTTTTCCCGCAGCATTGGCCGACGTGGCGATCGCGGACGGGATTTCCTCCGTCCAAATCTTGTTGATTTCATCCAACGAATCCTGTGGATGATTCGCTGTGCGCGGCCATCAAGCTGTGCACATGTGGCCGCGGGGCGTCCGGTGTTACTTTAATACCTCCAAAATCCTTCTATCGTTACTGAGCGAATCACGAGTGGCGTACCAACGGCCGGGTCAACCGGCGCAAGGGGGCTCGTGTGATCATCTTCGACTGCAACGGCGTGCTCGTCGATTCCGAGCCGATCGCGATGTCGGTCGCGGCCGAGGAATTGCAGCAGGTGGGCTTGCGGGTCACGCCCGAAATCGTCGCGCGCTATTTCACCGGCCGGCGGCCCGCGGACATGTTCGCCGAGGTCGAGGCGGCCACCGGCATCAAGCTTCCCCATGGTTTCGCCGCGTTCGTCGCGGCCAAGACGCTGAAGCGGCTGCGTGAGGACGTCCGCACCATGCCGCATGTCGTGCACGCCCTGACCTGGCTGCACGGGCCGAAATGCGTGGCCTCGTCATCGCCGCTCGATCGCGTGCGCGTGAGCCTCGAATGCACCGATCTGTTGCGCTTCTTCGAGCCGCACGTGTTTTCGGCGAGTCACGTTCCCGCCGGCAAACCGGCACCCGATCTGTTCCTGCATGCGGCTGGATGCACGGGCAAGAACCCCGCCGATTGCATCGTGGTCGAGGATTCACCGGCCGGCGTTGCGGCGGCGGTGGCGGCCGGCATGACGGCGATCGGCTTTGTCGGTGGCGGGCATGCCGCACTCAATCTCGGTCCGCACCTGAAGGCGGCCGGCGCGAAAATGGTCGTTGCGGATATGCGCGCGCTCAAGGGCGCGGTGGTTGCGATCCGCGGACATTAGAAGAAGCTTTCTGTAGGGTGGGCAAAGGCGCGAAGCGCCGTGCCCACGCGCGATCGTGCTTCGCCGCTTGGTGGGAACGCTTCGCTTTGCCCACCCTACGACTGATCGTCGAGATCAGCCGTTGACCTTCGGCCTGGCGCTGCGCGGCGGCGGCGCTTTCGGCTTTTGC
>CAYJNT010000050.1:0-18218 GCA_964370945.1 uncultured Hyphomicrobiales bacterium | reverse complement strand
TCGCGGTTTTCATCGCGCAGTCCTGGCTCAACAGCCAGGCCGAGATGCGCATGAAAAGCCTCGAAGCGAACAAGAAGCCGATCGCGACGCGCACCATCGTGGTCGCGGGCAAGTCGCTGCGTTTCGGCAGCGAATTGTCGGGCGGCGCGCTGCGCGAGATTCCGTGGCCGGAGCAGGCGATTCCGGCCGGCGCCTTTGCGACCATTGCCGATCTCACCAAGGAAGGGCGCCGGGTTGTGCTCTCGCCGATCGAGGCGAACGAGCCGATCCTCGGCTGGAAAATTACCGGACCCGGTCAGCGCGCGACGCTTTCGGCGATGCTGCGCGACGGCCTCAAAGCCGTGACGATCCGGGTCAACGATGTTGAAGGCGTCGCGGGCTTCGTGCTGCCCGGCGATTATGTCGACGTGGCACTAACGCGGCAGAACGAAAAGACCGCGGCCACATCCGACGTCATCCTGCAGAGCGCGCGCGTACTCGCCATCGACCAGATGGCGGACGAGCGCAGCGACAAGCCCTCGGTCGTCAAGGCCGTCACGCTCGAAGTCGACACCGTCGCTGCCCAGAAGATCTCGCTTGCCGCGTCGATCGGCACGATGTCGCTGATCCTGCGCAAGGCCGGCGAGGCGAATGCCGAATTCACGCGCCGCATTTCGGCGGCGGATCTCAGCGCGCCGAGCGCGCCGGTCGCCAAGGACATTCCGGTCAACACCAATGTGACCACGGTCTCGGTCACCCGCGCAGCGACGCGACAGGATTACAGCGTGCCCATCGAGGGCAAAGAGACGGTTGGACAGGCCTCGGGGGAGGTCAAGTCCAGGCGCAAATGACGAGTGTGTACGGGGAACAGAATTAAAAGGTGGGGAGTGTGTCTTGACGAATAACGATCGGTTTGCCGCCTCGGCGCGGTACAAGAACAGGAGCCTGTTGCGGGCATCGATGGCTGCGGTCGTCGCTGCCGGTCTGCTCGCATTCGTCGCCTCGCCCGCGCAAGCGCAGAAAGTCGTCTCCATCGGCGGCGCCAAGCGCACCGCGATGGTCAGCGTCAATATCGGCAAGACCGAGGACGTGCGCACCGACACGAGCTTCGTCGACTTGCAGGTTGGCGATCCGGAAGTCGCCGACGTCAATCCGCTGACCGACAAGTCGCTGTCGATCCTTGGCCGCAAGAGCGGCACGACCCGCGTCACCGCCTATGGCGAGAACAAGAAACTGATCGGCGTGTTCGACGTCGAAGTGAGCCACGACACCTCGATGCTCGCTTCGACGCTGTCGAAGCGCTTCCCGTATGCCAAGCTCAGGGTCGCTTCGGTGAATGGCCGCATCATGCTGTCGGGCACGTCGCCCGATGCCGTCACGCTTGACAAGGCCGTGACCATCGCGCGCCAATTCGGCCCGGACGTGATCAATTCGGTGCGGGTGCTGCAGCCGCAGCAGGTCATGCTGGAGGTGCGCTTCATCGAAGCCAATCGCGAGGCCGGCCGCGAGCTCGGCGTGCAATGGAACACCTTTTCCCAAAGCGGCCGCTTCCTCGGCAATGTCGGCAATCGCCTTGATTCCAACAACCTGCCGTGGACGCCGGCCGGCAACAACACGTTCAAGAATCCGGGTGTGCAGTCCGGCGGCCAAAACGACAGCAACGTGCTGCGCTCGGCCCTTGTGTCCGCGGGCGTGTTGTCCGGCACGGCGCCGTTCGGCTTCCTGGTCGGACGCCTGATCGCCGGCGGCTTGTCGGCGGACGTCCTGGTCAACGCGCTTGAGCAGAAGGGCATGGCGCGTTCGCTCGCCGAGCCGAATCTCGTCGCGCTGTCCGGCGACACGGCGAGCTTCCTGGCGGGCGGCGAATTCCCGATCCCCGTGCCCGGCTCGCTCGGCACGGTCGGCATCGAATACAAGCGCTATGGCGTCGGTCTCGCCTTCACGCCGACGGTTTTGAACGACGGTCTGATCAACGTGAAGATCGAGCCGGAAGTCAGCCAGCTCGACACCTCAAATCCCGTTCAGGTCGCCGGCATCTCGGTGCCGCCGCTGATCGTCCGCCGCGCCTCGACCACGGTCGAGTTGCGCGACGGCCAGAGCTTCGTGATCGGCGGCCTGCTGCAGAGCCAGGGCCAGACCGCGCAGCAGCAATTGCCGTGGCTCGGTGATATCCCGATCCTGGGCGCGTTGTTCTCGTCGAAGTCCTATCAGAAGAACGAGACCGACCTCGCCATCATCGTGACGCCGCGCCTCGTGCGGCCGGCACGTCCGGGCGACAATATCCGCACGCCGCTCGACAATACGCTACCGCCGAATGACGTCGACTTCTTCCTCATGGGCAAGCCGGAAGTCACGCCGCAGATGGCCAAAGTCGCCGCCGGCGGCATGCGTCCGATGACCGGCCACATGCTCGATATCGCACCAATCCCAGTGGGAGGCGCCGTTGTTTCCGTCAAAAACTAATATGCACGTGATCGCGCCCGCGCTTGCCGGCGGCCTTCTACTCGCCGGCTGCTCGGACATCTATTTCGACCGCCGCGAAACCATCGTGCCGTCGGCGGGCGACGCCGTCGCCGCGAACAAGGTGACGCAGATGGTCGACCCGTGGCCACCCGCGAGTGCGAACAAGAACATCGCCTTCAACGGCGAGAAGATGCAGACGGCGGTCGAGCGCTACCGTCAGGGCCGCATCATTCCGCCGGTGAATGCGACCACGAGCTCGGTTGCCTATCAGCAGGCCGCGCAACAGGCCGGCAGCGCGCAGAACACAACGCAATCGGCGTCGTCGACTGCGCCTGCGTCGACGAGCGTGGCCGGATACGGAAAGCCTTAAGTCGCCATGCGAATGTCCCGCACATCGTCCGCGAACGGCAAGACCTGCGTGGTCGTGCTGACGGCCGACGCCGAATTCGAGCAGATGGTGCGTTCGACATTCTCGGCGTCGCCGCAGATCGATCTGCGCGTGTTGTCGGCGACGGTTGCCGGTGCTGGCGATCAGATCGACGTGACCGGCGTCACCGTGATCGTGATCGATCTCGACGCGCGGCGCGATGACGAAATGGCCGCGATGGCGCGCCTGATGACGCGCACGGGCGGTTGGCCGCCGGTCGTTGTCATCACCCAGACTTTCGACGCCGAGGTTGCGCGCACTCTGATCCAGATGCGTGTATCGGATTTCCTGGTGAAGCCGGTCTCGCCGGTGGAACTCGTGCGCACCTGCGCGCGCGTCGCAAACCCGACCACCACGGAAACGACGGAAGCCGAAATCTACACCTTCCTTCCGGCCGTGGGCGGCGCGGGCGTGACCACGCTCGCGATCCAGACGGCGCTGCTGCTCCTCTCGAACGGGCCGCGCGGCCGCGCCTCGGCTTGCCTTGTGGATCTGAATTTCCAGCATGGCGCCTGCGCCGATTATCTCGATCTCGAGCCGCGGCTTGATCTCAATGAAATCGAACCGCGCCCCGACCGCCTCGATAAACAGCTGCTCGATGTGATGATTTCGTATCACGCCTCGGGGCTTGCGGTGATCGCGGCGCCCAATCGTCCGGCCGAAATGCGCTCGTTCGATCCAGACGTCGTGACCAAGCTCCTCGATCTCGTCTCGACGCATTTCGATTATGTCGTCATCGACATGCCGCGCACCTGGTTTTCCTGGACCGACAGCGTGCTGTTCGGCTCCAACCGGCTGTTCATCGTCAGCGAAATGACGGTGCCCGGTCTCAAGCATGCCCGCCAACTCGTCGGTGCCATCCGCGAGCGGCTGAATGAGGGACCTTCGCCGCAGGTGATCGTCAATCGTTTCGAGCAGCGCCTGTTTTCGGGCGGGTTGAGCAAACGCGACATCGAACAGGCGCTCGGCAAGGATTTCGCCGCCGTCATTCCGAATTTCTATCGGCTGGTGCGCGAGGCGATCGACCGCGGCGTGCCGCTCGAGGAGGTCAAGCGCGGCAACAAGATCACGCGCGAATTGAAGAAGCTGATCACGCCGCAGCCGGCCAAAGAGGCGGCAGCGAAATCGCAGCCCGAACAGAAAAAACTCAGCCTCTCGCTCGCGCGATGAGGACGTAATTTGAGGCGGACGCGATCATGAACCGAGCAGGCATGGCCGGACGTTTCAGCACCCGGCGCTTCGCGCCGGAGCCCGCGCCGCTTCCTTTGCCGGAAGAGGAAGCTCCGCAAACCCTGGAAGCCATGTCCTGGACGGTGTTTCCGGAAGAACCGGAGCGCCCGGTCGCCGCCGCGGCACCGGTCGCGATGGCGACGAGCACGCTCAAGACCGACAAGCTGCTCGATGCCAAGGTCCGGCTGCATCGTCGTCTGCTGGAAGAACTCAATCTCGCCGCGCTCGAAAAGCTCCCCGAGCTGGAGATGCGCCAGCACGTCCAGCAGCTCGTCAGTCAATATGTCGTCAACGAGCGCCTTGCGCTCAACCAACAGGAATTGAACGAGTTCGTCGCCGAGATCATCGACGAGATGACGGGTCTAGGGCCGCTTGAGCCTCTGCTCAAGGATCATTCGATCAGCGATATCCTGATCAACGGCCACGAAAACACGTATGTTGAGCGCGGCGGCCTTCTGGAGCCGGTCGCCTGCCGCTTCAAGGATGAATCGCATCTTCTGCGCATCATCAACAAAATCGTGTCGGCGGTCGGCCGCAGGGTCGATGAATCACATCCGCTTTGCGATGCGCGCTTGCTCGACGGCTCGCGCGTGAACGTCGCGGTGCGGCCGGTCGGCGTCGACGGACCGCTGGTCTCGATCCGTAAGTTCTCCAAGAAGCCCTTCAACCTGAACAAGCTTGTCGAAATCGGCGCATTGCGTCCGCAGATGGCGGAGCTCCTCGCCGCCGCGGTGAAAGCGCGCGTGACCACGATCATCTCCGGCGGTACCGGCTCGGGCAAGACCACGATGCTCAACGCCTTGTCGGCCTTTATTTCCGACAAGGAGCGCCTGATCACCATCGAAGATGCGGCCGAATTGCAATTGCAGCAGCCGCATGTCGCACGCATGGAAACGCGCCCGCCCAGCATCGAAGGCAAGGGCGAAATCCGCCAGCGTGAGCTCGTCAAGAACGCGCTGCGTATGCGCCCCGAGCGCATCATCCTCGGCGAGTGTCGCGGCGAGGAAGCCTTCGACATGCTGCAAGCGATGAATACCGGTCACGAAGGCTCGATGGCCACCATCCACGCCAACAATCCGCGCGAAGCGATCTCGCGCCTCGAGCAGTTGATCGGCATGGCCGGCCTGCCGATGACGGTCGGCTCGATCCGCGGGCAGATTTCCGCGGCCATCCGCATGATCGTGCAGTTGCAGCGCATGTCCGACGGCAAGCGCCGCGTCACCTCCATCGCCGAAATCACCGGCATGGAAGGCGACATCGTGCAAATGCAGGAAATCTACCGGTTCGTGCGCACCTCGACCGCCGAGGACGGCACCGTGCAAGGCCATTATCAGGCGACCGGTGTGCGTCCGCGCTTCCTCAGCGATCTCATCGCCAAGGGGATCAAGATTCCCGGCAGCTATTTCGATCCGAGTCAGCCGCTATAGCCATGTTCGATATCGATCCTGTCTATGTCTTTTATGGTTTTGCCGCCGTCTCGGCGATCCTGTTCGTCGAGGGTCTCTATCTTCTGTTTTTCTCGACGTCATCGTATCGCAGCCGGATCAACCGCCGCCTGGCGCTGATGACGAATCAGCCGGACCGCGAGGGCATCCTGGTGCAATTGCGCCGCGAACGCGGATTGACCAGCGGCGGCGATTACCGGCTTCCGCTGGTGTCGCTCAGCCGTCTCGTTTTGCAATCGGGATTGACAATCGGCTTTACCAAACTCCTGATCTTCATCGCCATCGGCGCGGTCACGGCGTTCGGCAGCGCGCTGTTCTTCTTCGGCGATTGGCGCTTTGCCGCGGGGGCCGGCTTCGCGAGCGCGACGATCCTTCCTTATCTGTTCCTGCGCATCAAGCGCGGGCGCCGGCAAAAGGCGTTCGGCGCGCAATTTCCGGACGCGATCGACATCATCGTGCGCAGCTTGCGCGCCGGTCATCCGGTGCCGATCGCGATCTCGATGGTGGGGCGCGAATTGCCGGATCCGATCGGTTCCGAATTCGGCATTGCTTCGGACGAGATCACTTACGGTGCCGATCTCGAAACCGCGATGCGCAATCTCTATTTCCGTGTCGGTACGGACGACCTGCCGCTGTTCGTGACCGCGGTCGCCATCCAGGGATCGACCGGCGGCAACCTGAGCGAGATCCTGGAAAATCTGTCCGCCGTGATCCGTCTGCGTTTCAAGATGCGCCGCAAGATCCGCGCGCTGGCGGCTGAAGGACGCGCATCCGCGATCATCCTGTCATCGCTGCCGATCGCGATGTTCGGCGTCATCAATGTTGTGTCGCCTGAATTCTATTCCAACGTCTGGAACGAAGACATCACCAAGGTCGTGCTCGGCATCGCCGCTTGCTGGATGGGCGTCGGCAATTTCATCATGTATCGGCTCGTGAATTTCAGGATCTGAGCATGGACCCGATCTTCACATTGTTCGGCGATGAAGATTCCATGATGGTGACCGTGCTTGTGTTTCTCGCAAGCGCGACGCTCGCCTTCTCGATCATGGCGGTCCTGCGCGTGCGCGGATCGGTGAAGCGGCGCGCCGCCGGCATTTCGTCCATTGGCGTTGACGAAGGCGGCTCGCGGTCGCTGCGCGGCTCAAGCCGAAAAGCGGCGCAGTGCCTGATCGACTATACGACGCGGCATTATTCGGCCGAGGACAGCAAGGATATGAAGGTCCTGCGCCAGCGGCTGGTGCGCGCGGGCATTTTTGACCCTTCCGGCGTTGCGTATTTCTTCATCGCGCGCACGGGTCTTGCGGTGGGGCTCGCGGCGGCGGCGTTTTTCTTCGCTCCGGTGGAGCAGGGTTCGTCGATGTTCTGGACGGCGCTCGGTGTCGCCGGCATCGTCGGCTATGTCGCGCCGAGCATCTATCTCGACAGGCGCATCGCCGCGCGCCGCGAGGAGCATCGCGCCGGTTTCCCGGATTTCATGGATCTGCTCGTGGTCTGCGCGGACGCGGGCCTCTCGATGGAAGCCGCGCTTGATCGCGTCGGACGCGAGTTGGGCGACAGCTATCCCTCGCTCACCGCCAACATCCACATGGCCAATCTCGAAATCCGCGCCGGCCGCACGCTCACCGAGGCGCTCGATCATCTCGGAGATCGGCTCGGGCTCGACGAGGCGCGGTCGTTCGCGACGCTAATCCAGCAATCCGACGAGCTCGGGTCCAGCATCACGGACGCCCTGCGCGTCTATTCCGACGACATGCGCCACAAGCGCCTCTCGCGCGCCGAGGAAAAGGCCTACAGCCTGCCGGCCAAGCTCACGGTACCGATGATGGTCTGCATCTTCCCGGTGTTGTTCGTGGTAATTCTCCTTCCGGTGGTGGTGCGTTTGTACACTGGTAACTATTAAGGCGCGGCTCGGTCATCGGCTCCCGGAGCACGCCGCGCGGCGGCCTTTCCACAGGCCTGTGTCGAGAAATCCTTAACCGTCCTCCCATAGCTTGAAGGCGCCGGTTGCCCAGGACGGGCGGTCGTCGTGTGTCCGCGCTCTGTTTGCGTTGGACGGCTTCGCCGCCGGAGCGTGTGATGCGTGAGAATGTGTTCAGAGTTTTCGCGGTCGCAGCGCTTGGCCTGATCTGGCTTTCCGCCTGCCAGACGACGGCGCAGAATGACGGGCAGGAAACGACCGGCTCGATCGCCAGTCCCACGACCGGCCCCGGCCCGGGCGATACTCCGTCATCGACCGGTCTCTTGGGCGAGGATCCCAAAGACGATCTCAATCTCGGCAAGAAGCATTATCGCGAGAACAGCTTCGGCCTTGCCGAGCAGCATTTCCGCCGCGCGGTCGAACAGGGTCCGAAAAGCATCGAAGCCTGGATCGGCCTCGCGGCGTCGTATGACAAGCTGAAGCGCTTCGACCTCGCCGACCGCGCCTACCAGCAGGCGATCCGTCTGGCCGGGCCGACGCCGGAAATCCTGAACAATCAGGGCTATTCCTACATGCTACGCGGCGACCGCCGCCGTGCCCGCGCCAAGCTTTTGGAGGCTCAGTCCAAGGACCCGAGCAATCCCTATATCCAGAACAATCTGGACCTGCTCGATCAGAGCCTCCGCGAAGGTGCGGCTGTGAAATAGGCGCACGTCCAGGGCGGTTCAGCGTCGGGAAATGTGATAAACCAAGCCGCGTTTTTGTGCACATCGGTTCGTGCAATCCCCGGTCATCCTTCCTACATTTGCACGACATGTTGCCGGAGACTGTGCGTGCATGCTTGATGCGTTGAAAAGCTTTCTGTCCGAATTCGGCGAGGGAACGAAAAACCCGGCAGCCTTCGAATCCGACGATTACCGGCTCGCGGCCGCAGCCTTGCTCATTCATGTCATGTCCATCGACGGGCAGGAAAAAGAACAGGAACACGACAAGCTGCGCGCGATCCTGCGAAAGCAATTCGACCTCGACAACAAGCAAACCGATGCGCTGATCGAGGCCGCGACCGCGGCCGACCGTGAGGCCATCGACCTTTATCGCTTCACAAGCCTGCTCAACCGCTCGCTCGACGAAGCCGGGCGGCTGCGCATCGTCGAGATGATGTGGCAGATCGTTTACGCCGACGGCAAGGTGAACGAGTTCGAAGACAACATGATCTGGCGCGCCGCGGACCTGCTTCACGTTTCGTCGCGCGATCGCATCGAGATGCGGCGCCGCGTATCCGGGCAGGATGCATGAGCGCGCCGTCCCCGGTCACCGTCATCACAGGTGCGTCCGCCGGGATCGGCCTCGAGCTAGCAAAAGTCTTTGCGCGCAACGGTCACCGTCTGGTTCTGGTGGCGCGGCGCGGCAACAAACTCGACGCGTTGGCTGACGAGATTGCAGCGAGCGGTCAGCCGCGGCCGGATGTCATCGCGCTCGATCTATCGATTGCAGGATCGGCCGACGCGCTCGCGCGGGAACTCGCCGCGCGACATCTCGAGCCGGCGGTGATGGTCAACAATGCCGGCTACGGCCTGACCGGTCAGGCCGCCGAGCTTGATCGCGCCGAGCAGCTCGGGATGATCGATCTCAACGTGCGCGCGCTGACCGATCTCTCGCTCGCCTTTGTCGAATCGCTGGCGCGCCACAAGGGCGGCATCCTCAACGTGGCCTCGCTCGCAAGCTTCCTGCCGGCGCCGGGCATGGCGATCTATTACGCGACCAAGGCCTATGTGCTGTCTTTCAGCGAAGCGCTGCACGCGGAGTTGCGGAAAAAGGGCGTGCGCGTGACAACGGTCTGTCCGGGCCCGGTCCCGACCGAATTCCAGGCGCGCGCGGGCCTGGTCGGTCCGCAACGTGGCAGCCTGATCGAGCTGTCGGCGGCTGAAGTCGCCGAAGCCGGTTACAGGGGCTTTGCCGCCGGCAAACGGCTGGTCGTGCCCGGCCGGCTGAACAAGCTCGTGCCGCTGATGCCGCGGATTTTCCCGCGCGCGATCATTCTTTTGGCGTCACGGGTCCGCCAGAAGCGGCGCAAGCCGTGATGACTCCGGGCGCCGCGAGCCCTTCGCGCCGCTCATGGCGGCTGCGCCGTGGCGTCGCTTGTAAACATTTCTCAACCCGGTAGGAGTGAAATGGTCGACGTTTGGATCGCGCCGCCACGATGACTGCTCCCGTTCTGATCGTCCTGCATCAGGAACATTCGACGCCCGGCCGCGTCGGCAACCTTCTCCGCAAACGCGGTGTCAGCCTCGATATCCGCCGGCCGCGCTTCGGCGATCCCTTGCCCGACACCATGGCCGAGCATGCCGGTGCGGTGATTTTCGGCGGCCCGCAGAGCGCCAACGACAAGGACGATTTCATCAAGCGCGAGATCGACTGGGTGTCGGTGCCGCTGAAGGAAAACAAGCCCTTTCTCGGCATCTGTCTCGGCGCGCAGATGATGGCGCTCAATCTCGGCGGCAAGGTCGATTTCCACGAGGAAGGGCAGGTCGAGGTCGGCTATTACCCGATCCGCCCGACGCGGGAAGGGCGCGCAATCTGTGCGCTGTGGCCCGATCATGTCTATCAATGGCATCGCGAAGGCTTCGATCTGCCACCCGGCTCGACCTGTCTTGCCGAGGGCGACACATTTCCCTGCCAGGCGTTCCGGCATGGCGAGCACGCCTATGGCATCCAGTTTCATCCGGAGGTGACGCACGCGATGATGTGCAAATGGACCATCCGCGGCGCGCACCGCATGGACCTGCCGGGCGCCAAGCAGCGTGGCGCGCATTTCGAGGACCGCTGGGTCTACGATTATGGCATGCAGGCCTGGCTCGCGGGTTTCCTTGATCACTGGCTGCGTGCGCCGGATGCTGCCGCTCACAATCCGGCGAGGCTCACGGCTTAGAGAGCCGAGGCGGACCCTCCAGCCGGTCGACGTGCAGGAGCTGTGGAAACAGCCGCATCCAGAGCGCCACGATCAGCAGCGTTCCGATTCCACCGATCAAGACAGATGCGAAAGCGCCGAACATCGCTGCCATCACGCCGGCGCGGAAATCGCCGAGCTGGTTCGAGGTGCCGATGAACAGCGAATTCACCGCATTGACCCGGCCGCGCATCTCGTCCGGCGTATTGAGCGGCACCAGCGTCTGACGCACGACCACGCTCACCATGTCGGCGGCGCCGAGGATGGCGAGCGAAATCATTGCCAGCGGAAACGACGTCGAGATCGCGAAAGCGATGGTCGCAAAGCCATAGATCGCGACGCCGATGAACATTTTCAGGCCCGCGGCTTGGCCGAGCGGCCAGCGCGCGAGGATCAACGCCATGGTGAGCGCGCCGCCGGCGGGAGCAGCGCGCAAAAGGCCAAGCCCCCATGGCCCGACATTGAAGACGTCGCGCGCGAAGATCGGCAGCAGCGCCGTCGCGCCGGCCAGCAGGACTGCGAACATGTCGAGCGAGATGGCGCCGAGGATGAGCGGATTGCGGCGGATGAAGTTGATACCGGCAAACAGGATCGAAAACGCCATCGGCTCATGCGTCGATTTCACATGCATAATCCGGATCAGGGAAATGAGCGTCGCGGCCGAGAGCAGCAGCGCGCACACGGTCAGATAAGCGAGCGTCGGATTGATCGCATACAATAGTCCGCCGAGCGCCGGACCGGAGATGGTCGCGGTCTGGTTGGCGGACGCCGACGCCGCGACCGCGCGCGGCAGGAGCGAGGAGGGCACCAGACTCGGCAGCAGCGCGTGCAAGGTCGGCAATTCGAACGCGCGCGCCGAGCCGAGAATGAAAACGAGAGCGAAAATGATCTCGCGCGTGAGCCATTCGAAAGCCGTGCCGATCGCCAGTGCACCGGCGACGAGAGCCGCGACCGCCTGGGCGCTGCTCACGACACGTCCGCGGTGATGGCGGTCGGCGACATGCCCGGCGATCAGGACGAACAAAGCGGCGGGAATGAATTGCGCCAGACCGACGAGCCCCAAGTCGAGCGCGCTGTCGGTCAGTTCATAGATCTGCCAGCCGACGCAGACCGCGAGCATCTGCAACGCGCTGGTCGCAAAAATGCGCGCGAACCAGAATTTCAGGAACGGTCTATTCCGGCTGATGCGCTCGGCGGGATTGTCGGTTGCGTCCATCGGTCCCGGCGGCGGGGCGGCCTGTTTTTTATGGGTCCGGGAGGTGTCTGGTGGAGCCGAGGGGATTTGAACCCCTGACCTCCTCATTGCGAACGAGGCGCTCTCCCAACTGAGCTACGGCCCCAGACTTCATGTCGCGCCGGAACGGCACAGCCGCGACGGTATTGAGGTGGAACGCGGCCATTTAGGCCCCGCTCCGGAGAGTGTCAAGTTGATCGCCCTGTGTCACATCGATGATCGATTCTGGGGATTGTATCGGTTTCTCGGTTCTGAAATGAGTTATCCTGAGATTCTTGGATTTTCCCGCGAGCAAACGCCATGATCGAGCTGCTGTCGTTCATTTCCTACCTGCTGACACTTTACGTTTATATCCTGGTCGCGGCGGCGATCCTGTCCTGGCTGATCGCGTTCAATGTCGTGAACACGCACAGCCAAGTGGTCGCGACCATTGCCGATTTCCTCTGGCGCATCACCGAGCCGGTGCTTCGCCCGATCCGCAATATCCTGCCCAATCTCGGCGGCATCGATATCTCGCCGGTCATCGTCATCCTGATCATCATTTTCATCCAGAACGTCGTGATCCCCAATATCGCGAAGCTCTTCATCTGACCGTTCGCCGATGTCGGCGCGACCCTGGACGGCGACCGCGGACGGTGTCGCGCTCACGGTGCGGCTGACGCCCAAGGGTGGTCGGGATTCCGTCGACGGCATCGAAACACTTTCGGATGGGCGCGCTGTGTTGAAGGCGCGTGTGCGCGCCGTGCCGAGCGAGGGCGAGGCGAATGCGGCGCTCGTGAAGCTGCTCGCCAAGTCACTCGACGTGCCGGCACGATCGGTCGTTGTCACCGGCGGCGCCACCGCGCGGGTGAAGCGCATCGCCATCAGCGGCGAGGCAACGGCATTGATCGCGCGGCTGGAGAAATTAACGGTGGCGCGCTAAGGACGTTGCGAGGACAACGCAGCGGGCGAAAGTAACATGTCAGCAACGATCATCGACGGGAAGACAATCGCGCAGGATCTGCGCGCCAAAATCGCCAAAGCGGCGGCTGACCTGAAAAGCAAACACGGCCTCGTGCCTGGGCTCGCCGTGGTGCTCGCGGGCAATGATCCGGCAAGCGAAGTCTATGTCCGGTCGAAGTCGAAAGCCGTTGTCGATGCCGCGATGCGATCTTTCGATCACAAGCTGCCGCAAGACGTGACGCAGGCGGAGCTGATGGCACTGGTTGCGAAACTCAACGCCGACAAGGACGTGCACGGCATTCTGGTGCAGCTGCCGCTGCCGAAGCAGATCGATTCCGCCGCCGTGCTCAACGCCATCGATCCCGGCAAGGACGTCGACGGATTTCACCCGGTCAATGTCGGGCGGCTCGCGACCGGCTTGCCCGCGCTCGTGCCCTGCACACCGCTCGGCTCGATACGATTGGCAAAAACGATCCACCCATCGCTATCAGGCATGAATGCGGTGGTCGTCGGCCGTTCCAACATTGTCGGCAAGCCGCTGGTGCAATTGCTGCTCGCGGAAAATGCGACCGTGACGGTGGCGCATTCAAAGACCAAGGATTTGCCGGAGCTGTGCCGCCGCGCGGATCTGCTATTCGCGGCAGTCGGCCGGCCGGAAATGGTGCGCGGCAGCTGGATCAAGCCGGGGGCGACCGTGATCGATGTCGGCATCAATCGCGTGCCCGGCGAGGCCGGAAAAACAAGGCTCGTGGGCGATGTCGCGTTTTCCGAGGCGAAGGAGATCGCGGGCGCGATCACGCCGGTTCCAGGCGGCGTCGGGCCGATGACGATCGCTTGCGTGATCCTCAATACGCTACGGGCCGCCTGCGCCGCCGCCGGCCTGCCGGAGCCGGCTGTGTGAACCTGACGGCTCGGTTACGCGACTAGTGTCCCGATTCCGAAGTTCGCTTCATTCCGCGGCACCCTCGTAAGCGAACTTCGGAATCGAAGGACACTAGCAGCATTATGATTCCGGTGTGGTTCGGTTCAGAAATTCCCTTGACGGACTCGCAGCGAGAATAAAGGGAATTTCTGAACCACCACACTGGCAGCGAAGCGGTTGCGGAAGGAACCATGCCATGCGCGTCGTTGCGGGCGGCCTAAAGGTCATCGCGGTTCTGGTCGCCGTGTCAGCGAGCATGCCGGCATCGGCACAGGAAATTTTCAGCGCCTACACGAAATTCGACGCCGACAAGACCTGCAAGCACACGAAAGGGACCGACGTCGAAGACTACGGATCGTGGCGCTGCCCCGGCTATGGCGGCCTGATGGTCTTCCTCTCCGCCGGAGATCAACGGATGCAAGTGAGCTTCGGCACCAGCGCCAAAAAAGCCGAGGACGAGGTAGCCGCCGGCGAAACCTTCCCGGGATTCAACAGTGTCTATGAAGGCACGATCGAATGGCGCGTCGAGAAATTGCCGAACGGCAAGACGCGTCCCTTCGCCACGATCTTGCGTTGGAACACGCGCACCGAAGCGGACGCGGACCGTGACGACGGAAAATCGACAGGGCGCACTCTGGTGGTGACGCGGCTCAATCCAGGCGGCGTCTGCCATGTCGGTTATGTCGAGGCGCGCGCGCCAGGTGCGAACGAAGCCGCCCGCAAGCTTGCCGACGAGAAGGCGCGCAGCTTCAAATGCGGAACGGACGACCCGAGCAAATAAAATCCAACGCGTACGATGCGCGCTGAATGGATTGGATCAGTTCGGAAAAAATCAGCCCTGCCAGGCGAAGGCGACCTTATCGAGCACCTTGGTGCCGAACCGTTCGGACGAGCGCGCCACCGCGCGGCCGCCGAGCGCGCGATAGAACTCGATCGCCGGCTCGTTGTCGGACAACGCCCACACCACCATGCTCTTCAATCCGCTTTGCGCCATGTCCTTGCGCGCGGACGAAAACAGCCGGCGGCCGAAACCGAGCCCCTGGAATTCGGGCCGCAGGTAAAGCTCGTAGATCTCGGCGTCGTAATAAAGGCTGCGCGCGCGGTTGCGGCCGTAATTTGCGTAGCCCGCGACGTTGTCGCCGAATTGCATGAGCGCGATGCGGCTGCCTTTGCGGATCGCCGAATCCCACCAGTCCGGCCCCCGGCGGCTGATCAGCCTGTCGAGCTCGTTGCCCGGAATAATTCCCTGATAGGCTCCCCGCCAAGCTTCGTCATGGGTCTCGGCAACGGCGGCGGCATCCGCTGGGCGGGCGCGTCGAATCTCGATAAGGACCGTGCTCATGGCCGGATATGAGCAAGGCCTGAGTCGCCCTTCAAGCCCTACGGTTAAAGATGGGTTAACGGTTGTGGATTTCGGGTCACATTTGCGGCTTTCGTTGCTGGAAAGAAACAAGTTTGGGGCGGTCCGGACGATCCTGGATTTCGCGAAATTTGTTGCGCGGGCGTTCGCACTTGCTGCCGTGCTCGCCGGTTTTGGCGCCGATTCGACGCAGGCGCAGCTGGCGGCCGGCCCGCAAGGACCCGAACAGGGGGCGCTGCGTCAGCAATTGTGGCTTGTCCCATCCCAGGACAAGTCGGTGCTGATGCGGACAGCTGTCTTCCGGCCGTCGGGCCCTGGTCCGTTTCCGCTGGTGATCATCAACCACGGCTCGGTGCACAGCGAATCAAAACGCGCCAAATGGGGCCAGCCGACATTCCTGCCGGCGTCCGAATGGTTCGTGCGGCGGGGCTATGCCGTTGCGGTTCCGCAGCGTCCCGGTCACGGCCAAACTGGCGGGCCTTATCTGGAATCGAGCAGCAAAACCGGCAGCTGCGCCAATGCCGATTACCGCGCGTCGGGCCTTGCCACCGCCGACTCGATCCAGGCTGCGCTCGACTATCTCGTGGCGCAACCGTTCGTGAAGAAAACCGACGCGATCATCGTCGGTCAGTCGGTCGGCGGCTGGGGGTCGCTAGCGCTCGCGAGTCGCAATCCGCGCAACGTGAAAGCGATCATCAATTTCGCGGGCGGGCGTGGCGGTCATCGCGGCGACCGGCCGAACAACAATTGCGCACCGGAGAAGCTGATCGCGGCGGCGGGCGTTTTCGGCACATCGGCGCGTATTCCGGTGCTGTCGATCTATACCGAGAACGACACGTTCTTCGGGCCGTCAATTTCAAAGCCGCTCAACGAAGCATTCCGCAATGCGGGCGGGCGTGTCGATTTCCGGCTGCTGCCGTCTTTCGGGCTGGACGGGCACACGCTGTTTGGCGCGCGCAGCGGCGTGGACGTGTGGGCGCCGATCGTGGATGAGTTTCTCAGGAACGCGAAGTGACTTTTCCCCGTCATTCCGGGGCGCTTGCGAAGCAAGCGAACCCGGAATCGAGAAACTACACCGTCTCGGCTTCCTTGCGGCGCTCTTCCTTCTTGCGGTCGTTCGGATCGAGCAGTTTCTTGCGCAGGCGGATCGACTTCGGCGTTACCTCGACCAGTTCGTCGTCCTGGATATAGGCGAGCGCCTTTTCCAGCGTCATCTTGATCGGCGGCGTCAGCCGCACCGCTTCGTCCTTCGAGGTGGTGCGGATGTTGGTCAGCTTCTTGCCCTTGAGCACGTTCACTTCGAGATCGTTGTCGCGGGTGTGCTCGCCGACGATCATGCCTTTATAGACCTTCCAGCCCGGCTCGATCATCATCGGGCCGCGATCTTCGAGATTCCACAAGGCGAACGCGACCGCTTCGCCGGCGTCGTTGGAAATGAGCACGCCGTTCCTCCGGCCCTGCACCTCGCCCTTGTAGGGCGCGTATTCATGGAAGATGCGGTTCATGATCGCGGTGCCGCGCGTATCGGTCAGCAATTCGCCCTGATAGCCGATCAGGCCGCGTGTCGGCGCGTAAAACACAAGGCGCAGGCGATGGCCGCCCGATGGCCGCATTTCGATCATTTCGCCTTTACGCTCCGACATTTTCTGCACGACGATGCCGGAATGCTCTTCGTCCACGTCGATAATGACTTCCTCGACCGGCTCTGTCACCTCGCCGGTGGTCTCGTCCTTGAGGAACAACACCTTCGGACGCGACACGGATAGCTCGAAGCCTTCGCGCCGCATGGTCTCGATCAGAATGCCGAGCTGCAATTCACCGCGCCCGGCGACCTCCATCGAATCCTTGTCGGCGGATTCCGACACCCGCAACGCGACATTGCCTTCCGCTTCACGCAACAGGCGGTCGCGGATCATGCGGCTCGTCACCTTATCGCCTTCGGTGCCGGCGAGCGGGGAATCGTTGACGCGGAACGTCATCGCCAGCGTCGGCGGATCGATCGGCTGGGCGAAAATCGGCTCCATCACTTCAGGTGCGCAGATCGTGTGCGCGACGGTTGCTTGCGGCAAGCCGGCGATGGAGACGATGTCGCCTGCGCTGGCTTCGTCCAAGGCCAGGCGTTCAAGTCCGCGGAACGCCAGCACTTTGGAGATGCGGCCCTCTTCGATCACTTTCCCGTCGCGATCGAGAACTTTCGCCATTTGGTTCGGCTTCACGCTGCCGGACGTGATGCGTCCGGTGACAATGCGGCCGAGATAGGAATTCGCCTCCAGGATCGTGCCGAGCAAACGGAACGGGCCTTCTTCGATCTTGGGCGGCGCGACGTGGCGCAGGATCAGATCGAACAATGGCGCCATGCCCTTGTCCTTCGGGCCTTCCTCTTTTTCCGCCATCCAGCCTTCTTTGGCTGAACCATAGAGGATCGGGAAGTCGAGCTGCTCGTCGGTCGCATCGAGGGCGGCGAACAGATCGAACACTTCATTGACGACCTGCGTTGCGCGCGCGTCCGGGCGGTCGACCTTGTTGATCACGACGACGGGCTTCAATCCCATCTTCAGCGCTTTCGACACCACGAACTTCGTTTGCGGCAGCGGACCCTCGGCCGCATCGACCAGCACGATCGCGCCGTCGACCATGTTCAGAATGCGCTCGACCTCGCCGCCGAAATCGGCGTGTCCCGGCGTGTCGACGATGTTGATGCGTACGTCGTTCCACAGGATCGAGGTCGCCTTGGCGAGAATCGTGATGCCGCGCTCGCGTTCCAGATCGTTGGAATCCATCGCGCGCTCGGCCACCCGCTGGTTCTCGCGGAACGAGCCGGATTGCTGCAGCAGGCGGTCGACCAGGGTGGTTTTGCCATGGTCGACATGCGCGATGATCGCGACATTGCGGAGTTTCATGTTTGGGTCCGGAAGTGAAAGCGCGGGCCCTTTGGCCCGCGGCTATTTGCGGCGCAATATAGTCAGGAAGGCCGCCAAGGCAACCGTTTAGATGGTTAAAAGGCGCCTATTTGCGAGGTTTTAGCCGGCCCGGCCGATCAAAATGGCCCTTCGGTCGGCAATCGCGAAGCGGGCCTGCTCGATCGCCAGCACAAACGAGAGCTGCGGCGATTCGCCGAGCGCGGAGCGTTCGGCGCGATGCACCGTCTGGATCACGAGGTCGTCGACCTCGGCTTGCAACTTGTCGAGCGCCTGCATGGGTTTCGATGCGACTTCGCGCGCAGCCGTCGAGGCGCCGAGAAGCGTGCGGAGGCGGCGTTG
Organism: uncultured Hyphomicrobiales bacterium; assembly: GCA_964370945.1. Classification (GTDB taxonomy): domain Bacteria; phylum Pseudomonadota; class Alphaproteobacteria; order Rhizobiales; family Xanthobacteraceae; genus Pseudorhodoplanes. The sequence continues at coordinate 91 of CAYJNT010000050.1, read as the reverse complement.
CTTGCGCATGAGCGGCAGTCCCGACCCGCACGCTATTCACGCTCCCGCTGGACGGCTCCACGGTCCGGCGCGCATTCCCTCCGGCATCGCT
>CAYJNT010000049.1:10426-18244 GCA_964370945.1 uncultured Hyphomicrobiales bacterium | reverse complement strand
GTGCTCAGTCGTCGCCGGCGATCTGCTCGACGAGATCGACGATCCGCCGCCGCAGCTTCTGGTCCTTGATGCGCATGAACGACTTCGTCAGTGCGAGGCCGTCCGACGTCGCCAGAAAGTCGGAGACATAAGCGGGCGAGGGGGCCTCGGTCGAGCCGTGAGGTTCGCTGCCATGCGGCGCACCCTCGAAAAAAAACGAGACCGGCACCTGCAGGATCCGCGAAATTTGCTGCAGCCGGCTCGCGCCGATGCGGTTGGTGCCCTTTTCGTATTTTTGAACCTGCTGGAAGGTGAGGTCGAGCGCGTCGCCGAGCTTCTCCTGACTCATGCCCAGCATCATCCGCCGCATGCGGACGCGGCTGCCGACATGTTTGTCGGTCGGGTTCGGACTCTTCTTCACTACCATCCAACTCTCCTTCGAACCGCCCGGCGGCGATACTCGGCCGATTGATTGATCGGCACAACCGGCGGCTTTCCTCAATTTTACGCGTGACGCCAAAGACTAATCCGATACCTCTCCTGAATCGGCAAATCTTAGACCGCTAAGGTGCCCCAACGCGCGCTGCGATCACAACGCCCTCGGATTGTTATCTGCCATATCCAATAGTTTTGGCTAAGGCGAATCTTAACGCCGCCCCTTTCTGCGTGGCGGAATTTCAACGCTCGCCCGTTCGCCGCGTGCGCTTTCGCAGGACAATGATCAAGGCCGTTGCGATCACGAGGCCGATCAGGCCGTCTCCGGACTTGGCATAGAATGTCGAGGCGACCGGCCGCGGCAAGGGACCGTCGATGACGCCCTCCGTGCCGAGCGGCAGCGACGTCACGATGCGCCCGACCGGATCGACAATCGCCGAAATGCCGGTATTGGCGGCACGCACCAGCGGCAAGCCTTCCTCGATTGCCCGCACGCGCGCCTGCTGGAGATGCTGGTGGGGGCCGGTCGAGATCCCGAACCAGCCGTCATTGGTCAGATTGAGCAGCCAGCCCGGGCGCTCGCCGGCGGGGACTACGTCGCCCGGGAAAATGATCTCGTAACAGACAAGTGGCAGCATCCGCGGCGCGCGCGGGACCGAATAGGCACGAAGCCGGTCGCCCGACAGAAATCCGCCCTGCACCTTGGTGAGTTGCATCAGCCCGAGTTTTTCGAGGAAAGCCTGGAACGGCAGATATTCCCCGAATGGAACGAGATGCACCTTGTCGTAGACCGACACGATCGTTCCATCATGATCGATAATGTAGACGGAATTATAGGCGCGCACGGTGCCGCGCGGGGCGGTGCCATCCGCCGGCCGCACGCCGCCCGTGATCAGCACGGCTTTGTCGGGCAGCAATTCCGCGATCTGGGCGAGCGCATCGGGTTCGCGCGGGAGGAAAAACGGAAATGCCGATTCCGGCCAGATCAGGTGCGTGATGTCGCGCATGCCGGATGTTTGCGGACCGGTGGCGCGGTCGGAGAGCGCCAGATAGCGGGCCATCACCCGCTGCTTGGCGCCGTAGTTGAACTTTTCATCCTGCTGCAGGTTGGGCTGCATGATGCGCAATCGCACGCCGTCGACGAACGACGTCGGCGTGCGCGACAGGCGCAGCGTTCCATACATCGCAAGCGCGGCGAGGGTGAGGAGCGCCAATCCGAGCGGAAGAAAACGCCGCCGGGTGTCGTTCGCGTCGTCCGCGATGACGGCCGGTGTCGCGAAAATCGCGACGGTGAGAAATGTCAGGCCCCAAAGCCCGATCAGCGATGCCGCCTGCGCAAGAATGAGCGGCCCGGTGAGCGCGTAGCCGTAAGCGTTCCAGGGAAATCCGGTCAGCAGATGACCGCGCAGCCATTCCGCGATCGTGAGCGCGGCGGCGAGCGCCAGAATTCGCCACGGACCTTTGACCCAGATGATGCGCGCGAGCGCCAGTCCGAATCCGGTGAAGATCGCGAGTCCCGCGGGCAATGCGGTGACCGCAAATGGGAGGAGCCATCCGAATGTCTTGGCGTCGACCAGAAACGCGTAGCCGACCCAGTAAAGCCCGGCGAGGAAATAGCCGAACCCGAACCACCAGCCGGCGGTGAAGGCTGCGATGACACCGCCGAAGCGGCCCGCGGCGGCGCCGTCGGTCATCCAGACCATGACCGGAAACGTGACGAAGAGAATCGGCCAGAAATGAAACGGCGACAGCGCCAGAACCGAGAGCGCCCCCGCCGTCAAAGCGATGCCGGCGCGCCGCCAACCCCAGGCCAGCGTGATGGAATGGGACAATCTTGAAAGGGTCACGGCCGCCGTGCGGTGGTTTCGGAATCCGAATCGGAGGGAGATTTACCCGATTCCCGAATGTTCGACACGGGAAGAGAGGCGGCCGGATTGCGCGGATCGCGCGCCCGGCGCGGCCGGCTGCGATGGATTTTGACCTTTTTCACGCGCCGCGGATCGGCGTCGAGCACTTCGATTTCGAACGAATTGGGCCCCGGCACGAGTTCGCCGCGCACGGGCACGCGGCCGGCTTGCGTGACGAGATAGCCGCCGAGCGTATCCACATCCTTGAGCGCTTCGCCGATATCGAAGCCGGCGCCGACAACGGCGACCACTTCCTCGAGTTTGGCGCGCGCATCGGCAATGAACGAGCCGTCGGCCTGGCGCACGACACTCGGCGCCGCGTCCTCGTCATGCTCGTCTTCGATGTCACCGACGATCTCCTCGACGATGTCCTCGATCGAGACGATGCCGTCGGTGCCGCCATATTCGTCGACCACGAGCGCGAGATGAATGCGCGTCGTCTGCATCTTGGCGAGCAGGTCGATCGCGGGCATCGACGGCGGCACGAACAGGATGGTGCGCATCAGCTTCGCCGCCGACAGCGTCATCGACAGATCGATGGCGCCGAGATCGAGACCGGCGACCAGCGGTTTCTTGCGACGGGTTTTGGCTTTCGATGCGGCGCGCGCAGTCATGAACGCGATCAAATCGCGGATGTGGACCATGCCGATCGGGTCGTCGAGCGTGTCGTCATAGACCACGAGGCGCGAATGCTCGGCTTTCTCGAACACCTTCACGAGTTCGCCGAGCATAATGTCCTTCTGCACGGCGACGATGTCCGCGCGCGGCACCATGACGTCGGCGATCCGGCGTTCGCGCAGGCCCAGGATATTGCGCAGCATCGCGCTTTCTTCGGGCGAGAATCCGGTCTCGGCCGGGGCGCCTTCCTCCAGCACGACCTTCAAGTCGGCGCGCATCGACCCGGTCCGCCAGCCGAACAGCGTGCGGAACCAGCGCGTGAACAAGCCTTCGCTCGGCGCTTCGATCACCTGCGGCACGGGAACGGGAAGATTGCGCTGCGGCTCCGTCTGTCCCGCGCCTTCGGCGGCGGGAGAAGACGATTCGATGTCAGGCATGGCTGTTCAGGATCGCTGCCTCTTCGCCGGCGTGCTCGCCGGCATAAGGATCGGGCACGCCGATGCGCGCAAGAATCTGTGTTTCGAGCCGTTCCATGGCGCCGGCTTCGCGGTCGGTTTCGTGGTCGTGGCCGAGAAGGTGCAGATAACCATGCACGGCGAGATGCGCCAGATGATGCGCGAACGATTTTGCGTCGCGCCCGGCTTCGGCCGCCATCGTCTCGAATGCGATCACGATGTCGCCGAGATGCGCCGGCGCGCCTTCGTCCGGCATCGCATGTGCCGGAAATGACAGCACGTTGGTCGGCTTGTCCTGCCCGCGCCATCGCTTGTTGAGCGCGGCCATCGCCGTGTCGTCGGTGAGCACGACCGCGATATCGCCGGGCAGAGCCCTCGACGTGCGCGCCGCTTCGGCAATGGCCTGGCGGATCGTGTCTTGCGCGTCCGGATGCTTGTTCCAGAGATCCGAATCGACAACGAAATCGATCGCGACCCCGGCATCGGCGAATTTGCGGCGCGGCGTTGTCATCCCTGCTGCTCCCGCTTGCGGGCGCCTGCGGCGTCATAGGCCGCGACAATGCGCGCCACGAGCTCGTGGCGAATGATGTCTTCGCGCGCAAAGGCGACATGGCCGATGCCTTCGACATCGGCGAGCAGCCGCATCGCCTCATGTAGACCCGACGTCTGGCCCGGCGGCAGATCGACCTGGCTCGGATCGCCGGTGACGATCATGCGGCTGTTCTCGCCAAGGCGCGTCAGGAACATCTTCATCTGCATCGATGTGGTGTTCTGCGCTTCGTCGAGAATGACCGCCGCGTTGTGCAGGGTGCGTCCGCGCATGAAGGCCAGCGGCGCGATCTCGATTTCGCCGGCCTGCAGCGCACGCTCGACCATGCGCATGTCCATCAGATCGAACAATGCGTCGTAGATCGGCCGCAGATACGGATCGACTTTCTCGCGCATGTCGCCGGGGAGAAATCCAAGCCGTTCGCCGGCTTCGACCGCCGGGCGCGACAGGATGATGCGGTCGACTTCCTTGCGCTCGAACAGCGACACCGCATGGGCGACGGCGAGCCAGGTCTTGCCGGTGCCGGCGGGACCGGTGCCGAGCACCAGCGCGTTGCGCTTGAGCGCGCGGATATAAGCGTCCTGCCCGGCGGTGCGCGCGCGCACGGTGCGCTTGCGCAGATTGATCTCTTCGAAATTCGAACGCGCGGCGGTCGGGTCAAAGTCGAACAGCGAGCCCTGCGCGATCACATGCCGGATCGCGCCTTCGACATCGCCGGAGACGAGGTCGTTGCCTTGCTTCAGCTGCTCATAGAGATTTTCAAGGACGCGCCGCGCCTGGTCGCAGGATTCGCGCGAGCCTTCGATGGTGACGTGATTGCCGCGGGAATCCGCGACCACGCCGAGCTTGCGCTCGATCAGCGCCAGATTCTGTCCGTATTGGCCGAACAGCGCGGAGGCGAGACGGTTGTCGTCAAAGGCGAGCACGGATTGGGTGAGCGGGCTTGCTTCGCCGCTTGCCGGCGTCACGGAATTGCCGTCGGGTTTGAAGCTGCGCAAGGCGTCAGGCTCCCAAAGAGGCGAGTAAAGGCGCGCCGGCGCGGTGCTGCACCGGCTGTGCGATGACGCCAAAGAGGCTCTTGGCATCGGTGCGAAGGATGGTCACGGGCGCAATGTCTCCGATCAGGGACGGATCGCCCATCACCTGCACCGGCTGCAGATAGGGCGAGCGGCCGGTGATCTGGCCAGGATTGCGGCCGGGCTTTTCGAACAGCACGTCGAGCGTGCGGTCGATGCAGCTGTGCTGGAAGCGCTCGTGGTGGCGGTTGATCAGGGATTGCAATTCTTCGAGACGATCGGCCTTCACGTCTTCCGGGATCTGGTCGTCCATCTCCGCCGCCGGCGTGCCGGGTCGCGGCGAATATTTGAACGAAAAGGCGGTCGTGAAATCGGCGTCCTTGATGAGCTTGAGGCTGGCGCGGAAATCCTCGTCGCTTTCGCCGGGAAAGCCGACAATGAAATCCGAGGTGAAGGCGAAAGCCGGCTGTGCGTCGCGCAGCTTCGTGATGACATCAAGATAGTCTCGCGCGGAATGCTGGCGGTTCATCGCTGCCAGGATCCGGTCGGAGCCCGATTGCACCGGCAGATGCAATTGCGGCATCAATGCCGGCAGATCGCGATGCGCGGCAATCAGCTCGTCATCGACGTCGCGCGGATGGCTGGTGGTATAGCGAAGCCGCGCGATGCCGGGAATTTCGGCAAGCCGCCACAACAGGCGGCCGAGCGTCCAGGTCCGGCGGTCGGGGCCCTCGCCGTGATAGGCGTTGACGTTCTGGCCGATCAGCGTGACTTCGCGCACGCCGTCGCCGGCGAGCCGCTCGACATCGGCGATGATCTTTTGAACCGGCCGCGAGACTTCCGCGCCGCGCGTATAGGGCACGACACAGAAGGTGCAGAACTTGTCGCAGCCTTCCTGAATGGTGACGAAGGCCGACACGCCGCGTTTGCGCGTCGCTTCGCGCGACGGCGCGGGCAGGAAATCGAATTTGTCCTCGGCCGGAAACTCCGTGTCGAGGGCGCGGCCTTCGCGTTCGGCTTTGCGAAGAAGATCCGGAAGCCGGTGATAGCTCTGCGGCCCGACCACGAGATCGACGGCGCGCTCGCGGCGCAGGATCTCTTTGCCTTCGGCTTGCGCAACGCAGCCGGCCACCGTGATTGTCACGCGCCGTCCACCGCGCGCCGCTTCATCTTTCATTTCGCGCAGACGGCCAAGTTCGGAGTACACCTTGTCCGCCGCCTTTTCGCGGATGTGACAGGTATTGAGCACGACGAGATCGGCATTCTCCGCGCGATCGGTCTCGACATAACCTTCAGGCGCCAGCGTGTCCGCCATACGATGCGAATCGTAGACGTTCATCTGGCAGCCGTAGGATTTGATGTAGACTTTACGGGGTCCGTTCATGCCGTTCAGGCGCATTGCCCCAAAGGTCCGGATGCCTCAAGAGGCTCGAATATCTCAGACATCCCGTGGTTCCAGGCCGGTCGTTCCGCGCCGTTCGGCTCTTCAATAGCGGTTTTTGCCGCAAAAAGAAATGCTTACGATTTCGGGCCGCTTTTACCGTTAAGTTGCCGCGCAAGGCCTCGATCCGCATGCGGCGCACCGCCGTTTCGAGCGATTTGACGAGGCTCTTGCGGTCGCCGCCGTCGAACGCGACCGGCTCGCCGAATGTGACAACGGCGTCGATCCCGCCGTGCAGCACATAGTCTTTCAGATGCGGCACGAAATCCATGTCGCCGTACCAGGCGACGCGCGGACGGTGCCCGCGTCCCATCGGCAAGCCGTCGATGCGCGGATAGCTGATCGAGAGCGGCTGCAGCCAGACTTCGCCCTTGTTCTGCGTGACGACGTCGCTCGCCGCGCCAACGAGTGCCGAGCGGAACTGCAGCACGCGATTGCCGTCGCTCGAGGTGCCTTCCGCGAACAGCACGACCGGATCGCCGCCGCTCATCTTGCTTGCGATCCTGGCATTGACTTCGGCGGTTCTCTGCCGGCGCGAGCGATCGACAAAAATCGTGTGCAGCAATTGCGCGGCCGGGCCGACGAGGGGCCAGTTACGCACTTCGCTTTTGGAAATAAAAACGAGCGGCATGGTCGAGCCGATCACAGGAATGTCGAGCCAGGAGACATGGTTCGAGACGATCAGCACCGGCTTGCCGGTGACCGGCGCGCCGTCGACATGCACGCGCACGCGCAAAAGCATGCTGAGCAGCTTGAAATACCAGGCGCCGAGCGCACGCCGGCCGGGCAGGCGGAGCTTCTCGATGCACCACAACGTTCCGATCAGGGCGGAGGTTGCGATCATGAAGCAGGCGACGACGAAGTAGAAACGCACCATCAGCTCTTCTTGCCGTCGGTGAGAGGCACGGCATAAAGCTCGAGCCGGTGATCGACGAGCTTGTAGCCGAGCTTGCGCGCGATCTCGGCTTGCAGGCGTTCGATTTCCTCGGACTGGAACTCGACCACCTCGCCGGTGCGCAGATTGATCAGGTGGTCGTGGTGGGTGTCCGGAATCTGCTCGAAGCGCGCGCGGCCTTCGCGGAAGTCGTGCTTCTCGATGATGCCGGCGTCCTCGAACAGCTTGACGGTCCGGTACACGGTCGAGATCGAAATTTTGGAATCGATCTTGGCGCAGCGGCGATACAGTTCCTCGACGTCGGGATGGTCTTCGGCGGCATTGAGCACGCGCGCGATGGTGCGGCGCTGCTCGGTCATGCGCATGCCCTTCTCGGCACAGCGCGTTTCGATGGTCGTGGCCGTCTTCACCGACACGTCAGGCGTCTCCGGAATCCGCAAAGCTCTATCATAGGGATAGCGGCGGGAAAACAGGCCGGCCACCCGCCATTCAGACGAGGTCGCGCCGCAGGATTAACGCATT
>CAYJNT010000049.1:3253-10326 GCA_964370945.1 uncultured Hyphomicrobiales bacterium | reverse complement strand
AATGAAGCCCGCGAAAGCGCGGCCGACGGTCACGCGATGCGCGATCACGCTTTTGTCGAGCAGGAGCCGCTCGATCTCGTCGTCGCTCCAGCCTCGCCGGAAAGAGGCGCCATGCAGGCGACCGATCGCGGCGGCATCCGTCACGGAGGCGTTGGTGATGAGCGGTTCTGCGCCTGTAAAGAGACGTCGCAGCCAGGCGATCAATGTCTTCATCGGCGCGGCAGCTGCGAGGCGCCCTGCGGCTGCGCGTCCGGTGCGCGCAGGTAAAGCGGCTTCGGCGCGGACTGGCTTTCATTCGCGGCGGCGCCGAGCCGCGCCACCCAGTCGATATCGGGGGCGCGCCGCTCTTCGACCGAGAGCGGCATGGAATTTTTCGGCCAGGCCGCCGCCAGCATCGGCGCACCGGAGCCGACGAGACGAACCGGCGCGCTCGCCGCCGCGCGCACAGCTTCCGCGACCGGTACGATGCGCGGCGCAATCAGCGTGCGTCCGGCCGGTCCGAAAATCTGCAGATAGACGTGATTGTGTCGCGCATCGATCGCGACCGCGACCGAGGTCGTGTCGTCCGAGGCGATGTAGGGCGCGGCCAGCGCGGCGAGTGTGGTCAATCCGACCACGGGCTTTCCGGCGGCGAGCCCGATTCCGCGTGCCGCCGCCAATCCGACCCGCAATCCCGTAAAGCTGCCGGGACCGGTCGTCACCGCAACACGGTCGATCTCTTTGAAATCCATCTCGCACTGGACCATCACGTCGGAAATCAGCGGCATCAGCGCCTCGGCATGACCACGCGTCATCGCGCGCGATTGGCGCGCGAGTGTCGCGCCCTGACCGGTGTCGAGCAGGGCCGCCGAGCAGGCTTCAAGGGCGGTATCGATAGCCAAAACGCGCATGAATGAACGGACCGGTGAGACAATGAACGCAATGTATCATTTTCGGGCGTGAGGCCCGTTACTTTAAGACCTTGCCGATAAAGAAATGCCCGGCTGGCGGGCCGGGCATTGTCTTGAAAGGCGCTGTTCGCCTCAATTCACATCGGGCGGACTTCCTGCACTTCCGGCACGAAATGACGGAGCAGGTTCTGGATGCCGTGGCGCAAGGTCGCGGTCGAGGACGGGCAGCCGGAGCAGGCGCCCTTCATGGCGAGATAGACCACGCCGTCCTTGTATCCGCGGAAGGTGATGTCGCCGCCGTCATTCGCCACCGCCGGACGCACGCGGGTCTCGATCAGGTCCTTGATCGTGTTGACGGTCTCGGCGTCCTCGGCGTTGAAGAATTCTTCCGCCGCGTCCGCTTTTGTCGAGCTGGTCTCGCCCTCCTTGAGGAGCGGCGCGCCGGACATGAAATGCTCCATGATCGCGCCGAGCACGAGCGGCTTGAGCTGCTGCCATTCGCCCGCGGTCTTGCTGACGGTGATGAAGTCCGATCCGAAGAACACGCCGTCGACATTGGCGATCTCGAACAGCCGTTCGGCGAGCGGCGATTTCGCCGCCTGCTCGCGGTCGCGCATGTCGAGCGTACCGTGCTCCAGCACCGGACGGCCGGGCAGGAATTTCAGGGTCGCCGGATTGGGCGTGGATTCGGTCTGGATGAACATGTGCTTGGCTCCAAGGCCGTCATTTTGGCGCGCATCGTAGGGCGCAGCCGATCCCATATAAAGTGGTGCTTTCGGAGGCAAGATCAACGGGCAGAAAGCCTTAATCGTTGCGGCAAACGGCCCTATGACAGGGCATCGAGCTCTTCGTCGGTGAGGTTGCCGGGCACGATTCCGACGGGAACCGGATATTGCCCGATGGTTTTGTGAAGGCTTGAGACCAGCGGCCCCGGCCCTTCCTGGCCGCTATTGGCGGCGAGGATCAAGGTGGCGATGTCCTCGTCCTCCTCGATCAGGTTGAGGATTTCCTGCGCCAGTTCGCCCTCCCGAATGGCGCGTTCCGCCGTGATGCCGGCAACGCCGTTGGCGCGGCCGGCGGCGCGATCGAGCGCGGCATTCGCCTCCTCATGGGCTTCGGCGCGCATGATGTCGGCGACACCGAGCCACTGTTGATGCCGGTCCTTGGTTTCGATCACGCGCAGCATGATCACGGAGGCGTTGTTGCGGGCCGCGCGGCGGCTGGCGTAGTAAATCGCGCGATCGCATTCGGCCGAATCGTCGATGACGACGAGATATTTCGCCTTGTGACCGCTTTCATAGGAGCGGCGCTTGCGACTCATCGAGGCCTCCATAAACCTGTGAGGTCATGCTGCCACGGCGAGCGTCGCCGGAACAAGCGGCGGCGTGCGATTTCAGTGTCCCGATTCCGAAGTTCGCTTCATTCTGCGGCGCCTCGTAGGCGAACTTCGGAATCGAAGGACACTGGCGATGTTACGATTCTAGTGTGGTTTGGTTCAGAAATTCCCTTGGCGGACTCGCGGCGAGAATGAAGGGAATTTCTGAACCACCACACTAGGTCGAAGGTCGATGGTCAGCGGCGCACGAGGCCGACAATATCCTTGACTGCTTTCATCGTTTCGGCGGCCATGGCCTGCGCGCGCTCGGAGCCATCGGCAAGGATTGAATCGATATAAGTCCTGTCGTCGACGATTCGTTTCATTTCCGCGCCGATCGGGCCGAGCGTGGCGACCGCAAGATCGACCAAAGCCGCCTTGAAAGCGGAGAATTGCGCACCGCCGAATTCGTTGAGCACCGCGCCTTTGGAGATGCCTTTGAGCGCGGCGAAAATGCCGATGAGATTGTCGGCTTCCGGGCGCTGCGCCAATTCCTTCTCGTCGGTCGGCAGCGGATGCGGATCGGTTTTCGCACGCCGGATTTTCAGCGCGATCGCCTCGGCGTCGTCGGTCAGGTTGATGCGCGACTGGTCGGAGGCGTCCGATTTCGACATTTTCTTGGTGCCGTCGCGCAGCGACATCACGCGCGTCGCCGGACCCTGAATGAGCGGCTCGGGCAGCGGGAAGAACGCGTCGCCAAACCCGTGCGCCGCGATCGAGGCGCCGAAATCGTTGTTGAATTTTTGCGCGATGTCGCGCGACAGCTCCAGATGCTGCTTCTGGTCGTCGCCGACCGGCACATGCGTCGCGCGATAAACCAGAATGTCGGCGGCCATCAGGTTCGGATAGGCGTAAAGCCCGACCGAGGCATTCTCGCGGTCCTTGCCGGCCTTCTCCTTGAACTGCGTCATGCGATTGAGCCAGCCGAGGCGGGCGACGCAATTGAAGATCCAGGCGAGCTCGGCGTGCTCGGCGACCTGGCTCTGGTTGAAGATGATGTGCTTCTTCGGATCGATGCCGCAGGCGATGAACGCCGCCGTGACCTCACGGATGTTGCGCGTCAGTTCGGCCGGGTCCTGCCAGACCGTGATCGCGTGCAGGTCGACGACGCAATAGATGCAGTCGTGGCTGTCCTGCAACTCCACGAATTTCTTGATGGCGCCGAGATAATTGCCGAGATGCAGGTTGCCGGTCGGCTGCACGCCCGAAAACACACGTTCCTTGAACGCCATCCGCTTTGAGCTCCTCATGCGTCGCGGCGCGTGCATGCCACGGCCCCATCATGCGGGCAAGGGGCGGGCCTATGAGTGGGCGGCGGGCCGCTTGCTGTCGGACCGTTGCCCGCTATAGTGCGCCGCCTTTTCCCAAAAGCACTGGATTTCCCTGCATGGCCGCTCCCCGCTTCGACGTTCTCGGCATCGGCAACGCCATTGTCGATGTCATCGCGCGCACCGACGACGATTTCCTGGTCGCGCAGAACATGCAGAAGGGCGGCATGGCGCTGATCGACGAGGCGCGGGCGACCGCGATCTACGCGGCGATGGGGCCGGCGGTCGAGATTTCCGGCGGATCTGCCGCCAACACTATCGCGGGTGTCGCGAGCTTCGGCGCGCGCGCGGCGTTTGTCGGCAAGGTCAAGGACGACGGTCTCGGCCGCATTTTCCGCCACGACATTTCGCGGGCAGGCGTGAGCTTCAACACGGCGCCGGCCAAGGATGGTCCCTCGACGGCGCGCTGCTACATCATGGTGACGCCGGACGGCGAGCGCACGATGAACACCTATCTCGGCGCCGCGCAGAATTTGCATCCGAGCGACATTGTCGAAGGCGATATCGCCGACGCGGCGATCACGTATCTCGAAGGCTATTTGTGGGATCCGAAGGACGCGAAAGAGGCGTTCCTCAAAGCGGCGACGATCGCGCATGGTGCGAAACGGATGGTGTCGCTGACCTTGTCCGATGCCTTCTGCGTCGACCGCTACCGCGCCGAGTTTCTGCAGCTTCTGCGCGATGGCGTGGTCGATCTTCTCTTTGCCAACGAAGCCGAGCTGAAGAGCCTCTACGAGACCGCCGATTTCGACACCGCCGTGACCGCCTTGCGGGCGGACGCAAAACTTGCCGCCGTCACACGCAGCGAAAAGGGTTGCGTGGTCGTGTCACGCGACAAGATGCAGGCGGTGTCGGCTCATGCGGTGGATCGCGTTGTCGACACGACCGGCGCCGGCGACCTGTTCGCGGCCGGGTTTCTCACCGCCGTCGCGCGCGGCCGCGACCATGTCGCGGCCGGCCAGCTCGGCGGGCTCGCCGCGGCGGAGGTGATCCAGCATCTCGGCGCTCGGCCGGAAACGTCGCTGCAGGCCCTCGCCGCCGAAAGCGGCCTTGCGGTTTGAGCGCGATTTAACGGGCAAAAACAGCGCTTTAACCGGCTGGTAAGGACGTCGTGGTTACCGATTGGTGAATGACTTCACCGGAGGGTGCCATGAGTACCGATACCAGCGCGTCCATCGTCACCGATCAGACGACGTCCTCGGCGGAAGCGCCGACAGTCGAAACGCCCAAGGAAACGCCGAAGCTTGAGCCGCTTAAAAGCGAAGCGTCGCCGGACCTCAAGCCCGATCTCGAGGCGTCGATTGCAAGCGCGATCAAGACCAAATTCGCCGCGCGACCGCGCGCGAGCCGTTACGCCGTGCTCGCCGCATCGATGGCGATCGCCGCCGCGCTCGGCTCCGTGGCGGGTGCGCTCGCCGGTGCCGCGCTGATGCGGTCCGAGCCCGAAACATCGATCGCGCGCACCTTGACCGCAGATGCGCTTAACACGACGCTGTCGCAGTTGAGCGCCGACGTGTCGTCGCTCCGCACCGCGCTCGATGCATCGAGCAAGGCGACGAGCACCCAGCTGTCCAGGATCAGCGAGCGCGTCGAGCGCGCGGAGAAGGCGCAGGCCGAGACCGCGCAGAAGACGGCGCGTCTGCTCGAAACGCCGAAGGCGCCCGCGCCGGCACCCGCTGACGTCACCGGCTCGATCGTGGAGAAGCAGGCGGCCCGCCCGCCGATCGTGGAAGGCTGGGTGATCCGCGACATCTTCGGCGGACGCGCGATGGTCGAAAGCGGCCGCTACGGCATTTTCGAAGTCGGTCCCGGCGCGCCGCTGCCGGGTGTCGGCCGGGTCGAAGCCGTTCGGCGCCAGGACGGCCGCTGGGTCGTGGTCACCCCGAAAGGCCTGATCGTTTCCTCGCGCTGATTTGAAGACGAACTAACAATTGCAAAGCGGCGCTAGTCTGGTGTGGCGGTTCAGAAGTCCCCTCGATCTCCGCGGCGAGTCCGTCAGGGGACTTCTGAGCCAAAGCCACACCAGCAGTTATGTGTTGCTAGTGTCCCTTGAATCCGAAGTTCGCTACCGAGGGTGCTGCAAAACAAGGCGAACTTCGGATTCGGGACACTAGCCGCCGCTTTGTTTATTTACGCACGTGGATTGCTTGGCCGACCGCACCCAACCGTGCCATATTTTGCGGGCATGGATTGTGCATTCATGGCCGCCCGAACGAACCTCCGTACCATGCTGCCGTCCCTTGCCGCGCTGGCGCTCAGTGTGGTCCCGGCCGGTGCATTCGAGCGCGTGCAGGCGCCGCCGCCAAAGCCGGAAATGACCGAAAGCTGTCCCGGCCTCGTTGCATCGCATCGCCCGCGCGCGATCCCGGCGGCGTTCAGGCTGGCGGCGCTTGCCGCCGACCAGGTCCGCGTCACCTATGCCGGTCATTCGACCTTCCTGATCGAAAGCCCGAAGCTTGTGCGGATCGCGACCGATTACAACGACTACGTGACGACGCCGATGCTTCCCGACGTCGTCACCATGAATCACGCGCATACGACGCACTACACCGAGCTGCCCGATCCGAAAATTCCGCATGTGCTGCGCGGCTGGGCCGAGGAATATGGCAAGCCGGCGCGTCATGACACGCAGATCCGCGACGTGCGTGTGCGCAACGTGCCGACCAACATCCGCGATTTCAGCGGCGGGACGATACCGCATGGCAATTCGATCTTCGTCTTCGAGGTCGCGGGTCTCTGCATCGCGCATCTCGGCCATCTGCATCACACGCTGAACCAGCAGCAGCTCGACGAGATCGGGCGCGTGGACGTGGTGATGGTCCCGGTCGACGGCACCTATACGCTCGACGTCGACGGCATGTTCGAGGTGGTGCAGGCGCTCAAAGCGCCGCTTTTGATTCCAATGCATTTCTTTAGCGCGTTCACGCTCGAACGATTCCTCAACCGTGCGCGGGAAAAGTTCGAGGTCGAATTTTCCGACACCCCGTCGGTGGTCGTGTCCAAGGCGACGCTGCCCGGCAAGCCGAAATTCCTAGTATTGCCAGGGCGTTAGCTTAGGTCCGCCGGCCGGAACATCTTACCGATGCGTCCGCGGAACGCCCCTCATGCCGGGAAACCAAAACGCTTGCGCTGCGTTGCTAGGCAACGCACATACGCGCTCCGTTCGTTTGAGGCGATCGCTCCCTTCAAGGATTGGAATAAGATGGTCAGCTCCTGGGGCCTTTGGCGCCCTTTCCCGAATCACGAATCCGGCGGTTACATCGAAGCGCCGATCGGCCCCGGCGTCTATGAAGTGCGCCATGCCGATACCGGCGAACTGATCGCCTTCGGATCCGCTGACAGCGTCGCGCAGGCTTTGTCGATGCTGTTGCCGAAACCGGCCACCGGCTTGCGCTCGCTGTTTGCGAGCAAGGCGCCGGCGCATCGCACCGAGGATCTCGAATACCGCACCTGCAGCGCGTCGAGCATCGGCGAGGCGAA
>CAYJNT010000049.1:0-3153 GCA_964370945.1 uncultured Hyphomicrobiales bacterium | reverse complement strand
TGGTCGCATTTTCTACGGAAAACCGGTGCCCACCCCGGATCAAGTCTAGTGTGGTGGTTCAGAAATTCCCTTCATTCACGCCGCGAGTTCGCCAAGGGAATTTCTGAACCAAACCACACTAGAATCATAAGGTTGCTAGTGTCCGTCGATTCCGAAGTTCGCTTACGTGGGCGCCGCAGAATGAAGCGAACTTCGGAATCGGGACACTAGGCCAAGCTTTTCCGGAAAATGCTCCATGCGATGCAACCAAAGGCCTCTGTTGCGCGCCGCGCAATCGTTTAGACTTGTTCCGAACTGAAGGTTTCGGAAAGAGAAGGCGCGGTCGATGCTGAGTGCACAACAAAACGAGCTGATCACGCGGATCGGTCCGGGCTCGCCGGCGGGGATGCTGATGCGCCGTTACTGGCAGCCGGCCGCCCTGGTCGAGGAGCTTGCCGGCAACCGCCCGGTCAAGCCGATACGGCTGTTCGGCGAAAACCTGGTGATGTTCAAGGACGAGAACGGCAAATACGGCCTTCTGGAACGGCATTGCCCGCATCGCGGGGCTGATCTTGCCTTCGGCCGGCTGGAGGATGGCGGCCTGCGCTGCGCATTCCACGGCTGGCTGTTCGATGTCGACGGCCAATGCCTGGACACGCCGGCCGAGCCGGTCGGCTCGCCGCTCTGCGCCAACGTCAAGCAGACCGCCTATCCGGTGGTCGAGCGCTCGGGGATTCTGTGGACCTACATGGGCCCGGGCGAGCCGCCGGCGATGCCGCATCTCGATTGCTTCGTCGCGCCCGGCAGCCACACCTTCGCGTTCAAGGGTCTGATCGATTGCAACTGGCTGCAGGCGCTGGAAGTCGGCATCGATCCGTCGCACACCTCGTTCCTGCACCGCTTTTTCGAGGACGACGATCCTTCGAAGGGATATGGCAAGCAGTTCCGCGACAAGATGCTCGATGCCGAGATGACGCTGACACAGATCATGCGCGAATATACGCGGCCGGAGATCGACATCGAGCAAACCGATTACGGCATGCGGCTGGTCACACGGCGGCGGATCAACGACGAGAAGTCGCATATCCGTCTGACGAACTTGCTGTTCCCGAATGCCTTCATCATTCCGATGTCAAGCGAGATGACGATCTCGCAATGGCATGTGCCGGTCGATGACACGCACAATTACTGGTACGCGATCTTCACGAGCTTCGGCAAAGCCGTCGACAGGGAGGAGATGCGCCGGCAGCGGCTCGAGCTCTATGAATTGCCGGATTACGTCTCGCGCAAGAACAAGAGCAACGATTACGGCTTCGATCCGCACGAGCAGGAGCACGAGACGTACACGGGGATGGGCGCCGACATCAACGTCCACGATCAATGGGCGGTGGAATCGCAAGGCCTCATTCAGGACCGCACGCGCGAGCATCTCGGCCAGGCCGACAAGGCGATCATCGTCTATCGCCGCATCTTGCGCGACGCGATCGCCAAAGCGAACGAAGGCGAGAAACCGCTGATGGTGCTTGACGAAGCCTCGGCCGCGAAGATCACCGGCCCCGCCGCGGTCGACGGCATCGGGCCGTCCGACGACTGGCAGGGCTATTGGAAATCGGCCGAGAATCGCCGCCGCAAGGCGAGCTCCTGGGCCAACGGGCACTGATTTATAAAAAGAGCCCGCATGCCGCCCCGCAAGGCTTCGTCAGCCAAGGCTTCGTCAGCTAAGTCATCGTCCGGCGCGTCTTTTGTTGAGCGCCACGGCCTGTGGACGTCCGCGCAGGAGCGCGCCGCGCGCGCGGTCGAAGCGGCGATCAGGAAGCACAAGCTCGAACTCGTGCGCTTCTCCTTCGCCGACCAGCACGGCGTGCTGCGCGGCAAGACCGTGGTCGCGAGCGAGGCGGCAAAATTGATGCGCGCGGGCGTCACCATGACGACCACGCTGCTGGCCAAGGACACGTCGCACCGCACGGTGTTTCCGGTCTTCACCGCCGGCGGCGGCTTCAACATGCTGGAAATGCAGGGCGGCGGCGATTTCGTGATGGTCGCCGATCCCGCGACCTTTCGCGTGCTGCCCTGGGCCGAGAAAACCGGCTGGGTGCTCTGCGACATCTATTTCACCAACGGCAAGCCGGTGCCGTTCTCCACCCGCCAGATCGCGCGCGATGCGCTGGCCACACTCGGCAAGGCCGGGTTCGATTTTCTCGCCGGCCTCGAAGTCGAATTTCATCTGTTCAAGATCGAAAATCCGCGGCTTGCCCCCGCCGACGCGACCTGGCCGGGCGAGCCTGCGGAGGTGTCGCTCGTCACGCAGGGCTTTCAATATCTCACCGAGACGCGCTTCGACCAGATCGATCCGATCCTCGGCATTTTGCGAAAAGACGTCGCGGCGCTTGGGCTTCCGTTGCGTTCGCTCGAAATCGAGCTCGGGCCAAGCCAGTGCGAGTTCACCTTCGGCACCGAAACGGGCCTCGCATCCGCCGACACGATGATTCTCTTCCGCGCGGCGATGAAGCAGATCGCCCGCCGGCACGGCTATCTCGTCAGCTTCATGTGCCGGCCGGCCTTGCCGAACATGTTTTCCTCAGGCTGGCATCTGCACCAGTCGCTGATCGAGAGAAAAAGCGGGAAGAACGCGTTCGTGTCGAGCGATGGCAAGAGCGCACTCTCTCCGCTCGGCACGCATTATCTGAGCGGTCTCCTCGCGCATGCCCGCGCGGCGGCGGCGTTCACGACGCCGACCATCAACGGCTACAAGCGCTACCGCGCCTATTCGCTCGCGCCCGACCGCGCGATCTGGGCGGTCGACAATCGCGGCGTGATGGTCCGCGTGCTCGGCCAGCCGGGCGATCCTGCGACGCACCTGGAAAACCGCGTCGGCGAGCCGATGGCGAACCCGTATCTCTATATAGCGTCGCAGATTTATGCCGGGCTCGACGGCATCGCGAACAGACGCGAGCCGGGGCCGTCCGCCGACACGCCGTACGAGATGAAGGCCGATCCGCTGCCGAAGAATCTCTCCGAAGCGCTGACGGCCCTGCGCGAGAACAAGCTGTTCACCGAGACATTCGGCGCCGGCTTCATCGGCTATTATTGCAGGATCAAGGAGGCCGAGATCGCGCGCTTCCGCACGACCGAGAAGGACGACGATCCCGAGATCACGCGCTGGGAGCAGAAGGA
>CAYJNT010000048.1:0-18379 GCA_964370945.1 uncultured Hyphomicrobiales bacterium | reverse complement strand
CGTAGGAGCGATCGGCGGCGCCCGGCATCACCTCATGCAGGAAGACGACGTCGCCTTGCCATTCCTTCACCCGCATGGTCGCGTTGTGCAGGCGCGGCAATTTCGCGGCGAGCGCGGTGAGTTCGTGGAAATGTGTTGCGAACAGCGCGCGGCAGCGATTGACCGCATGCAGATGCTCGATGGTCGCCCAGGCGATCGAGAGACCGTCGAAGGTCGCGGTGCCGCGTCCGATCTCGTCGAGGATCACGAGCGAGCGTTCACCGGCCTGATTGAGGATCGCGGCGGTTTCGACCATCTCGACCATGAAGGTCGAGCGCCCGCGCGCGAGATCGTCGGCCGCGCCGACGCGCGAGAACAGGCGATCGACCGCGCCGATATGCGCGGCTTTCGCCGGAACGAACGCGCCCATTTGCGCGAGAATGACGATCAATGCGTTCTGGCGGAGAAACGTCGACTTGCCTGCCATGTTCGGCCCGGTCAGCACCCAGATGCGGCCGGCTTTTTCCTTCGCGGGCGGGGAGAGATCGCAATCGTTGGCGATGAAAGGCGCGGTCTGCGCCAGTGCCTGCTCGACCACCGGATGGCGGGCACCTTTGATGTCGAAGCGCAAACCGCGGTCGACCTCCGGCCGCACATAGTCCTTTTCGGCGGCCAGCGCCGCCAACGCGGCCGACACATCGAGCACGGCCAGCGCTTCCGCCGCCGCCTTGATGTCGGCGCTTGCCGCGATGACGCGGCCCGCCAGCCGCTCGAAAATCTCAAGCTCGAGCCCCAGCGCGCGATCGGCGGCGCTGGCGATCCTGGCTTCCAGTTCGCCGAGCTCGGTCGTGGTGAAGCGGACCTGGCCGGCGAGCGTCTGGCGATGGATGAACTGCGCGTTGAGCGGCGGCGCCATCAGCTTGTCGCCGTGTTGCGCCGTCACCTCGACAAAATAGCCGAGCACATTGTTGTGCCGGATCTTCAAGCCGCGCACGCCGGTCTCGTCGGCGTAACGCGCCTGCAATTGCGCGACCACCTTGCGCGATTCATCGCGTAGCGCGCGCACCTCATCGAGCGCTATCTCGAAGCCGTGCCGCACGAAGCCGCCGTCGCGCTTGAAAGCCGGCAATTCGTCGGCGAGCGCCGTTGCGAGTTCGGCAACGATGGCGAGATCAGGCCGTTGCAGGTTCGCCGCCGCTTCCAATATTTCGGCCGGACAATTCGCGATCTGTTGAATGCGGATGGCGATGCTCTTTGCGGCGTCGAGGCCGTCGCGGATGGCGGCGAGATCGTGCGGCCCGCCGCGTCCGACCACAAGTCGCGACAAGGCGCGCGCCAGATCGGGTGCGGCTTTCAATTGCTCGCGCATTTGCTGCCGCGCAAGCGCGTCGGCAACCAGCACAGAGACGGAATCAAGTCTTCGCTCGATCGCCTTCGGATCGGTCAGCGGTGCCGACAATCGTTGCACCAAGAGCCGCGAGCCCGCCGCCGTCACCGTGCGGTCGATGGCAGCGAGAAGCGAGCCGCGCCGCTCGCCGCCCAGCGTGCGGGTCAATTCGAGGTTCGCGCGCGTCGCTTGATCGATGGCGAGTGTCGCGCCGGCGCTTTCCCGCACTGGCGGGGACAAAGGCGGACGCTTACCGAGCTGCGTGCGTTCCACATATGTCACGCAAGCCGCCGCCGCCGTCAGTTCGAGCCGCGAGAGGGTGCCGAAGCCTTCCGTGGTCGCGACCGCGAAATAATCCGCGAGTCTGCGGTCGGCGGTCGCGCCGTCGAACATGTCGCGCGTCAGCGGCATCACATGGTCGAGCGTCCGCAGCCATGGCGTCAGCTCCGGATCGTTATAGAGCGCGTCGGGCAGGATGACTTCGCTCGGCTCGAGACGGGCAACTTCCGCAGAAAGCGTTGCGGCCTCGCATTCGACAATGCGGAATTCGCCGGTCGAGATATCGATCCAGGCCAGGGCAAAACGGTCGGTCTCGTCGGATGTCCGCGCCCGTGCGATCGCCAGAAGGTAATTGTTGCTTTTGGCGTCGAGCAGGCTGTCTTCGGTCAGCGTGCCGGGCGTGACGAGGCGCACGACATCGCGTTTCACGACGCTTTTTGAGCCGCGCTTTTTCGCTTCGGCCGGATCTTCGAGCTGCTCGCAGACCGCGACGCGATGACCGAGCGCGATCAGGCGATGCAGATATTCGTCCGATCGCTCGACCGGCACCCCGCACATCGGAATGTCGCGGCCGAGATGCTTGCCGCGCTTGGTCAGCATGATGCCGAGCGCGCGCGAGGCCACTTCGGCGTCGTCGAAGAACAATTCGTAGAAATCGCCCATCCGGTAGAACAGCAGGCCATCCGGATTGGCAGCCTTGATCTCGATATATTGCTCCATCATCGGCGTGATGCGCCCGTTGTCTTCGGGCGCGGCGCGGCCGCCGTCATTTGCCGGTGGCGGCGGAACGAGGTCTTCGTCCTCGGACAAACCTTGCGGAGCGGAGGGATTTTTCGGACGCGGAACGGCCATGGCGGCGACGCTAGCAGATGGGGCAGGGCGTTTCACCCCGCGGGCGCGGAAGCCCACAGGAACGGTGCGTCGCAAATGGTGCTTTATTCCGCCGCCGCGGGCATCAGTTTGTGTTCGAGCGCGTCCAGGCAGCTTTGCAGGCCTTCGCCTTCGGGATCGACAAGCGCCGCCGTTCGCGCGCTGGCGATGGCGTCGATCCCCGGGCGCAGCGGCAGGTGCCCATCGAGCGTTGGCCAGATCACGCGCGCTTCGATCGTCTGGAAATTGTCCGTGCCGCGTTTGTGCGTCGAGCCGTAGCCCTTGATCAGCCGCGCGCATTCGGCGATCTCGATCGCCAGCTCGGCGGACTTGTCCGCGGCCTGCCGGATCAGTTTCAGCCAGCTTTCGATCGCCGCCTGTTCCTGCGCATAGCGGAAGGTCTTGCGTCGGACGCGGCGCAGTTTCGCAAGCATAAGGAACCGCAGATAACCGGTGATGGACGTCGTGCTCACCTCCATGCCGAGATGGATGCGATCGATTAAGCCGCGCTTTTCAGAGAAGGCGAGAACGCGACGCGCCAGCCACGGCGGCAAAATTTGGCAGATTTCCTCGATGCCAGGCTTGAGGAACTCGACGACCTTGTAGGGCTGGCCGGCGGTGACGCCCAATTCGCCCTCGATGCGTTTAAGACGCACCGGATCGATCTTGGCCTGTGCGACCCGGATCACGTCTTCATAGGACATGCGCACGGCGAGGTGCCGCGCGGTCTCGCGCAGCAGCTTTCCGTCGCTGCTGGCGCGTGCGTCAGCCATCCGGATGTCCGTCAGCCGCTCGAGATAAAGTCTTGCGTAATCTGCGTCCTGATACGCCGTGAGCCGGCGCACGCCCTCAAGCATCACTTCCCGCGCGACGGCGGGCAGGGCGTTGATTTCGCTTTCCATCGCCACGATATCGTCGTCCGCGCGACTGGCGCGCTTCTCTTCCTTTGCGGCTGACATCGGATTTGCCGCAGCTGCAAAACCAGCACGGAAGCCGCGCAGATTGCTGTCGACCGCCTTGCCGTCCACCTTGATCGCCGCTTCGAGCCTTTCTGCCGGGATCGGCAATTTGCCGCTGCCCGCGAGCACGCCCAGCATCACCGCGTTGATCATCGTGCCGTTGGCTTTCGCAAGCGCATCCATGTCGAGCACGATGCTTGACTGCGTATTCTTTTCGATCGCATCGGCAAGGCGATTCTGATCGTAACGGCCATCGCCCATCGCGATCTTCTCGTTCATGACATAGAAGCGGCTGGTCGATGCGATCAGCAAAGTGCGGTCCGGTGTGACGAACCCGCCCGCGATGGCGCGCCCGGCTTCCATGAATTCGCTCGTCATCATGATATCGATATCACCAATGCCGGGCGTCAGCGCGAGCACAGGCCGTTTGCCGCCAAGCTCGCGCGCCGGAACCGGAACGATCTCGATGTAATATGTCGTTGCGCCGGTGCGCTGCGCGACGCCGGGGATCGAGGTCGATTGCACCGGGAAACCGAGATCGGCAGCCGCCGTCACGATCCAGTCGGTCAACACGCCGCCGCCTTCGCCGCCAAGCGCCCCAATCAGGATGGTGACCGGACAAGTCATGCAGCGGCCTCGCGGGTCGAACCGCCAAACCAGGCGATCACAATGCGGCGCAGGCGGAAGATGAAGCGGTCCCGGAGATTGGGATTGCGGATCACTTCGGCGCGATAGAAGGAGGGGCAGAGCACCGCGGCATGCGCGACCTCGCCGCACAGCCCGCAGCCGACGCAGGATTCGATCACCGTCGTCACCGGATCGGTGCGCAGCGGATCGGGATTCGGCTTGACCGTCAGCGACGGGCAGCCGGAAAGGCGAATGCAGGAATGGTCGCCCGTGCAGATCTCGTCATCGACGCCGAATTTCGTGCGCACGACGCGCCCACCTTTTGCGAGCTTCTCCGCGTTCTCGGCACGTACACGGCGCTGGCGCGCGAGCTGACATTCGCCGTCGGCGATGATCACCTTCAGGCCGTGCGCTTTGCTGCGCATCGCCTCCTTCAGCGTCTTGACCATCGTCGCGACGCTGTAGGTGCGGACCTTGCGCATCCAGGTCACGCCGAACGAACGTAGCGTGGATTCGATATCCATGCCCGGCCCGGCACCCCACCGGCTCGTCTTGCTCGACGGCATGTATTGCTGGCCCGTGGCGGAAGTGTAGCCGTTCTGCATGATGATCAGGACGCCGTCGCCCTTGTTGAAAAGATTGGATGCGACGCCGGTGATCAGCCCGTTATGCCAGAAACCACCATCGCCCATGATCGCGATCGGGCGCTTCTCCATGTTGGGGCCGATGGCGGCGGCGCTCGCCAGCGACATGCCGTAGCCGAGAATGGAATTGCCGACACTGAACGGCGCGAAGGTCGCAAAGGAGTGGCAGCCGATATCGGCGCTGATATGGGTCGGCCCGATGTCGCGCTGCGCGAGCTTGATCGCGGAAAAGACTGGCCGTTCAGGACAGCCGGTGCAGAAGGTCGGCGGACGCGGCGGCAATTCGCCGACCGAGGCGGCCGCCGCCGGCATATGCGCAACGATTTGATTGAGGCGCTCGCTGACAGCATCGGCCTCGAGCCCGCGCGGATTCGTCTCCGCAAGAAACGCCGCGAGGCCCTTCAGCATCACTTCGGAGGAATACTCGCCCGCCTGCGGCAGCGCGCCCTTGCCGATCACGCGCGTCTGGATGTCGGCACGGCGGAGTTCGACATTGATCGCCTGCTCGATGTAATCGGGATGGCCTTCCTCGACGATGAGCACCGCGCGCTTGCCGGCGCAGAACTCGCGCACATCCTCCGGTACCAGCGGATAGGCCACGTTAAGCACATAAAGCGGAATGCGAGAGGCGCCGAAGGTGTCCGCGAGATCGAGCCGGGCGAGCGCCCGCAACACGCTGTTGGTGAGGCCGCCCATCACGATGATGCCGACATCGTCGAGATCGCCGGGGATCAGTTCGTTGAGCTTGTGCTCGCGAATGAATTTGCGCGCGGCCGGAAGCCGATCTTCGATCTTGAGCCGTTCGTGAACAAACGTGACCGGGGGATGCGCAAGCCGGGCGTAATCGAAACGCGGCGGACCGGCGAGCCGGTTGAGGCCGCTATGATCGGCGCGCTTGTTGCTCTTGGCTTCGAATTCGCCGGTTACGTGACAGGCGCGGATGCGAAGCTCGAGCATCACCGGCGCGTGGCTTGCCTCGGATAGTTCGAATCCCTTTTCGACGCAGCGAACGATGGTCGGCAGGTCGGGTCGCGGGTCGAGCAGCCACATCGACGACTTCATCGCATAGGCATAGGAGCGCTCCTGGATCACGCTCGCACCCTCGCCGTAATCCTCGCCGATGATGATCATCGCGCCGCCGATCACGCCGGGCGAGGAGAGGTTGGAGAGAGCGTCGGCGGCGACGTTTGTGCCGACGATCGATTTCCAGGTGACCGCGCCGCGCAATGGATAATTGATCGAGGCGCCGAGCATGGCGGCGGCGGAGGCTTCATTGGTGCAGGTCTCGACATGCACGCCGAGCTCGCCGAGCAGATCCTCGGCCTCCACCATCACATCGAGCAGATGCGACACCGGCGCGCCTTGATAGCCGCCGACGTACGACACGCCGGATTGGAGCAATGCCTTGGTGACGGCGAGGATGCCTTCGCCGCGGAACGTCTCGCCTGCGCCGAGGCGAAGCGACTGGACCTCTTTCTTGAACGACCGTTCCATCATCTCTCGTCAAATAGTTTGATATCAAACCAATCTAGCATAGCGCCTTCACATATGCGAGGGCAACCACAGCGCGATAATCGGGAAGGCGACCAGCAATGCCAGCCGCAAGAGGTCGGTCAGGATGAACGGCAAGACGCCATAGAAGATGGTCGAAATCTTCGTGTCCTCGATCACGCTTTTGATGACGAAGATATTCATTCCCACGGGCGGATGGATCAATCCGAGTTCCACCGTCATGACGATGATAACGCCGAACCAGATCGGGTCGAAGCCGAGTTCCTTGATCACCGGAAAGATGATCGGCACCGTCAGGATGATCATGGCGAGCGCGTCCATCAGGCAGCCGAGCACCAGATACATCAGCAGAATGAGCGCCAGCACGCCGTAACGGCCGACGCCGAGGGCGGTCAGGAGCTCGGTCACCTTCTGCGGCGTCTGAGTGATGGTCAGGAAATAGCCGAACAGCAGTGCCCCGATCAGGACCGTGAACACCGCGGCGGTGATTCGCGTCGATTCGAGGAGCGACCGCAGGATGTCCTGTCGCGACAGGCGACCGCGCAGCAGGCCGAGGATGAAGGCGCCGCCGGCGCCCATGCCGGCGGCTTCGGTCGCGGTGAACATGCCGCCATAAATGCCGCCGATCACGAAAATGAACAGCAACAGCGTCGCCCACACGTCGCGCAGGCTTGCGAGCTTCTCTTTCCAGCCAGACGGCAGGCCGGCCGGAAGGAAATCGGGGCGCGCCCAGCCGATGATGCTGATGGTGAGCATGTACATAATGATGGCGACGATACCCGGCAGGATACCGGCCACGAACAACTTGCCGACATCCTGCTCGGTGATCAGGCCGTAGACCGCGAGCACTGTCGATGGCGGAATCATGATGCCGAGCGTGCCGCCGGCCGCGATCACGCCGGTGGCGAAGGATTGCGGATAGCCGTAGCGGCGCATTTCCGGATAGGCGACGCGCGAAAACGTCGCCGCGGTCGCAACCGACGAGCCGCAGATCGCGGAGAAGCCGCCGCAGGCCGCGATGGTCGCGATACCAAGACCGCCGCGCAGATGGCCGACAAAAGCGTTGGCAGCGCGAAACAATTCGCGGCTCATCCCTGAGGTTGTCGCGAAGGCGCCCATCAGCAAAAACAGCGGGAT
This sequence comes from uncultured Hyphomicrobiales bacterium, assembly GCA_964370945.1. Lineage (GTDB taxonomy): Bacteria > Pseudomonadota > Alphaproteobacteria > Rhizobiales > Xanthobacteraceae > Pseudorhodoplanes. The sequence continues at coordinate 10,985 of CAYJNT010000048.1, read as the reverse complement.
GACCGCGAAGTTGAAATCGGTCACCGTCCGCATCGTGGTGTGACCGACGATTTTGAGCGCGGCGTTGCCGTTGGTCAGATACCCGAAGCCGGCAACGCCCACGAGCCCCATGGCCATGCCGATCGGGACGCGTAGCAGCATCAGAACGAACAATGCGATAAAGCCCAGGATCGCGACCGCGTCGGCACTCATGGTGGGCTCACTCCACAGGCCTGATGGCTGCTTTTTCGTGCGCCATCAATTCGGGGTGAAAAATGAGCCGGTACGTCCGCACGATAATCAGCAAGACAGCGGCGACGTCGCCGAGCCAGGCCAGGAGATAGAACGGCCAGACCGGCAGCCGCAGATCGAAGGTCAGAAGGTTCGCCGCGCGCGTGCTCTCGACCTTGTCGTAGAGCGTATAGGTCTGCACCATTACGACGAAGAGCAGCACCAGCGTCGCGAATACGTCGATTGCGCGCTGCCACGCTGGACCGACATTGGCCCAGATCAGATCGACGGTGATATGCGTGCCGCGATAGCTCGTCGCCGCGATGCCCCAGAAAATCAGGATACCGAGCAGCAACTGCCCGAAATCATAGGCGTCGGGAATGGTGAAACCGAAAAAGTAGCGCAGCATGACCGAAATGAAGACGTCCACCGCCACGATCCCGATGAACAAGGCGGCGAGCCATTCGATCGAGTCGATGAAGCGATCCATCCATCCTGTCATGACGGTTCCGCGTCGCGGCTTTGGAAAATGACGGCGGCGAGGCAATCGCCGCCGTTATCCGATGCAGGATTACAACGCGTCAATACGCGGCGCTGAATTTCGCAAGCGAATCCTTGAGCTCCTTCATGATCGCGTCGGCGTTGCCGCCGGCCTTCTTGACGTTATCCGCCCAGGTCTTTTGCAGCGGCTCGGCTGCCTTTCGCCATTCGGCGAGTTGCTCCTTCGAAAGCGGGTAGACTTCGTGCGCGGGATCGCTCTTGAGTTTCTGCACGCCGGCGCTCTCGAAGTCTGCCCACGGCCCCGCAACTTTCAGCGCCCATTCATTGGTGCAGTGATCATCGATCACTTTCTTCTGGGCAGCCGACATCTGGCCGTAGGTGCCGGGTGAAAAGACGAACACGAAGGTCGTCGCGTAAAGCGGCGCCTCGATGTGATATTTGGTCACCTTGTCGATACCGAACAACGGGATCGAGCCCCACGGAAACGTCACCGCTTCGGCGACGCCCTTATCGAGCAGGTCGCGCACTTCCGGCGCGCTCGATTGCACGTTGGTGCCGCCGAGCGAAGTCACGAACGACGCCATGGTCGCATGCGCGGGCCTGATCTTCATGCCCTTGATGTCGCCGGGAACCATGACCTTCTTGGCCTTGGAATGGATCGTGCCGGGATCGTGCATGAAGGCGAGGCAGAACTTGACGTCCTTCATCTCCTTGGCGGCATATTTGCGATACCAGGCGTCGAGCGCCTGCGCGCCGCCTTTGGCATTCGAGATGAGGAACGGCAATTCGCCCGCGCCGATGATCGGGAAACGGCCGGGCTGATAGCCAGGATTCACGTACGTCAGGTCGGCGATCCCGTCCCGCGCCATGTCGTAATGGTCGAAGGCCTTGCCGAGCTGTTGCGACGGATACACCTTCCACTTGATGGTGCCGTTCGACGCCTTCTCGACCGACGCGCCCCATTCCTCGAGCGCCTTCTGCAGCGGATGCGATGGCGGAACCCAATGTGCGAGCTTTAACTCGAATGTTTTATCTTGAGCTTGCGTGGTGCCGAGGGACCACGCCGCAACACAGAATGCGGCTGCGCTCGCAGCCAGCCATTTCGACCATGCTTGCATGAGACTTCCTCCCTGTTCTGCGAGTTGGTTGAATATCCAACTTTTCCGATATTGAAGCCGCAAGTGGCTTGCGTTGTAAAGCGGGTTGATCGTGGGATATAAAACTATTTCTGCATCCGGCCGCTGCTTCGCGACCGGGCACGAAGACAGGAACAAGGCCTTGCCCCGTTCAACATCCATAGCGCGCCGTGCCGTTTCAGAACCGAATGGAGAGCTGGCGTCGGAAAGCATCGACTTCGGTCCGCTCGAAGGCTGGATCGGATTTCAACTGCGGCTGGCGCAAACCGCGTCGTTCGCGTCGTTTTCGCGCGAGGCGAAAGATGTCGATCTCAGCCCCGGCCGGTTCGCGACACTGCTATTGATCGGGCGCAATCCCGGGATCAGCCAGACGGCGCTCAGCCGCGCGGTCGGCAACGATAAATCGACCGTGACCTTTGCGCTCGACAGTCTGATGAAGCGTGGCTTGGTGCGGCGCACACGATTGGCGAAGGACCGCCGCGCCTATTGTTTGTCGCTGACTGCCGCCGGCGAGCGCATGCTGACCAAATTGAACGAATGCGCCACGCGCCACGACCGCAATCTGGACCGTATCGTTGGCCCTCGCGATCGCGCGGCATTCTTGCGGATTTTGCGAAAGATCGTCGCCGAATTGTCTTGACCGGTGTGCGCTTCAGATCTCGTCGTCGCTCACGATCGGCGGCAGCCGCTCCTGCAGTGTGCGGAGCTGCGACAGCAATTGTTGCCGCCCATGCGGGCCGAGCGCGGCGCCGACTTCCTCCTCATGCCTTGCCGCGCGCGCGCGCAGTCTCGACATGAAGACTTTGCCTTTCGGCGTCAGATGCAGCGCATAGGATCGCCGGTCCGACCGCACGGTGACGCGTCGCACGAGATCGCGCTTCTGCAGCGCATCGATCAGCGCCACCATGTTGGTGCGCTTGATGCCGAGCGCGAGGCTGACGTCGATCTGCTTCAACCCAGGATTATTCTCGATCACGGTCAGAATGCCGTATTGCGCCGGACGGATATCGAGCTCCTTGCAGACCGTCATGAAGTTCTTGACCACGACAAGATGCGCGCGGCGCAGCATGTATCCGACCGCATTGGGAAGCGGCGCGATGTCGATCGTGGTCTGGGTGCCGGAATCGCTCCCGGCGGACTTTGCGCGTGCTGATCCGCGCGCGGCGCGTTTCATGAACCCGCCTTGAACTGAGCGACGAGATCGTCTGGAATCGGCTTCGACTTGATCTTGGAGGGGTCCAGCGGGTCACGGTCGACCCAGACGCGGATCTCGAAGCCCTCAAGACACAGCTCGCCTTTTTTGAACAGTTGGTGCTCGATCTCGAAGCTCGAGCGGCCGACTTTCGTGAAGGCGGATTCAATCGTGACGTCGTCGCCGAAGCGACAGGGAATCATGAAGCGCGCGCGTGTATCGACCATCGGATAGCCACCGAAATCGTATTTCCGGAAAAGCTCGTATTTGCTCAAGCCCGACGCCGCGGTGATCAGCGTGGTCGTCGAATGATCGAACATCGCGAAATAGCGCGGATAGAAGACGATGCCTGCCGGGTCGCAATCGCCCCATTCGATCCGCAGCGATCTTGAGTTTTTCAGCATATGGCCCTTTCGGTCTCTAGCGCGGCGCCATGCGCAGTGCGCCATCGATGCGGATCACTTCGCCGTTGATATAGCCGTTGCGCACGATGGCGAGCACGAGCTCGCCGAATTCGCGCGGCGCGCCGAGCCGCTTGGGAAACGGCACCGACGCGCCGAGGCTGTCCTGCGTTTCCTGCGGCAACGCCATCAGCATCGGCGTGCCGAAAATGCCGGGCGCGATCGCGGCAACACGGATGGCGAATTGCGAAAGTTCGCGCGCCGCCGGCAGCGTCAATGCGGCGACGCCGCCTTTCGAGGACGAATAGGCGGCCTGTCCGACCTGGCCCTCGAATGCCGCGACGGACGCGGTCGAGACAATCACGCCGCGCTCGCCGTCGGGAAGCGGATCGGCCTTGCTCATATCGGCGACAGCAAGCCGAAGCATATTGAACGTGCCGATCAGGTTGATCTCGATCACCTTGCGATAATCGGCGAGCGGCATCGGACCGTCGCGGCCGAGAATGCGCTTCGCCGGTCCGACGCCGGCGCAATTCACCAGGATGCGCGCGACACCGAATTTTTCGCGAACCTTCGCGATCGCATTCGTGGCGCTCTGCTCGTCGGTGACATCGCAGGCGACGCCGATGCCGCCGAGCTTCGCCGCGTTCTCGTTTGCGGCTTTTTCATTGATGTCGAGCAGCGCGACTTTCGCGCCGGCCGCGGCCAGTACGTCCGCGGTCGCAGCGCCCAGTCCCGACGCGCCGCCGGTGATCAGCGCCACCTGTCCTTTAGGATCCATCCTTGCCTTCCGCCACATCCGCGCTTCTTGTTTGCCGTGCGATCTTGCGGCAAACCGGCTTCCACTTTGCCGTATCGCGCTCGTGAGCGCGATTGTTATCCAGCATTCCTTTTCAGCCGGACACGGTCAAGGCAAGCGCAAACACTTAAATTGTAATCGGCGCCGTCTTGTTGATGAGCGGGCGCAGGCTCTTTTGTGCCGCCAGCAAGGCGGGCAGGAAACGTCCCGGCATCTCCGTCGCGGTCACGCGCGCGGATTGCGCGCCGATATTGAGCGCCGCCACGGTCTGCCCGGCATTGTTGAAGACCGGCACGGCCATCGAGACGAGCCCGATCTCGAGCTCCTGATCGATGACGCAATAACCTTTCTCACGCACATCGCGGAGGATCTCGGCGAGCTCTTCCTTGCGCGTGCGCGTATGAGGCGTGAATTGCGTGCGGCGGAAGCCTGCGATCCGTTTCGTCGCCTCATCCGGGTCGAGTGCGGCGAGCAACACACGTCCCATCGATGTGCAATAGGCGGGCAGGCGGGTGCCGACGCCGAGGCTGACCGACATGATGCGCTTGGTCGCCGCGCGCGCGACGTAAAGAACTTCGCCGCCATCGAGGATCGAGGCCGAGCAGGATTCGCGGATCTGCCCGCTCAAGCGTTCGAGGTGCGGCTGGATGATCTGGGGCAATTCGCTCGACGCGATATACGCATAGCCGAGCCGCAACACGCGTGGTGTCAGCCGGAACAGATTACTGTCATAATCGACATAGCCGAGTTCCTGCAGGGTGAGCAGACAGCGGCGTGCGGCGGCGCGGCTTAGACCCGCCTTCGCGGCCACCCCGGCGATGGTGAGCTGGGCGTGCTCGTCGTCAAAGCATTCGATGACGCCGAGGCCCTTGCCAAGGCCGGCCATGAAATCGGGGTTGCCCTGGGGGCTCCGGCGTGCGGGCATAGCGCGAATTCCGCGTTGATCCGCAACGATGTGCGATTATCGCACACGATGTCAAGTGTGATTGACCGCGACGCATTGAAGCGCTTAAATGCCTTTAAGAAAATAATGTGCGATTAACGCACAAGATCAAGGGAGAGCATGATGTTGTCCGAAAACCGCTTCGCACTTTTCGGCATCATGCTCTAGGAAACGCTGATGTCGCGCGTGCTGTCTTTGGCCGAAGCCGTTGAATCCGTTGTCCGCGATGGCGACACGGTGTCGATGGAAGGATTCACGCATCTTATTCCGCATGCGGCAGGACACGAGGTCCTCCGCCAGGGCCGCAAGCATCTGACCCTGATCCGCATGACGCCGGATCTGATCTATGACCAGATGATCGGCATGGGCTGCGCCGACCGGCTGGTTTTTTCGTGGGGCGGCAATCCCGGCGTCGGCTCGCTGCACCGTTTGCGCGACGCGATCGAGAATGGCTGGCCGCACAAGCTCGAGATCGAAGAGCATTCGCACGCGGCGATGGCCAATGCCTACGAAGCCGGCGCGGCCGGTCTGCCCTTTGCGGTGTTCCGCGGCTATATCGGCACCGACCTGCCGAAAGTGAATCCGAAAATCAGAAGCGTCACCTGCCCCTATACCGGCGAAAAGCTCGCGACCGTTCCGGCGCACCGGCCAGATGCCGCCGTGATCCATGCGCTGAAAGCCGATCGCGAAGGCAATGTACTGCTCGAGGGCATTCTCGGCGTGCAGAAGGAAGCGGTGCTCGCCGCCAAGCGCTCGCTCGTGACCGTCGAGGAGATTGTCGACGATTTCGGCCCGCGCAGCCTTAATGCCTGTATCTTGCCGGCCTGGACGGTGAGCGCCATCGCGGTCGTGCCGGGCGGCGCGTTTCCGTCCTACGCGCAGGGCTATTACAAGCGCTTCAACGCGTTCTACAAGGAATGGGACGGCATCTCGCGCGAGCGCGAGACATTCCTTGCCTGGATGAAGGAGAATGTGCTCGGCAAGACGCCGGATGTGTTCGCGTCACATGTGCGCGCGCTCCGGATCGCGGCGGAGTGACCGGCATGACCATGCACTATAAGCCGAATGAGATCATGACCATCGCCGCGGCGCGCGCGCTGCGCAATGAAGACGTCTGCTTCGTCGGCATCGGCATGCCGTCGGCGGCATCGAATGTCGCGCGGCTGACGCACGCGCCGGGCATCACGCTGATCTACGAATCCGGCACTGTCGGCACCAAGCCGACCGTGCTGCCGCTCTCGATCGGCGACGGCGAACTCTGCGACACCGCGCTGACCACGGTGTCGGTGCCGGAAATGTTCCGGTACTGGCTGCAGGGCGGGCGTATCACCGTCGGCTTCCTCGGCGGTGCGCAGATCGACAAATACGCCAACCTCAACACGACCGTGGTTGGCTCTTACGACAAGCCGAAGGTGCGATTGCCCGGCAGCGGCGGCGCGCCGGAGATCGCCAATTCCTGCGGCGAGATTTTCATCATCATGGCGCAAGGCAAGCGCGGCTTTGTGAGCAAGCTGGATTTCATCACCTCGCTCGGTCACGGCGAAGGCGGCAAACATCGCGAGACCCTCGGCGTGAAAACCAAGGGGCCGACCCGGCTGGTCACGGACCTCTGCATCTTCGAGCCCGATCCGGAAACGAAAGAGATGACCGTGGTCTCGATCCATCCGGGCGTGACGCGCGAGCAGATCCAGGACAATACCGGCTGGCCGGTCAGCTACGCGAGCAAGGTCGCCGAAACCGTGCCGCCGACCGCGCATGAACTCGAAGTGCTTCGCGAATTGCATGCGCGCACGGCGCGTGCGCACGGCGAAGCGACGCAAAAGGAATAAAGAGATGCGCGACGTTTTCATCTGCGACTTCGCCCGCACGCCGATCGGCCGCTATGGCGGCGCGCTGGCCAAGGTGCGCACCGATGATCTCGCCGCGACACCGGTCAAGGCGCTGATCAAGCGCAACGCCAAGGCGGACTGGACCGCGATCGACGACGTCTATTTCGGTTGCGCCAACCAGGCCGGCGAGGACAACCGCAATGTCGCGCGCATGGCGCTGCTGCTCGCGGGCCTGCCGGAGAGCGTGTCCGGCATCACACTCAATCGCCTTTGCGCCTCGGGCCTCGATGCGGTCGGCAGCGCCGCGCGTGCGATCCGCTCCGGCGAGATCGAATTCGCCATCGCCGGCGGCGTGGAATCGATGACGCGCGCGCCATTCGTGATGGGCAAGGCGCAGGAGGCGTTTTCGCGCAGCGCCGAGGTCTTCGACACGACGATCGGCTGGCGCTTCATCAATGCGCTGATGAAGCAGCAATATGGCATCGATTCCATGCCGGAGACCGGCGAGAATGTCGCCGAGGAATTCCAGGTCACGCGTGCCGATCAGGATGCTTTCGCGGTGCGCTCCCAGCAGCGCGCCGGCAAGGCGATCGCATCGGGCTTTTTCAGTCAGGAAATCGTGCCGGTGGAAACACCGGGCGGCAAGGCCGGACCCATTGTCGTGGACAAGGATGAGCATCCGCGTCCCGACACCACGCTTGAAAGCCTTGGCAAGCTCAAAACGCCATTCCGCAATCCCGGCACCGTGACGGCCGGCAATGCCTCAGGCGTCAATGACGGCGCCGCCGCGCTTATTCTTGCCTCGGAAGCCGCGGTGAAGAAGCATGGCCTGACGCCCCGCGCGCGCGTGCTCGGCATGGCGTCGGCAGGGGTGCCGCCGCGCATCATGGGCATCGGCCCCGTACCGTCGACCCGCAAGCTGATGGAGCGGCTCTCACTCAAGATCGGCAATTTCGACTTGATTGAAGTCAATGAAGCCTTCGCCTCGCAGTCGCTAGCCTGCCTGCGCCAGCTCGGTCTTCCCGATGATGCCGAGCAGGTCAATCCGCATGGCGGCGCGATCGCGCTCGGTCATCCGCTCGGGATGTCCGGCGCGCGCCTTGCCGGTACCGCCATGCATGGATTGGAGACGCGCGGCGGAAAGCTTGGCTTGGCGACCATGTGTGTTGGCGTCGGACAGGGCGTCTCGCTCGCGCTCGAGCGCGTCGCATAAAGGAGACACGGGATGTCCATCATTTACCCGCTCGACAGCATGAAGGCGCATCCGTCGCGCGCCTTCCCCGGCTACAAGAGCACGGCCAAGCGCCACCCGCAGAAGCCGCTGATCATCACGCCGCACACGCTCTCGGAGCAGACCGGTCCGGTTTACGGCCATGACGCGATCCGGCCCGGCGACGACGACCTGACCACGCATGGCAAGAGCGAACCACTGGGCGAGCGGATCGTCGTGCATGGCTATGTCCTCGATGAGGACGCGCGTCCGGTGCCGGATGCGCTGGTCGAAATCTGGCAAACCAATGCCGCGGGCCGTTACATCCATGTCGGCGAAAAGCATCCGGCGCCGCTCGATCCGAATTTCACCGGCGCCGGCCGCGCGCTCACCGGCAAGGACGGGCATTACAAGTTCATCACCATCAAGCCGGGCTCGTATCCGTGGGGCAACCACTACAATGCGTGGCGTCCGGCGCACATCCACTTTTCGGTCTTCGGCCATTCGTTTCTGACGCGCCTTGTGACGCAAATGTATTTCCCGGGCGATCCGCTCCTGGAATTCGATCCGATCTCGCAATCGGTCACCGATCTGAAAGCGCGCGCGCGGATGATCTCCTCATTCGATCTCGACAATACTGTGCCGGAATGGGCGCTCGCCTATCGCTTCGACATTGTGCTGCGCGGCCGCAACGCCACACCGATGGAGCATTGAGATGTCGGGCATCACTCCATCGCAAACCGTCGGGCCCTGGTTCGCCTACGGCCTCACGCCGCTCGGACGATATGACTGGTCCGATGTCGCGACCGGCAACCTGATCACGGCCGACGTCGTCGGTGATCGCATCCGGATCGAAGGCGCCGTCACCGACGGCGACGGCGTGCCGATCCACGACGCCATGATCGAGATCTGGCAGGCCGATGGGCAGGGCCGCCTGCCGGCGCGGGGACAGAACGGCGCCACGCCGAACACATCGTTCAAGGGCTTCGGCCGCGCGCCGACCGACGCCAAAGGTGTGTTCTTCTTCGACACGGTCAAACCCGGCGCGATCGCCGGACCCGACGGCAAGCCGCAGGCGCCGCATATTCTGGTCGCCCTCTACGCGCGCGGGCTGCTCGTCCATCTTTATACGCGCATCTATTTCGCCGACGAGGCGGCGAATGCGTCCGATCCGATCCTCAAGCTCGTGCCGGCGGACCGGCGCGACACGCTGATCGCGAAGAAAGAGACGCAGGGCGGCAAGACGGTCTATCGCTTCGACATCCGCCTGCAGGGAGAAGGAGAAACGGTGTTCTTCGACGTGTGACCTGCTTCGTGGGCCTGACGTCGTGAAATGATCCGGACAATCCGGATTGGAATGCACGGAAACTAGGCAGCGCCGTCGCGTGCGACGTAACGCTGCGGCGAAATACCGGAGGGGATCGACTAGCCTTTAGCCAGGCGGTTCAAATCCGGAAATGAAATAACTGAAAAACAACGGGAGGACTTCATGTTGAACAGAAAATTGATGACCGCGATGGCGGCCGCTACCTTCGGTCTTCTGACCGCGGGCGGCGCTATCGCCCAGGACACGGTCAAGATCGGTCTTATCGTCTCGATGACCGGTCAGCAGGCCTCGACCGGCAAGCAGATCAAGGCCGCGGTCGATCTCTATCAGAAGCAAAACGGCAACACCGTTGCCGGCAAGAAAGTGGAGGTGATCCTGCGCGATTCCGGCAGCGTGCCGGATAACACCAAACGTCTGGCGCAGGAACTGATCGTCAATGACAAGGTCAACATCATCGCCGGCTTCGAGATCACGCCGGCGGCCTTCGCCATTGCTCCGCTCGCGACCGAAGCCAAGGTTCCGGCCGTCGTGATGGCAGCCGGCACCTCGATCATCACCGAGCGCTCACCCTATATCGTGCGCACGAGCTTCACCGTTCCGCAATCCTGTGTCGTCATCGCCGACTGGGCGGCGAAAAACGGCATCAAGAAGGTCGTGACGATCGTGTCCGATTATGCACCCGGCGCGGACGCGCAGAAGTCGTTCACCGAGCGCTATACGGCTGGCGGCGGCAGCGTGATCGAAGCGTTGAAGGTACCGCTCGCCAATCCGGACTTCGCGCCGTTCCTGCAGCGGGCAGCTGACGCCAAGCCGGACGCGATCTTCATCTTCGTACCGTCGGGCCAGGGCGGCACCTTCATGAAGCAATATGTCGAGCGCGGGCTCGACAAGGCCGGCATCAAGCTGATCGGCCCGGGCGACGTGACCGACGACGACCTGCTGCCGAACATGGGCGATGCCGCGATCGGCACGGTGACCGCGCTGTTCTATTCCGCTGACCACAAATCCGCGAAGAACAAGGCCTATGTCGAGGCCTTCATGAAGGCCAACAACTTCCGCCCGAACTTCATGTCGGTCGGCGGTTATGACGGCATGCACCTGATCTACGAAGCGCTGAAGAAGACGGGCGGCAAGGCCGACGGCGATTCGCTCATCGCTGCGATGAAAGGGATGAAATGGGAAAGCCCGCGCGGTCCGATCTCGATCGACCCGGAGACCCGCGACATCATCCAGAACATCTATATCCGCAAGGTCGAGAAGAAGAACAATTCGCTCTGGAACGTGGAGTTCGCGACCGTCGAGGCGGTGAAGGACCCGGTGAAGGCCGCAAAGAAGTAACGGCCAAAACATCGCGCGCGGCGGCGGGGGGCCGCCGCGCGGCGTTTGCATTAGGGGCGTTCAGGGCAAGGTGCGTAGACGTTTTGCGAACCGGGCAAC
>CAYJNT010000047.1:5909-18427 GCA_964370945.1 uncultured Hyphomicrobiales bacterium | reverse complement strand
GAGGCTCCACTTATCGACGCGGAAAATCTGTTCAGACAACCGGGACCACTTCTGGCAGCCTGTAATTCGAACAACTCAGCAGTCTGACAACGACTTTTGATATGGTCGTAGCAGGCGTCTCGAAACTTTGATCCATCGCATTCGCTGCAATTCAAGGCACTCGAGAATAGATAAAGGGTGGACGCAGCATATAAAATCAACGGGATCGCCAAAACAGCAATTGCAAATTGCCAAGCTCGAATTCTTGATGAGAAGATTGAAAAATACAGCCCGGCGGCCGTTACCAAAAACGCATATTCGGCGACGAATGCGCCGCCACCCAATATTAAGTATTGCGCAAATAGATTGTACCAATAACGGTGTTCGCTGCTCATTTCGATGAACAGGCTATTGACCTCTGCAGCAACGAACGCCAGCGGCAGAAGCCACAACGGCAGCAAGGCCACGACGAAATACAATCGGCGCCTAATTGCGTTCATGACGCCCGAGGGGCGTCACGTCACGCCGCGATGATTTTGCCTGCAGTCTTTGGAAACGCTGAGCGGCGGAAAAAAAAAGCAACCGCCCGCGTCCTCTATGAGCCCGCATGTCCTGCCCCGAAACCTATGGCGGACTATGATACGGAAACGCCTTCTATTCAACCAAATAGTGCATATGAACTCTATGCAACCATCGCGGTTCTGCGACCGAAATCTGGTGTCGCAGCGATTCGCCGATTTCCCTCTCCCCGCGCTGCGCGCGTTGCGGGGAGAGGGGACAACCGTTACTCCGCCGCCTTTCTGGCCGCGATGATCTGGTCGGCGGTGCGTCCGGTCAGCTCGGCCATGTGGTCGAACTTGTAGGTGAAGCCGCCGACGCCCGCGGTCGCCGAGCGGATTTCGATGATCAGGTCGCCGATCTCGCTTTCCGCCATTTGGGCTCTGACCGTGTCCCAGCCGGTCCAGCCCTCGCGGGTGTCGAAGCCGAGGATCTGCCCGCGCCGTCCGGACAGGATGGCGTTGATCTTCGCCGTCGCATCGGTCGGGCAGACGATCTCGACCAGATGGATCGGCTCGAGCAATACCGGCTGGCATTGCGGCAAACCCTCCACGATCGCGATCCGGCCGGCGGTGCGAAACGCCATATCAGAGGAATCGACGGTGTGATAGGAGCCGTCGGTCAAGGTCACGGCGAGATCGACCACCGGAAAGCCGAGCGGGCCTTCCTTCAGCGCATCGACGATGCCTTCTTCGACCGAGGGGATGTAGTTACGCGGCACCACGCCACCGGAGATTTTGTCCTCGAATTTGAAGCCCGACGAGCGCGGCAGCGGCTTGATATCCACCACGACATCGCCGAACTGCCCATGGCCGCCCGACTGCTTCTTGTGGCGCCCGCGCTGATGCGCGATGCCCTTGCGGATCGTCTCCTTGTAGCCGACCGAAGGCTTGCGTTTCTCCAGCGCGATGCCGAAGCGGCCGGTCAACCTTTCGCTGACGACGCGCAGATGCATTTCGCCCTGCCCCCACAGGATGACTTCGTGCGCGTCGGCGTTGTGCACGACCGTGATCGAGGGATCCTCTTCCACGAGCTTGTTGAGCGCCTGGCCGAGCTTGACGTCGTCCTTGCGCTCCTTGGCCGCGATCGCGACCGCGAGCACGGGCGGATAGGGCTCGATTTTCGCAATCGGCGCATGCGGTGTCTTGCCGGACGACAGCGTGTCGCCGGTATGGGCGGCATCGAGCTTACCGAGCGCCACCGTTTCACCGGTCGTGGCCGCGGCGCGCTTCTCGGTCGCCTGTCCCATCAGCTTGAACACGCCGGACACGCGGCCGGCTTCGGTTTCGCCGGCATTGAGCGTCGTGCCGTCGCCGATCTGGCCGGCCAGCACGCGCGCGACCGACATCTTGCCGCCATGGGCGGTGTTGAGCGTCTTCAGCACATAGGCGACGGCGTCTGAGCCTTTCGCCTCGACGCCGAGGCGCGTGGCCGTGCTTTCGATATTCGGCGCCTCATGCCGCAACGCCTTCATCAGGCGGAGCACGCCATTGGTGCGCGTGGCGACGCCGATCAGGACCGGGCAGACCAGCCCGTCGCGCAACTCCTTGGCGAGATCGTCGAACACCTTGTCGCGCGGCGGCGGGATGTCGGCGAGCAATTGCTCCATCAGCTCGTCGTCGTGATCGGCGAGCGTTTCCAACATGGTGAAGCGCGCGGTCTTCTCGCGCTCGAGATCCTCGCCGGCGAGATCGATCACCTCGGACGCGGTGTGCTCCTTGTAGACATGGGCGCGCTCGAGCGCGAGATCGACAAAGCCGGTGACGATGTCGTTCTTCCAGATCGGAATCTGGCGCAAGAGAAGTGGAACGCGCGAGGCCGGCTGCAGGATCTTCAGCGTCTCGCGCAGACGCTTGTCGCTCTTGTCGATCTTGTTGAGAAACAGGAAATGCGGAATCTTCCGCTCTTCGAGCTCGCGCAGGATCAGCTGCAATTGCGGAATCTTCTTTTCATCCGCCTCGCAGACCACGACCGCGGCATCGATCGCCGGCAAGGCCGACCGCATGTCGTGCACGAATTCGATCGAGCCCGGGCAATCGATGAAGGTATAGCTGTCGTCCATGAAGGTGGTGGTCGCGACCGATACCTCCACGCTCATGCCGTGATTGCGCGCCTCGGCGGAACCATCGCCGATGGTCGAGCCGGATTCGACTGAGCCCTGGCGCTGGATGGCGCCGGTGCGCGCTAAAATCGCTTCGAGAAGGGTTGTTTTTCCACTCTGGAAGGGGCCCACCAATGCGATGCACCGGGGACCCATTGGCCTCGCCCCATTGGGTCTATTGTCATTGCCATTTGCAACCGCCATCGACGCCTCCCTGCGGCGCCGTCCAGCCGGTTTAGTCCGGCCGCACTCCTGACGCCGGACCCTCATCGTCTCAAGCGATTATGGCCTTGGCAAGGGCCTGTGCATGACGCGGCTGGTTCCGCCACCCTGACTTTCTCGTTGCAGTGAATAAGTTCTTTGTGGTGAACGCTTATTTCACGCCAAGTCACTTCAAGCCAAGTCACTTCAGGCCAAGTGACTTCAAGCCAAGTCACTTCAAACCATGGCGCGCGAAATATTCGGCGACGCTCGCCTGCAACTGCTTGGCGCGTGCGATATCGGCCTCGCCCGCGGCGACGTCACCCACGCGCAATCTCGCCAGTCCGCGGCCGTAGAGCGTGTTCGAATTGTTCGGATTGATCTTCATCGCCGCATCGTAGTCGGCGATCGCTTTCTCGTTCTGCCCCATCAGCAAATAGACCAATCCGCGGCGGCCGAGCGCATACCAATTGCCGACCGGGTTGAGCCGCGTCGCCTCGTTGCAATCCTTCAGGGCAAGGTCGTAGCGGCCGGCCAGCGCCTGGGTGTAGCAGCGATTGGCAAAGACAAGGTCGTTGTCCGGATCGAGATCGAGCGCGGCGGCATAATCCTGCAGCGCACGCTCGTAGTCGCGTTTCTCGCGGTAATCGTTGCCGCGCGTGTTGTAAGCGAGGGCATTCTGCGGGTTGATCCGGATCGCCTGGTCATTGTCCCTGATCGCGCGGTCGTAATCACCCTTGCGCTGCCAGGCGGCGCCACGCATGACGAAGGCGCGTTCGTTGTCGCGGTCGAGTTTGATCGCCTGGTTATAGTCCTCGATCGCGCGGTCGAATTCACCCTTCTGGTGCCAGGCCCATCCCCGATTGACATAGGCGGCGACGGCTTTCGGGTCGAGCTTGATCGCCTGGTCATAGTCGGCGATCGCGCGATCGTACTCGGTCTTGTTGCGGAACGCGTCGCCGCGATTGTGGAAGGCGATGGCGAGATTTTTCGCCCGCTCCTTGCCGGACTGGATCACCGCGGTGCAGCCGCTGATGATCAGATCGGGCGAGGCATCGTCATTGCCGTTGCACCAGTCCCAGCGCTGGCTCTGCGCGAGGAGCGTGCTTGCGGCGAATGTCAAAACCGCAACGGCAAGGACGAGCGTGCGAACGCGGACCGGCATGGCCTCGATTTCTCACCCAGGGCCTGACGGCCACCCCGTCACGGCAGCGTGTAGGCGGTCTTCACCACCGTATACATTTCCTGCGCATAGCGGCCCTGCTCGCGCGGGCCGTAGCTCGATCCCTTGCGGCCGCCGAACGGCACGTGGTAATCGACACCCGCCGTCGGCAGATTGACCATCACCATGCCGGCTTCGGAATTGCGCTTGAAGTGGCTGGCGTATTTCAGGCTCGTGGTGCAAATGCCGGAAGACAGGCCGAATTCCGTGTCGTTGGCGATCGCCAGCGCCTCGTCGTAGTCCTTGGCCGCGATCACGGTCGCCACGGGCCCGAAAATTTCCTCGCGCGCAATCCGCATCTTGTTGTCAGCCCCTGTGAACAACGCCGGCGCCATGTAGTAGCCGGGGGTGCCGCGATTGAGCAATTCGCCGCCGGCCTTGAGCTTGGCGCCTTCGTCCTGGCCGATCTTCAGATACGACAGATTCTGGTCGAGTTGGCTCTGGTCAACCACCGGGCCGATATGGGTGCCGGCTTTCAGTGCATCGTCGATCACCAGCGTCTTCATGCGCTCGGCCATCGCGTCCACGAACTTGTCATGGATACCCTTGGTGACGATCAGGCGCGATGACGCCGTGCAGCGCTGGCCGGTCGAGAAGAATGCGCCGTTGACGCCTGCCTCCACCGCCGTCTTCAGGTCGGCGTCGTCGAGCACGACCATCGGATTTTTGCCGCCCATTTCGAGCTGCACTTTCTTCATCGGGTTCGACTCGACGCACGTCGCCGCGATCTTCCGGCCGGTCGCGACCGAGCCGGTGAACGACACGGCATTGACATCCTTGCTCTTGAGGATCGCTTCGCCGACCACCGAGCCGCGACCCATGACCAGATTGAATACACCGGCAGGAATTCCCGCCTTCACGATGATCTCGGACAGCACGTGCGCCGTACCGGGGACAAGATCGGCCGGCTTGAACACCACGCAATTGCCGTAGGCGAGCGCGGGCGCGATCTTCCAGGCCGGAATTGCGATGGGAAAATTCCATGGCGTGATCACGCCGATGACGCCGATCGGCTCGCGCGTGATTTCGACATCCACGCCGGGGCGGACGGAGGGAATTTTCTCGCCGGCGAGCCGCAAAATCTCGCCGGAAAAGAACAGAAAGATTTGCGCAGCACGCACGGTCTCGCCGACGCCTTCGGCCAAGGTCTTTCCTTCTTCGCGCGAGAGCATTTTTCCGAGTTCGTCCTTACGCGCAAGGATCTCGTCGCCGATGCGCTTCAAGATGTCATGCCGCTCCTGGATCGAGGAGCGCGACCAGGCCGGGAACGCGGCCTTGGCCGCGGCGATCGCGCGCTCGGCATCGGCTGCGCTGGCGCGTGGATACTCGCCGACGACGTCCTTGGTGTTGGAGGGATTCAGGTCCTGGGCATAGTCCTTCGCCTCGACCCATTCTCCGCCGATGAAATTTTTTGCATGAATCGTCATGTCGAAATCCTCCCGGTCATCCCTGGTGTCCCGAATCCGAAGTTCGCTTGAATTTGCAGCACCCTCAGAAGCGAACTTCGGATTCCAAGGGACACCAGCAACTTTACAATTCCAGTGTGGTTTTGGTTCAGAAGTCCCCTTTCGGACTCGCCGCGTGAAGCTGGGGGACTTCTGAACCACCACACTGGCGTGAAAGCAGGCCGCGTCTGGCCAGATTGTGCATCAATGCGCCGGAACCGAACGTCCACGGTTCGCAATCTTCCGACGAGCGCATGCGGTTGATGAGCTTGCCGAGCGAGGGCTCGGCAATGGTGACGATGTCGCCGAATTTGTGCGTGAAGCCCTTGCCGGGCGTGTCCCGATCCTGGATCGGCGCGAACATGGTGCCGAGAAACAGCACGGCGCCGTCGGGATATTGATGATGCTTGCCCATCATCTGCGAAACCAGATCCTCCGGATCGCGCGCGATCTCGCCGATCGACGACGAACCTTCGAGGCGGAAATTGTCCTCGCCTTCCACCGTCAATGTCACGGTTGCGCGGCGGACATTGTCGAGCGTGTAAGAGCCGTCGAAGAAACGGAAGAACGGCCCGATCGAGCACGACGCATTATTGTCCTTCGCCTTGCTCAACAGCAGAGCCGAGCGGCCTTCGAAATCGCGCAGATTCACGTCGTTGCCGAGGGTCGCGCCGACAATGCGGCCTTTGGACGAAACGACCATCACGACTTCCGGTTCCGGATTGTTCCAGGTCGACTTTGGGTGCAGGCCGGCGTCCATACCGGTGCCGACCGAGGCCATCGGCGTGGTTTTCGTGAAAATCTCCGCATCCGGACCGATGCCGACCTCGAGATACTGGCTCCAGGCGCCCTGCTCGATCAGCACGCGCTTCAGATCCATCGCCTGCTGCGAGCCCGGCCGCAGTGCGCGCAGATCTTTGCCGACGAGGCGCTCGACTTCGACCCGGATCGCGGCCGCGGCGTTGAAGTCGCCGCGCGCGCGTTCCTCGATCACGCGCTCCAGAAGCGAGGTGATGAAGGTGACACCGGCCGCCTTCACCGCCTGCAAGTCGAGCGGTGCGAGCAACCACGGCTTGTTGCGGTCACGGCGATCCGGCGGCGTGTTGGAAAGAATGTCGGCAACGCGGGCGATCGTCTCGCCGTTCGCGTGACGCAGAGCGGCCGCGGGATCGGCGGCCTCGCACAGGTCGCGCATGGTCGGGAAGGCCGGCGTGATGTCGATCGCGTTGTCATCACGGATGATGACGACCGATGGGCCTGCGACATCCGGCCGCCAGACCCGGCCCGCCAAAAGGGCTTTACCGGCGTCCGCTGGCAGCGTGTTCGCGATACTTAAAACGACTTGGGGCATGAAAACTCAAAAACGCGGCAGATCCGGGAACGGCACTTTCCCGGCCCGAATATGCATGCGGCCGAGTTCTGCGCAACGATGCAATTGCGGAAATACCTTTCCGGGATTGAGCAGGCCTTCGCTGTCGAAAGCGCATTTGAGCCGCTGCTGCTGGGCAAGGTCGATCTCGGAGAACATGGTGGGCATGAGATCGCGTTTCTCCACCCCGACGCCATGCTCCCCGGTCAGAACGCCGCCGACTTCCACGCAAAGCTTGAGGATATCCGAGCCGAAACGCTCGGCGCGGTCGAGCTCGCCGTCCTTGTTGGCGTCATAAAGAATGAGCGGATGCAGATTGCCGTCGCCGGCATGAAACACATTGGCGACCCGCAACTGGTATTTCTCGCTCATCTCGCGCATGCGCGCGAGCACCAGCGGCAGCTTGGCGCGCGGGATGGTGCCGTCCATGCAGTAATAATCCGGCGAAATGCGCCCCGCCGCCGGAAACGCCGCCTTGCGCCCGGCCCAGAACAGCAGGCGCTCATCCTCGTTCTTGGAGATGCGGCAGGAGGTCGAGCGGCATTCCTTCGCAATCTTTTCCACCCGCTTGATGAGATAATCGACCTCGGCCTTGCCGCCGTCGAGCTCGACAATCAGCAAGGCCTCGACGTCGAGCGGATAACCGGCATGCACGAACTCTTCGACCGCATGGATCGCCGGCTTGTCCATCATCTCCATACCGCCGGGGATGATGCCGGCGCCGATGATCTTCCCGACGCATTCGCCGGCGTCTTCCGAGCTGGAAAAGCCGATCAGCAGCGCACGCGCCGTCTCCGGCTTTTTCAAAATGCGGACCGTGATCTCGGTCACGACGCCAAGAAGGCCCTCGGACCCGGTGACAATGCCAAGGAGGTCATAGCCGCCGGAATCGAGATGCTTGCCGCCGATCCGGATGACTTCGCCGGTGATCAGCACCATTTCGAGGCCGAGCAGGTTGTTGGTGGTCATGCCGTATTTCAGGCAATGCACGCCGCCGGAATTTTCCGCGACATTGCCGCCGATGGTGCAAGCGATCTGCGAGGACGGATCGGGCGCGTAATAGAAGCCCTCGCCCTCCACCGCCCTGGTCACGCCAAGATTGGTGACGCCGGGCTCCACCACCGCGACGCGGTTGATGTAGTCGATCTCCTTGATACGGGAGAATTTTGCCATGCCGAGGAGGACGCCGTCTCCCAAGGGCAATGCGCCGCCGGACAGCGACGTGCCGGCCCCGCGCGGCACCACCTTGATCTTGTTGTCGTAGCAGTAGCGCAACACCTGCGAGACCTGCTGCGTTGTCGAAGGCAGCACCACCACCATCGGCAATTGCTTGTAGGCGGTCAGCCCGTCCGATTCGAAGGGGCGCATCTCGCGCTCTGAGTCGATCACGCCCTCGCCCGGCACGATCGCCCGCAACGCCGCAACGATCTGGGCGCGGCGGGCCAGCACATCCTGGTCGAGATCGGGCATTTTCACGGACATGCGGCCCACTATAGACGCCCGCAACCGCGCTTGCATCTTTTGGAAATCGACCGGAACCAGGGACAACCCTTGCGCGTTCCTGAGGGCTTCGAAATGGGCTTGGGGAACCGCGAAATGCCTGATCGTTACAGCTTCGGCATCGAGGAAGAGTATTTCCTGGTCGACGTGCAGACGAAATCCGTCGCCCGCACGATGCATGAGGGATTCCTCAAAGCCGCGAAAGAGGCGACCGGCGGGCGCGT
Organism: uncultured Hyphomicrobiales bacterium; assembly: GCA_964370945.1. GTDB lineage: Bacteria > Pseudomonadota > Alphaproteobacteria > Rhizobiales > Xanthobacteraceae > Pseudorhodoplanes. The sequence goes on along the minus strand of CAYJNT010000047.1, from coordinate 9,828 downwards.
GACCGGCGAATTCCTGCAATCGCAGATCGAAGTTCAGACGCCGCCCTATGTCGACATGGCCTCGGCGCGCGAGGACCTGCGCCAGCTGCGCCAGACGGTCGCAAACGTCGCGGCCAAGCACGGCCTCGCCATTCTCGCCGCCGGCACGCATCCGACCGCGAACTGGAACCGGTCGCGCCAGAGCGAAGGCGAACGCTACGACACCGTCATGGACGACCTGCAGATGATCGGCCAGCGCAACATGCTGTGCGGCCTGCATGTGCATGTCGAATTGCCGAACGCGAACGAACGCGTCGATGTGATGACGCGGATGCTGCCTTATCTGCCGCTGTTCGTGGCGCTCGCGACCTCCTCGCCGTTCTGGCAATCGCGCCAGACCGGACTGATGGGCTACCGCCTTGCGGCCTACGATGAATTGCCGCGCACCGGCGTGCCGGAATTGTTCCGCACGCAGGAAGAGTTCGACGGTTATATCGAGGCGCTGGTGAAGGCCGGGGTGGTCGAGAATTCGAGCTATATCTGGTGGGCGATCCGCCCCTCGCTGAAGCATCCGACGCTGGAATTGCGCGCGCCCGATTGCTGCACGCGCGTGGAGGACACGATCGCCCTCGCCGCCTTGTGGCGGACGCTGGCGCGCAGGCTCTATCGTAACCCCTGGATCAACTGGGATCTCAACGCGGTCTCACGCGCGATCGTGGTCGAGAACAAATGGCGGGCGCAGCGCTACGGAATCCACGGCACTTTCGTGAATATCGACGGCGATGGCGCGACCTCGGTCGCGGAAATGCTCGATCAGCTGATCGACGAGATCGCGCCGGACGCGGAAAGCCTCGGATGCCTCGCCGAAGTGAAGCATTGCCGCACGATCGTGGACGCCGGGACCTCGGCGGATGCGCAACTCGCGGTGTTCAAGGACAAGGAAGGCAGCGCCCCGCCCGACGTCGCGCTTCGCGCGGTCACCGACTGGATCGCGCAGGCGACGCTGCAGTAGCTTTCACGACAACGCTTCTTCAGCCGCGGGCAACACCGTCTGCACCACGAGCCCGCGCGCGCGCGCATCGACCACGCCGAGCGCACGCAGGCAAAGTAGCGTGAGCGTCTGCACGGCGGCGCGAGCCTCGTTCTCATCGGCCGAGGATTGCGGCGCGAGCGGACCGATCAAACCTTCGAGCAATGCGCCGACCAAGGCGGGCGCCGCGAGCGCTGAGTCCTGCCGCGGCACATGCGCGGCCGCCATCGCGGCATCGATGCGCTTGCGGAATTCGGCGGCCAGCGTCTTGCGGTATTCGATCCGCATCGCCTCGATTTCGGCATCCACGGGCTCGGCGATCACCGCCCAGGCGAGCTTGCGATCGCGCAAAGCGCGCGCCGCGAAAGTCGCGATCGCGGCGGCGAGCGCGGAAACCGGGCCCGGCGCGGCGGCGGCCGCGCGCCGCACGGCGCCGATCTCGCGCTCGGCAATGGCCGCGATCAGCGCGCCGACGAGTTCGGTCTTGGACGGGAAATAACGGTAGACGGTCCCCGCCGCGATCCCGGCGCGCTCGGCCACCGGCGCGATCTGGACCGCCGCCATGCCGCCGTCCGCCGCGATCAGGTGCGCGGAATCGATGATCGCGCTGTGGCGGGCGGCCTGCTTGCGGATGACATTGTCCGTGCGTCGGTAGGGCATGGATTAGAGTGAACCATGATTCACTCTTACCGGCAACTGGCCCTTGTCACTCCCCTCTTAAAGGTGTGGCCGAGGAAACGTCGGCGCGCGCCACGCCCTTCAGCGCCTTGTCCCGGATCGCATGCAGGGTCGTGGACGGCGTGATGGCGTCCGGATCGACCTTCATATGGATGATCGCGGGCTTGCCCGAGGCTTTGGCGTCTTGGAAGGCCTTGGCGAAATCTTCGGTCTTCTCGACGAGGGCCCCGAAGCCGCCGAAGGCGCGTGCGTAAGCCGCGAAATCCGGATTCCTCAGCGCGGTCGCGACCACGCGACCGGGATATTCGCGCTCCTGATGCATGCGGATGGTGCCGTACATGCCGTTGTCGACGATCGCGATGATCACCTGCAAGTCATATTGCACGGCGGTCGCAAATTCCTGGCCATTCATCAGGAAGTCGCCGTCGCCGGCGAGGCAGAACACGGTGCGCTCCGGATAAAGCCGCTTCATCGCGATCGCAGCCGGCACGCCGTAGCCCATCGAGCCCGAGGTCGGACCGAGAAGCGTTGCGAATTTCCGGAACCGATAGAAGCGATGGATCCAGGCCGAGAAATTTCCGGCGCCGTTGCAGATGATGTCTTCCGGCTTCAGCTGTCCGCGCAGCCACACCATGATCTCGCCGACATTGACGTTGCCCGGCACTTCGGTCGGCTTTTCGCTGAAGGCAAGATAGTCGGCATGCGCGGTTTTGGTGTCTTCCGCCCAAGGCAACGACGCCGGCGCCTGCAGTCCTTCGAGCGCCGCGGCGAAGGCGGTCGGCGAGGCATTGATCGCCAGATGCGGATGATAGACGCGGCCGAGTTCTTCCGCGCCGGGATGAACGTGAACCAGCGTCTGCTTGGTGCCCGGAATATCGATCAGTGAATAGCCCTGGCTCGGCATTTCGCTCAGACGCCCGCCGATCAAAAGGAGTATGTCGGCATCCTTGATGCGCGCGACGATTTTCGGATTAGGCCCGACGCCGAGATCGCCACCGTAACACGGATGCGTCTGATCGAAGAGATGGCCACGCCGGAAGGAATTGATCACCGGCAGTTGGAAGCGTTCGGCGAAACGCTGCATGGCGGCGCAGGCTTTTTCCGACCAGCGGCTGCCGCCGACGATCGCAACGGGTTTCTTCGCGCTCCAGAGCAATTTCTGCAGCCGCGACATGTCGCTCAGGCCCGGCCAGGTCTCGACCGGCTCGAAGGCCGGCGCATTCGGAACGACCACGCGCTCGGTCAGCATGTCTTCCGGCAGTGCGATCACCACCGGCCCCGGCCGCCCCGCCGTCGCGGTATAGAACGCGCGCGAAACGAGCTCGGGGATGCGCGCGGGATCGTCGATTTCGGTTGTCCATTTGGTCATGGTGCCGAACACGGAGCGGTAATTGACTTCCTGGAACGCTTCGCGCTCGCGCATTTCACGCGCGATCTGGCCGACGAACACGATCAGCGGCGTCGAATCCTGCTGCGCGATATGGATGCCGGGCGAGGCATTGGTGGCGCCCGGTCCGCGCGTGACAAAACAGATGCCGGGCATTCCGGTCGCCTTGCCATGCGCCTCCGCCATCATCGTCGCGCCGCCTTCCTGGCGGCAGACGGTGATGTTGACGTTGCGGTCATGGAACGCATCGAGCGCCGCGAGATAGCTCTCACCCGGCACGCAAAAGACATGCTTCACGCCATGCGCGACCAGTTGGTCGACAAGGATTTCGCCGCCGGTCCGCGATCCGTCATTGGCGCGCATTGCAGGTCTCCATTCAAGGCTTCGCCAGCGGGGCGAATTTCACCGGCAGCATCAGCTTGGTCACCTGGTTTTCCAGATAGCCCGCCTCCGCGCTTCTCTTCAGATAGGCCTGCCAATCGGGATCGGCGGCCATGGCGGCGCGGCGCCTGGCGCGGTCGGCCGCGTCTTCGTAAACCCAGATATGAACGATCGTGTTCATTTCACCGGATTCGGTGACCATGTAGGCGAGCGGCTTGCCGAGATGCCTAGTCTGCGCCGGATAGCCATATTGTTCATAAAGATCGAGATGCGCCTGCAATCGGCCGGGCTTGATGCGGTAAGTGCGGTGATCGACGAGCACGTTGTTCTCCCCTTCAGACATTCCTTCGAAATGCGCGGGCGTGACTTTTAGTCCGCACGTCACAACCCGGCAAGGCGCGCGCCCGCAGCGACCGCGAGCCCCGCGCCGATGGCGATGAAGTCGTTACGCCGGATCATCATCA
>CAYJNT010000047.1:0-5809 GCA_964370945.1 uncultured Hyphomicrobiales bacterium | reverse complement strand
GCGACCGCGAGCCCCGCGCCGATGGCGATGAAGTCGTTACGCCGGATCATCATCACGGCGATGACGGCGGCGACGGCAAATAACGCCGGCAATCCGTTCTTTGCGACCACCGGCAGGATGATGGCGGCAACCACCGAGCCCGGCAGCGCTTCGAGCATGCGATGCACGCGCGGCGTGATCGGCACATGGCCCATCATCCAGAAGCCGCCGACGCGCACGAGATAGGTCATGGCCGCCATCATGGCGATGGCGATAAAGGTGGCATAAGGCAGGACGTCGTTCTCGCTCACGCGTCAGCGCTCCTTTGCCGGAGCCATACATATCCGAAGAACAAGCTCCGTGTGATGCGCTGCTTGCATGGCGGCCGGCCTGCAAAGGCTCATGCTGCAGGGCTGCGCAGTCACGCCCGTTCCTCGACATCGCCGTTCTCGCGCTCATAGGCGATCCGCAACCCCTCCTTCACATTGACAAGATGCAAGCGCATCGCTGCGCGGGCCGTGTCCGAATCCTGCCGTTCGATGGCGATGAAAACGGCCTCATGCTCGCGATTGACGCGCGACAGATACTGCCGCATCGCGTCCGGATCGCCTTTGGACGTGATGAAGCGGGTGCGCGGGATCAAGGTCTCGCCGAAAATCTCAAACAGCATCTGGAACTTGCTGTTGTGCGTCATGGCCGCGACCGAGCGGTGAAACTTCATGTCCCAGTCGGTCGCGCTCTCGCCGCGCGCGATCGCCTCATCCATTCCGACCATCGCGGCATGGCACGTCTTCAACTGCTCGACGGTGCGCCGCGCCGCGGCAATCGCGGCTGCCTCGCATTCGATCGACAGCCGCAGCTCGAGCGTCTCGATGGCATCCGTCAGGCTGGAGAAGTCGGGATGCCGCCCGGTATAGGGCACCGGCCGCGTGCCGAGCGAGAACACGCCGGCCCCCTGCCGGACAAGAACGAGCCCGCCGGCCCGAAGGATCGTGATCGCCTCGCGCACAACCGCCCGGCTGACACCATAGGCTTCCGAGAGCTCCTTTTCCGTCGGCAGCTGGGCGCCGGCCGCAAACTCGCCCTTGGCGATGCGTTCGCTGAGATCGCGGTGGATCCGGACCGACAGCGGCTCGCGCGGTTGGCCACTGACCCGTGTCGCCTGATCGGCTGCCATTTCTGGCGCTCCTTCCTAGTCCCCACACCAACCACAGCGGCGGGACCGATTCATCTGACAAATTTCTGTAATCGCTAAAAGTCAGACAAATATACCCCGCTTATTATTATTAATCCAAGTGATTACGTGATTCAAGTTGTCAGATGACTGATATGCTGATAGGCGTGCAATCCTTAGGGGGATGATCGCGGGGCAACCGCGGCGCGTGTCCAGCCGGACATCCCCCCTCGCGCATTTTGGGAGGAATCACCATGAGGAAGCTATTGACCGCTGCTGTCCTGATCGCCTCGGTAGCCCCGGCATACGCACAGACGACCCTGAAATTCGGACACTACGCCGACGTGAAGCATCCGGGACACGATGCCGCGGTGCAGTTCGCCACCAACGTCGAGAAACGCACCAACGGCCAGATCAAGATTCAGGTCTTCCCGTCCAATCAGCTCGGCAATCCGGGCGAGATGCTGCAGCAGACCAAGCTCGGCGTGATCGACTTCGCGATTCCGACGCAAGGGCAGCTCGACAAGTTCGAGAAGGCCTTCGCGGCGGTGATGATGCCGTTCGCCTTCGCCAATCTGGCCGAAGCCCACAAGGCGCTCGATGGCCCGGTGATGGACTGGCTCAGCCCGCTCGCCGAGAAGCAGGGCTTCAAGATGCTCGCCAATTGGGAATGGGGCTTCCGCCACATCACCAATTCGAAGGTGGCGGTCAATGGCCCGGGTGATGTGAAGGGCCTCAAGATCCGCGTCCCGCCGGAAGTGCAGCTCGAGGCGACGATGGAAGCGCTCGGCGCGCAAGTCACGAAGATCGCCTTCCCGGAACTCTACCTCGCGCTCTCGCAAGGCGTGGTCGACGGCCAGGAGAATCCGGTCGCCGTGATCCACTCGCTGAAGATGTGGGAGGTGCAAAAGCACATCGCGCTCACCGGCCATTCCTATAACAACGCCATCCTGGTCATGAACAAGGGCAAGTTCGACGCCCTGACCGCCGACCAGAAGAAGATCGTGCAGGAGGAAGCCAAATCGGCGGGCGTACTCATGCGCAAGCTCGCGGCCGACAAGGAAACCGCGCAGCTCGCCGAGCTGCAGGCGAAAGGCATGGCGCTCACCAAGCCCGACACGGCGAAATTCCGCGCCATGATGGAGCCGGCTGCGAAGAAGATCGCGGCCTATGCCGGCGAGGACAACGTCAAGAAGTTCAACGAGCTTGTCGCCAAGTCGCGCGGTAACTAAAGCTTAGCGACGCACGGCGGCTGACTTCATGACGACGGCAGCGATCTTCACAGTCCTGGTACTTTTCATCTTGCTGGGACTGCCGATCGCGGTCGCCATGGAATTGACCGCCGTGCTCGCCATCGCGTTCCTGGGCGACCCTGTGATGCTGCAGGTGATCTCCCAGCGCATTTACGGCGGCACGACATCATTCACGCTGCTCGCCATTCCCTTCTTCATCCTCGCCGGCAACCTGATGAATACCGGCGGCATGACCGAGCGGATCTTCCGCTTTGCCCACGCGCTCGTCGGCCATATGCGCGGCGGGCTTGGCCAGGTGAACGTTGTGGGCTCGATGGTCTTTGCCGGCATGTCCGGATCGGCGCTGGCCGACGCGATGGGGCTCGGCGCCATCGAAGTCAAAGCGATGAAGGAAAAGGGTTACGAGACCCCGTTCGCGGCCGCCGTCTCGGCGGCATCGGCGACCGTCGGCCCGGTCGTTCCGCCGTCGGTACCGCTCGTGCTGTTCGGCTCGATGACAAGCACCTCAATCGGCGCGCTTTTCCTTGGCGGCGTCGTGCCGGGCGTGCTGATGGGATTTGCGATGATGGCGGTGGTTGCGATCGTCGCGCGGCGGCGGAACTATCCGCGCGAGCCACGAACGACCGTCCGGGAGGCGATGCGGGGCCTCCTCGACGGACTTCTTGCACTCATGACGCCCGGCATCATCATGGGCGGCATCCTCGGCGGCTTTTTCACGCCAACCGAGGCCGCCGTGATCGCCTGCATCTATGCGCTTTGCCTTGGTGTCTTCGTCTACGGCGAACTGAAACTCGCCAACCTGCCCGCGCTTTTGCTCGACACCGCGCGTCAGACCGCTCAGGTGATGTGGATCGTAGGCGCCGCGGCGCTGTTCGGATGGGTACTGATCTATCTGCGCGTTCCCGACGCGATCATCGCCTGGCTGACGTCCGTTTCAACCAACAAATGGGTCATCCTGACCCTGATCAATCTGATCCTCCTGTTTCTTGGCTGTTTCATGGAGGGCCTGGCGATCATGCTGCTCACGGTGCCGATCTTCTTTCCGATCATCGTCAAGCTCGGCATCGATCCGGTTCATTTCGGCGTGATGATGACGCTGAACCTCATGGTCGGCCTGATCACGCCGCCGGTCGGCATGGTGCTTTACGCGATGTCATCGATTGCGAAAGTGTCGATCGCGGATCTGACGGTCGAGCTGTGGCCGTTCCTGATCAGTATCGTCGCGGTTCTGATCCTGATCACCTATGTGCCGGAAATGGTGACGTTGCTGCCGTCGCTGTTTTTCAAATAGTTGAGATAGCGTGATGCGCCGGATTCTCATCTCCCTGGATTCCTGGATTGGCCGCCTCATCGATGCGGTTTGCATCATCCTGGTTGCAGGCCTGTTCGCCGTGATCGCCCTCGTCGTGACCACGCGTCTCAGCGGTTTCGGCTCGCCGGCCTGGAGCGACGAGATCGTCGAGTTCATGCTGGCCTGGCTGATCTTCCTCGGGGCCGCGGGCCTGTGGCGTCGCGGCGAGCATTTTCGCGTCGACCTCATCGCGCAGATGACGAAAAGCGCGGTGGCACGGCGGTATCTCGCGATCGTTGTGGAACTCTTCAGCATCACGTTCCTTGCGATCCTGACCTATTACGGCAGCTTTTTCGCGTTTCTCGCCACCGACACCTCCCCCACATTCTCGCTACCGATGTTCTATTGGTACGCCTCTATGCCTGTGTCGAGCGGGCTGATGCTGATCTATTCCGTGGCTCACCTGTGGCGGCTTTGCTTCCGCCGCCCGGCGGCCTCCTGAAGACAGCAAACTTTCCCACGAGAGCGCTCAGATGACTGTGACCACACCCGTCAATTTCGCCAGCCTGTTCAATCTCACCGGACGCACGGCCTTCGTTGTCGGCGGCGGCTCGGGGATCGGCGAAGCGGCGTGCCTTGGCCTTGCCGCTCACGGCGCCGCCTGCGCAGTCGCCGACATCAACCTGGACGCCGCAACGCGAACGGCCGCGCAGATCACGGCCGCCGGCGGCCGGGCGGCGGCTTACGAACTCGACGTCCGCGACGGCGCCGCCATCGACACGGTCACGCAGAAAGTGATTGCGGACTTTGGCGCCATCGACGTGCTGCTCGCGACGCCTGCGATCAACATCCGCAAGCGTTTCCTGAACTACACCGACGAGGAGATCGACCGCGTCCTTGATCTCAATCTCAAAGGTACATTCAGGCTCGCGCGCGCCGTCGGCCGGCACATGGTCGAGCGCCAGCGCGGCAGCATCATCCTGATGTCGTCGATGCGGGCGGTGAATGTCGAACCCGGACAAAGTGTCTATGCTGCGACCAAGGCGGCGCTGTCGCAATTCGCGCGCGGCCTTGCGGTGGAATTCGGCGAGAGCGGCGTGCGGGTCAACGCGCTCGCCCCCGGCATCATCGCAACGCCGTTGACGTCGCCGATCACCTCCAAGCCGGAATGGAAGGCCGCTTATGCCGCGCGCTGCGCGCTTAACCGCTGGGCCGATCCGTCCGAGATGGCGGGACCGGTCGTGTTCCTGGCGTCCGATGCGTCGAGTTACGTGACCGGCACGACCCTGTTCGCGGATGCCGGCTGGACCGCGATCGACGGGCGTTTCAAGCCGCCGGTCTGACCGACCCAAACGTTACTCACGTTCATCGATGAAGCCGCCGCTGATGGCGCCGGCGAGCGCGCCGATGACGATGTACCAGTAGCCGGGAATGAGGAACTGCGCGGCAAGCGCCGTCACGCCCGCGATCGCCCAGGGGATCGCGCCGCGCGCGCCGCGCCAGAGCGGCACCAGCATCGCGACGAAGAAGATCGGCAGGATCAGGTCGAGGCCATAGCGCTGCGGGTTGGCGATCAGGTTTCCAATCCAATAGCCGGCGATGCTCGAGGCCTGCCACATCACCCAGAGCGACAGCCCGCCGCCCAGCAGCACTGAAGGATCGTTGCCGCCCTCTTCGCGATAACGCAGTGCGATCATCCAGGTGGAGTCGGTGTTGAGCAGAAGCGGCGGGTAGATTTGCGCGGCCGGCAGATCGCCGAGCCAGGGCCGCAACGACATGCCCATCAGCACCATCCGCAAGCCGACGACGAAGGTCGATGCCGCAAGCGTCAGGATGGTGCCGATGGTGATCGGATGGCTCCAGATCTCCATCGCGACCATTTGCGCGGCGCCGCTGAAGACGAAGGCGCTCATGGTCGCAGTCTCTGTCAGCGTCAGCCCCTTTTGCGCGGCGACGGTGCCAAAGGCCATGCCGAATACCGCCGTGCCCGGAATAAGCGGGAGCGTGTGCTTGACGCCGTAGCGCAGGCCAGCGAGGCCCCAGCGCGGCGATGCGCTTTTGTCCGGAACATTATGCATGGAATTCATGAGTCCAGAGCGGCCGGAGCACTAG
>CAYJNT010000046.1:5716-18625 GCA_964370945.1 uncultured Hyphomicrobiales bacterium | reverse complement strand
GTCGCATGCGGATCGTCGGCCTCGGCGGCGCATTGCATCGCCCAGCGCCGTAACACGGCAGCATTGTCCAGATCGGTCATGACTGCACCCCGTACCCGTGCAGGCGGGAGCGCGCTTGCGTCTCTCAGTCACCGGCGCCCACGGACACCTGGCCGATGATCAAAAAGTGTCCGCCTGTTTCGGAACAAAAGCGAGTCGATTCACCGGCGGGTGCGTCATTCGACCGCGCCAGTATTTTTTCTCCGCGCGCTTTTCAACTTTATGAATAATAAGAGCTGCAATTAAGAACATTACCGAGCATAGCCGCCTGACCGGATCGACTTCTCGCGATCAATGCGTCGTCCGCGGGATTTGCCGCCGGATTTCGGCTCAGAAGACCAGGACCTTGTCGGCATCGGCCGTTGCGCCCGCAAGCTCATCCATCGTGCTGCGGCGTGCACCGTCCATGAGTTCGGCGTCGCCGATGCCGCGCGCGTCCATGCAGGTGCCGCATAGAAGCACTTCCCCCTTGCTGCTGAGCGCGCGCTTGAGCATCCGCTCGACATTGTAATATCCATCGGGGGTCTTCTGTTGCGCCTTGGCCGCCAGAACGGCATCCGCCATCAGAAAGACCGTCACCTGCGTCGTCGGTTCCCGCTTGAGAAGGGCGTGCGCCAACCTGATCGCGTTATAGACACGCTCCGTGCCGTAGGGTGGATCGTTGATGATGAACAGGATTTTCATCGGTGTCACACTTCATCGCCCGGCTGCAATCGAAACCGTGCAGAACGCTTCACAGGCCGGACAAAAGCTGCTTGCGCTTCTCATAGTCCGCCTGATCGATTTCACCGCGTGCGAACCGGTCCTTGAGGATATCGAGCGGCGTTTTTGCCTTCGCGCCGGACTGCCAATCGGGGCCAAACGCCCGCAAGGCCCATGCGACAACAAGGACGGCAACGGCAACGAAGACGATCATCATGACCGGGCCAAAAAACATGCCGTACCAAGGCCCGCCGTAATCCGACCATCCGTACATCATCTGACCCTCCATCGCTTTGGAGCGCCATTTTATGATCGGGCCGCTTCGCCGGCTTGATACAGATCAATGGAACAGGGGTCGTTTGAGAAAGTCCGAGGGCATAGCCTCCGATGCCGGACAGGTGCATACTTGCGGCATGCCAGAACTCGCCTGCAAATGCGGCGCGGTCTACGAAGTCATCGAAACCAAGGGACCCGCGCATGACGACCGCACGTTCCGATGTGTGCTGTGCGATCGCGAATTGCTGTGCTGGGTCGGATCGGATGTCGGACAATTCCGCCTGATCCGGCAGCCTGAGGGCGACCGGGAATAGCGGTCACGCGAGCGCGCCTCTCGGCTCGAAGCCACCCCTTGCCCGGCCCCCCAAAGGTCCGCTACATACGCCCTCGGCTCCAGGGTTAACGCCGGATTAACCGGTCTCGGCGACCTTGGAGCCTTGGGATTTCTGAGGGTTTTTCGGCAATGTCGCTGCGCGCTACCGATCGCAAGCTGACACGGACGGCGGGTCCCGCCGCGCCGCATGCCGCCCTCATTCTCGGCGGTCTGCTTCTTCTTACCTGCCCCTGAGGGCCGGCTGGGCGTTTTTTGCCTGGGCACTCAGGGGGGGATTGATGAGCAAACCCCTTATGAGCGCCTTAAGGCAGGGCGCATTCGAGAAGAAGGACCTTTCCATGACCTCGCAGACCAAGTCCGATAAGGACCGCGTCGTCATCTTCGACACCACCTTGCGCGACGGCGAGCAATGTCCCGGCGCCACCATGACCTTCGACGAGAAGCTCGAAGTCGCCGAGCTGCTCGACGACATGGGCGTCGATATCATCGAGGCCGGTTTTCCCATTGCTTCAGATGGCGACTTCACTGCCGTGCAGGAGATTGCGCGCCGTTCAAAGCGCGCCACGATCGCGGGCCTCGCGCGCGCCGGGCAGAAGGACATCGACCGCGCCGGCGAAGCGATAAAGCCGGCCAAGCGCGGCCGCATCCACACCTTCATTTCCACGTCGCCAGTCCACATGAAGTGGAAGCTGCAGAAGGAACCGCACGAGGTCTACGAGATGGTGATCTCGTCGGTCGCGCGCGCGCGCGGCTTCACCGACGACGTCGAATGGAGCGCCGAAGACGGCACCCGCACCGAGCACGATTTCCTCTGCCGCTGTGTGGAGGCCGCGATCAAGGCCGGCGCGACGACGATCAATATTCCCGACACGGTCGGTTACACGATCCCGGAGGAATATTTCGCCATGTTCCAGATGGTGCGCGCGCGCGTGCCGAATTCGGACAAGGCGGTGTTTTCCGCACATTGCCATAACGATCTCGGCATGGCGGTCGCCAATTCGATTGCCGCGGCGAAAGCCGGCGTGCGGCAGATCGAATGCACCGTCAACGGCATCGGCGAGCGGGCGGGCAATGCCGCGCTCGAGGAAATCGTGATGGCGATGAAGGTGCGTAACGACGTGTTGCCGTTCTGGACCGGTATCGACGCCACCATGCTGATGCGTGCGTCAAAGCTTGTGTCGGCCGCGACCTCGTTCCCGGTGCAATATAACAAGGCGATCGTCGGGCGGAATGCGTTTGCGCATGAATCCGGCATCCACCAGGACGGCATGCTGAAAAACACCCAGACCTACGAGATCATGACGCCCGAGAGCGTCGGCGTGAAGCAGACCTCGCTGGTGATGGGCAAGCATTCCGGCCGTCACGCCTTCATCCACAAGCTGGACGAGCTCGGCTACAAGCTCGCCTCAAACCAGCTGGAAGACGCCTTCGTGCGCTTCAAGGCGCTCGCCGACCGTAAAAAGCATGTCTACGACGAAGACATCGAAGCGCTTGTCGACGAGGAGATCGCGACCGCGCAGGACCGCATCAAGCTTGTTTCGCTGACGGTGATCGCAGGGACCATGGGCCCGCAATCGGCGACACTGACCCTCGACATGGACGGCAACCACCGCACCGTGCAGGCGACCGGCAACGGACCGGTCGACGCGACCTTCAATGCCATCAAGGCGCTGGTGCCGCATGAGGCCGTGCTCGAGCTCTACCAGGTGCACGCGGTCACGGAAGGCACCGATGCGCAGGCGGAGGTGTCGGTGCGGCTCGCGCAGGGCGAGCAATCCGTCAACTCGCGCGGCGCCGATCCGGATACGCTGGTCGCTTCGGCCAAGGCTTATCTCGGCGCGCTCAACAAGCTGATGGCGCGGGGCGCGCGCATGCACGCGCAGCATTCGGCGCAGTAACACCACGTCGTTCCGGGCGTGCGCACCAAGACCACGGGCCTTTGTGCACACGCGCCGGACGGCGTCTAAGCGTGCTCCAACGCCGACGCCTGACTGAAATTCCCGGTTAGCACCGTGGCGACCACGCGGGCAATCTCGCGTGCCTGCTCCTCGGTGACATCCCGCAACGGCCGCCGCACATATCCGCCTTTCCAGCCGCGCGCGTTCATCGCGGCCTTTGTCGTCTGCGGCTGGCCGAAGCGGCGGCACAGAGCGCGCATCGGATACCAGGAGCGGTGCAGCGCGCCCGCGGTCAGTGCGTCTCCGGCCTGCAGGCGCCGCCAGGTTTCGAGAATGACTTCGGGAAGCGCGCAGCTATTGGTCGATGACAATCCATCGAAGCCGGCAACAATGACACCGGGGAAGACGAGATCGGATGCGCCGAGCACACGGATGCGGCCGACGACGGTCGAAACGAGACGATCGACCACGGCTGGGGCGAGGTCGCCTTGCTTGAGCGCGACGATCCCTTCAATCTCCGCCAGCTTTTCGATGAGCGCTGGCGACAGCGTGATGCCGATGCCGGGCGCGTTGTAGATCATGATCCCGGTCCGGCTTTCCGGCGCGATGTCGCGGAAGAAATCGTGGATGTGATCGTCCCCGACTTCGGAGACGAAGGGCGGAGTTACCATCGGCAGGCCGCCGAGGTCGCTTGCGAGTTTGGTCAGCTCATGCACGATACGCACGTCCGAATGCGCGGTGCAGAGCAGAACCGGCACGCTGTCGCGCACCTCATCCATAACAAAACGAAAGAGATCTGCGCGCTCCTGCTGATTCATGGCCGGAAACTCGCCATAGGTTCCGCCGATCAGCAAGCCGTCGTAACCGAGGCCGACGACACGCGCGATAGTCTCGCGCATCGCCGCCTGGTCGAGGCTGCCATCCTTCTTGAATGGCGTAACCGTGATGTTGAACAGCCCCTTCACGCGGGCCAGCGCTTCTTCTCTGTTTTTCATGACGCCTGCAACGCTCCGGCTTGAGTTGATTGATCACAGGATCGCGAGTTCGCGCCGGAACGTGCCGAGCTGCTCGCAGCCCCTGTCCGTCACCAACGCTGTCTCGCTGACCCCGACCGTGAATTTCCCGTAGACACGTAGAGCCGGCGGAATGTGGAACACCATGCCCGGCTGCAACACTGTTTTGACACCCTCATAGAGGCTCAGCACCTGCCACTCGCCCCAATCGGGTGCGAACGAAATGCCGCTCGAATAGCCCGTGCGTTTGCGAAAGGCGTCGGTATAGCCGTCGCGGTCGACGACGGCCTGGCAGGCGCGATGCACGTCTTCACAGGTGTTGCCGGGCTTGAGCGCCGCGAGGGCGGCGTCGAGCGCGGCCAGACACGTATCCATCATGCGACGCGCTTCATCCGGCGGCGTGCCGATCCAGGCCGAGCGCATCAGCGCGGCGTGATAACGATCATGTGCCGCCGCCATTTCATAGAAAACAGGGTCGCCGTGCTCGATCTTGCGCCGCCGCCAGGTGCCATGCGGCACGCCCGAGCGCGGGCCGCTCGACATCAAGGGCTCCATGCCGAGATATTCGCTGCCGGCGCCGATCGCCGCCGACATCATCGCCGCCACGACGTCGTTCTCGGACGCGCCCGCGCGCATGGCGCCAAGGCCGGCTTTCATCCCGGCATCGACGTAAGTTGCGGCCCTGCGCAGCGCGCCGATCTCGGCCGGCGATTTGATCGCGCGCAATCTCTCGATCAGGCCCGCGCCGTCACGCAAGTTTCCTAGGCGCGACAGCAGGGCCTTATAGACCGCGATCGGCAGGAACCAGCCACGTTCGTCGATGGCAATGCGTTTGTTCTGCCATCCGAGCCGCTGGATCAGATCGGCGGTGAACACCACCGAGTCGGTGCCGTCGGGATAGGGATGCACGTTGGCGAGGTAGCTATTGGCGATCAGGTTATTGAGCTCGAGCTGCCGCACGACGAAATGCGGCTCGGCATCGACCGACAGCAGCAAGGCCTGGAATGTGTAATAGCCGGGCGTCTGCTGCCCGGTCAGATAGAAGATATTCTCGGGGCTGGTGATGATGAAAATATCGATGCCGTTCTCGGCCAGCAGCTTGCGCGCCGCCGCGACGCGGGCGTCGAGCTCGGTCCTGCTGAAGGCCGCTTCGATACCCTGCTTCACGACCGCTCCGATGGTGCTCATACTCGTGTCTCCCAAAGAATCTCAAGATTGCGCGTATCGATGCTGACGCCGAGCCCTGGCGCGTTCTCAACGCAAACGTTGCCATTGACGTAACTGACGCCACGGACGGGATCGTCGATCAGGCCGTCGGCCCCGTAGAGCTCGGCGTGCGCGGGCCTCGTGGTGACGGCGCAGTGATAAGCGGCCGCGGTCGCGCCCGCGCCTTCGTTCATCTGTCCAATCATGAACGGGATCTTGGCCGCGGCGAGAAGCCGCACGCCGGCGATGGTCGGCGTGATGCCGCCAAGCTTGACGATCTTCAGATGCGCCCAGAGCGCGCCGCGGGCTTCGACGACACGCTTGATATCGTCGAGTGAGCTCACACTTTCATCGAGCATGATGGGGACCGGACTGGCTTTGGCGAGCTTTGTAAGCGCCGGCCAATCGCCGGCGGCAATCGGCTGTTCCGCATAGGCGAGATCGAAATCAGCCAGCGCGCGCAGATTTACGGCCGCCTCATCGAAGCTCCAGGCGCCGTTGGCATCGATGGCAAGCTCGATCGTATCGCCGAAATACCGGCGCAACAGGGCAAGCCGGTCGCGGTCGTCGCGGAATTCACGCGCGCCGACGCGCAGCTTCAGCTTCCGGAAACCCCGCGCAACATACCGCTCAGCCGTCTCGATCAGTTGCTGATCGTCGGAGATGAAGAGGCTTTGGTTGGTTGGCCAGGTCGCGCTGAACGCGATACCGAACGATTCGCAAACTGGAACGCCCTTGTTGCGTGCCACCCAATCGACGAGCGCGATATCGACCAGTGCCCGTGATATGGCCGGTGCGGCCGCGTCTTGTTTGGCGAACTGCGCAACGATGCCTTCGAGCGGTTGCGACCAATCAACGTTCTTGATCAGGGCGACGATGCTCGCCCGCACGGCCGCAGGCTCGATGCCGGTCAGATAGGAGACATTCTCGCGGATCTCGCCGAGCCCTGCGAGCGCGCCGTCGCGCTCGATCGCAAGATAAAGCTCGTCGAGCGTTGTAATCCGCCCCGAGCTTGCCGTGTGCAGCACCAGGTCCGGCGGATAGCGCAGCGAACCCGCAAGCAATCTCACAATCGTGGTCATGGCAGTTGCGGCGAACGGCCCTCGCCAAGCATTGCGAGCGCGACGTCCCGGTAGATCGCCGCCGCCATGGCGAGGTCGGCGATGGGTACGAACTCGTTCGGCTGATGCGCGACATCGAGCGCGCCGGGACCGAGCACAACGCCTTGCGCGCCGACGCTGCGGAAATGCACGAGGTCGCAGCTGCCCTGGAACCCGGACAATGGCGTGGCGTGGCCATGATGGTGATGACAGGCGGCCTGGCTGGCGACCACAATCGGATGGTCCGGCGCGGTCTCGGTCGGGCCGCCCGTCGTCGGCAGAAACTCCGCGATCTCCATCGACGCGCCGGCGTCGTCCGCTGCGCGCTTCACCAGCGCCGCCATCTGCGCTTTCACGGCCGCCTCGTCTTCGCCCGGGACCATGCGGCGATCGAGGAGGAGGTCGCAGCGGTCGGGCACCACATTGTCGGCAACTCCGCCGGCAACGCGCGTGATGGAGAGACTCGGGCTGCCGACCAGCGGATGCCGCTGCGACTTGATGCGTTCGTGCTCGGCGGCAGCAATGGTCAGCAGGCTCGCCGACTTGATGATGGCGTTGACGCCAAGGTCCGGCATGCCGGAATGGGCGGTGCGTCCATGCACGCGCACCAGCGGGCGAAGACTGCCCTTGTGCGCCGAATAAGTCGTGCAGGATGTCGGCTCGCCGATCATGCAATAGTCGATCTTGGGAGCGGTTGCGGCATAAGCCTTGGCGCCGCGGCTCGATGCTTCCTCGTCGGCGACGAACACGCCGAGCAATGTGCCCGACCACTGCTTGCGGTTCTCTGAGAGCCAGCGCATCGCCTCCAGCATCGCCGCCATCGGGCCTTTGGCGTCGCAGGCGCCGCGCCCGTAAAGCCGCCCGTCGCTTTCCCGCAGCTCGAACGGATCGCTGGTCCAACTGCCGGCCGCGGGCACGACGTCGATATGCGTGTTGAAAGCGAATGTCGGGCCGGGACCGTTGTCGAAAATGCCGACGGCGTTGGTGCGTCCCGGCATGATGTCGGTCGTGCTCGCGCGGAAGCCCATCGCGCCCATCGTGGCCTTGAGCCAGGCTGCCGCTTCGGCCTCGCGTCCGGGTGGGTTCTGCGTATCGAAGACGACGAGCTCCGCCAGCGCCGTCTTCACGCGCGCAAGGTCCAACGATGCGCCGGTCGTCATGATCGCCTCTGCATTCGCAAATTCGCTATATCGTTCAAATTGACTCATATCGTACAATCGCGGGAACCGCAACGCGCCAAACTGCCTTCAGCAGGGCAGTTTGCCCAAGCAATAACCGCCGTCTGCGTATTTTCCGGTCTTGTACCATTTGGACAATATGATACCATTTGTACAATCGTGCCGGACGGTGAATGGGCAAGTTCTGGTGAGAAAGGGAGTAGGGTCATGAAACATGCAATTTGGCGCAGCCTTGCGGCTGCCGCAGTGACGATCTGTTTGACCGCGGGCGCTTCGGCGCAGGTTTCGCCCCCAAAGGACGTCGTCAATGCCGGTAAGTTGTCTTACGGCGTTGCGGCGACCTTTGCGCCGTTTGAATACATGCAAGACGGCAAGCTGGTCGGCTTCGACATCGAGATGATCGAGGCGATGGCGAAGAAGATGGGCCTCGGCATCGAGGTCATGAATATGGAATTCAAGGGCCTGATCCCGGCGCTGCAGAGCAAGCGCATCGATATTATCAACTCCGCGATGTATATCCGCCCGGAACGTGAGGAGCAGGTCGATTTCGTGCCGTATCTGACAGTCGGCAACGAGATCGTGGTGCAGGCAAAAAATCCCAAGAAAATCAGTTCGCGCGCCGACATGTGCAGCATCAAGATCGCGGTCACGCTCGGCGGCTTTCAGGAGAAGCTCGCGCGCGAGGACGACGAGAACTGCCGGAAGGCGGGCAAGTCCGGTACCGAGGTGATGACATTCCCGACGGCGCAGGACGCCGCGCTCGCGCTCAAGAATGGCCGTGCCGATGCAATCTATAACGGCACGCCGGGCGCCTATAAGCAGGTTCGGGAATTGCCGAATGATTTCGCCATCGCCGGCAAAACCTTCGGTCCCTTCGCCAAGATCGGTATCGCGGTCCGCAAGGGCGACACGCAAATGAAAGAGGCGATGACGGCGGCGCTGACCGCGATCAAGGCGGACGGCGTGATCGACCAGCTTCTCAAGAAATACGGCATGCCGGCTTCCTCGAAGCTCGACTAGCCTTGCTGCGCGGGCGCCCCAGGGCGTCCGCGCTTTCATCACTGAACGACGGCTGTTTCAGGAGCGATCGTGGACAAGCCCTGGATGATCTTCGAATTCTTCATCTCGCCCCGCTTCATCTGGGGTGCGGGGATGACGCTTTGGATCACGGTCGTCTCGCTGTTTTTCGGCATCCTGGTCGGATTGCTGATCGCGTTGCTGCAGGAGAGCAAGAACCGTTATCTGAACAGCTTTGCCATCGGTTACCTCTGGCTGTTCCGCGGCACCCCGGCGCTCTTTCAGATCATCTTTGTCTTCAACGTGCTTCCGCAATTCGGCATCACGCTGTCGAATTTCATGAGCGGCGTGGTGGCGCTGGCCATGAACGAGGGCGCCTATATGGCCGAAATCGTCCGTTCCGGCCTGCAGGCGGTCGGCCGTGGACAGCGCACGGCGGCACGCGCGCTCGGCATGAAGGAATGGCAGGTGATGCGCCAGGTCGTTCTGCCGCAGGCGATTCGCATCATCATTCCGCCGACCGGCAACCAGTTTATCGGCATGCTCAAGCTGTCCGCGCTGGTATCTGCGGTTGCTGTCGAGGAGTTGCTGTTGGTCGCGAACCAGGCCGCGAGTTCCAATTTCCGCTATCTTGAGGCGCTCAGCGCCGCCGGCATCTATTATCTCATCTTCACGACACTCTTCATGATCATCCAATCCCGGATCGAGGACTGGGCCGGTGGTAAACGCCGGCGGCGGGTCAAGAAGGCGTCGCTCCTGGAACGCATGATCGGTGCAACCGGCGACGGCGCGAGGGTGCGATGAACAGCGCCGCGCCGATCGCAAGAGTTCGCGGACTCAACAAGTCGTTCGGCGACCTGCCGGTCCTGAAGGACGTCTCGGTCGATATCGCGCGCGGCAAGACAATGGTGATCATCGGGCCCTCGGGATCGGGGAAATCCACACTGCTGCGCTGCCTCAATCTGCTGGAGCCGATCAACTCGGGCAGTGTTGAGTTCGATGGCGAAGACATCACGCATTTCGGGCGGCACGCTTACAAGGCGCGCCGCGACATCGGGATGGTGTTTCAGAATTTCGAGTTGTTCGGCCATCTCACCGCGCTCGAAAACATCGTCCTCGCTCCCGTCCAGGTCCGCGGGGTCTCAAAAAATGAAGCCGCCGCGACTGCCCGGCAGCTGCTGGAGAAAGTGCGGATTCCCGAGAAAGCCGACTTCTATCCCGATGAATTGTCGGGCGGCCAGCAACAGCGAGTCGCCATCGCCCGCGCGCTTGCGATGAAGCCGAAGATGATGCTCTACGACGAGCCGACATCAGCGCTCGATCCGGAGATGATCAAGGAGGTGCTGGACGTCATCCAGGATCTCTCCCGCGAAGGCATGACGAGCGTGGTCGTCACGCACGAAATGGCGTTTGCCCGGCGCGTCGCGGACCGAGTGGTGTTCATGGAATCGGGTAACGTCGTGGACGACGCCCCCACGTCTGCCTTTTTCCACGGGACCAGCAGCGAGCGGGCAAAACGCTTCCTCAATCAGATCCTGCAACACTGACATTTCAGCCAGAACCGCATGTCCGGCAAAAAAGCGCGAAACGGATCACGCAAGAACGGCAAAGATCACGCGCCGCTACTACCGAGGCACGCATTGCTGGTGCGCGACATCCTGCGGCTGGCAACCGAAAAGAACTGGCAGCGCGGCTATCACGTAACCGAGCAGGAACTTGTCGCCGCCTTCGGCGTGTCGCGATCGCCGGTGCGAGCGGCGCTGAAGATTCTGGAAGGGCGGGGCATTCTGCGGGCGCGCCCGAACCAAGGCTACATCCTGACGCAGGACAAGCGTCATCTTGAGCGCACGCGCATCGAAGTGCCGCGCACCGCCGACGACGCGCTCTATCTTAAAATCACCGAAGATCGCAGTGCCGACGCATTGCCGGAAGCGATCACGCAGGCCGATCTCCTCCGGCGCTACCGCACCAATAGGGCCCAGCTCGGTCGCGTGCTCGCGCGCATGACCAATGAAGGCATCGTTACGCGTACGAAAGGTCAAGGTTGGCGTTTCATGCCGACCCTGTCGGGTATTCGCTCGACCCGCTCGAGTTACGAGTTCCGGCTGGTTATCGAGCCCGCCATGATCCTGCTGCCGGATTTTTCGGTGGATCAGAAGGTCGTGCGGCGATTGCGGCTGGAACATCTGAAGCTGATCGACGAAGCAGGGCGGGGACGTCCGGTGGACCGGAGCTGGATCTACGATCTCGACGCATCGTTTCACGAAGGGATCGCCGGCTTCAGCGGCAATGCCTTCATGATCCAAGCGATCCAGCAGCATAACCGGCTGCGCCGGCTAATCGAGTTTCACGGCTACGGACGTTTCGAGCGGGTCAAGGCATGGGCCGGCGAGCATCTCGCAGTGCTGGACGCGCTGCAACGCGGGCGTTTCAAGCAGGCCTCCGAATCCATGCGCAGGCATCTGACCAATGCAATGAACGCAACGCTCACCAGCAAGCGCTAGCGCGAGTAACCTTTCGTTAGGCATGTCCGGGCGGTCGTCGACTTAAGCCAATCTTCAGCCGTCGCCGCCACCATGCGCCCGCAAACAGGCGCGCCGCATGTCCACGACCCATCCGCTGCACCAAGCCGCATTTCCGCCGCGCGCCGCCAATCCTGCGTTGATCGGGATATTCACCGGCACGATTTTCCTGTCTGCGCTGCTTCTGTTCTCGGTGCAGCCGATGTTCGCCAAGATGGTGCTGCCGCTGCTCGGCGGCTCGCCGTCGGTGTGGTCGGTGGCGATGGTCTTCTTTCAAGGTGTGCTGCTGCTCGGTTACGCCTACGCGCATGCGTTGACACGCTTTCTCGATCCGCGCCGTGCCGTCATCGTGCACCTTTGCGTTTTCGCGCTGGCGCTTATGGCGCTGCCGCTTGCGATCGCGGGCGGATGGGGCAGGCCGCCGGCGGACTATGCCGCGCTATGGCTGATCGGTTTGTTCGGCGTCTCGATCGGATTGCCGTTCTTCGCGGTCGCGGCCAATGCCCCGATGCTGCAGGCATGGTTTGCGCGCACCGGCCACCCGCAGGCGCAGGATCCATACTTTCTCTATGGCGCGTCCAATCTCGGCTCATTCGCGGCGTTACTTGCCTATCCGGTAGTGATCGAGCCGTTCCTGACGTTGCGGGAACAGACCGCATCCTGGTCGGCGGGCTTCGTCGCGCTGATGATGTGCATTGCGGTTGCGGGTCTCGCGTTGGCGCTGACCTTCCGTGCCGAGGCGAAGCCATCGTCCTTCACCGCGCATTCAACCGTACGCTGGCACGACCGGCTGCGATGGATGGCGCTCGCTTTCGTGCCGTCTGCGCTGCTCATCGCGGTCACCTCGCATATCTCGACCGACATTGCGTCGGCGCCGTTCCTGTGGATCGTCCCGCTCGCGCTCTTCCTCGGCACCTTCGTGCTCACCTTCCGCCATGGCGGCGAACGCGTGCACGATATTCTGGTGCGGGTGCAGCCTTATGTCGTGGCGCCGCTGGTGATCGGCCTGATGCGGGGCGAGCGCGCCTTCTGGATGGTCGCCATCACGCTCGATCTCGCAATGTTCGCGATCTCGGCCATGATCTGCCATCGCGAGCTTTACCGGCGGCGTCCCGCGGCTTCGCATCTGACCGAATTCTATCTGTGGATCTCGGCCGGCGGCGTGCTCGGCGGCATTGCCGCGGGCTTGCTGGCGCCGGCCATTTTTCCTGACGTTTGGGAATATCCAGTCCTGATCGTGCTTGCGCTCCTGTGCCGGCCGGGCGCTTTCGCAAATGGCGCAAAGCCATGGCTGCGCGACGGGGGCGTGATCGCGCTCGGCACGCTGCTGATCCTCGTGCCGGGGCTTGCCTTCAACGCCACACTGTCGCAGGACGCCGAATTGGCCTGGACCATTGCGCTCGTGATCGTGTCCGCCATCATCATGCTGCAGGCACAGCATCCGGCGCGGCTTACGGGGTTCGTCGCGGCCGTGCTGGTCGTAACGTCATTCTATCAGCCGGGCAGCATACGCTCGGACACGGCGCGGAGTTTCTTCGGCGTGCACAAGGTGGTGGAGAGCGCGGACGGGCGCTTCCGCGTGCTCTATCACGGCACCACCATCCATGGCGCGCAGCGCTTGCGG
>CAYJNT010000046.1:0-5616 GCA_964370945.1 uncultured Hyphomicrobiales bacterium | reverse complement strand
CCCGGTATGCCGATCGTGCTCGGCGATGCCCGCCTCATGCTGACGGATGTGAAAGAGCCTGCCGATATCATCGTGCTCGACGCCTTCTCGTCCGATGTCGTGCCGGTGCATCTCCTCACGCGCGAGGCGATCGATCTGTATATGAGCAAGCTGGCACCCGGCGGCGCGCTCGTCTTCCACATCTCCAACCGCTATCTCGAGCTCGCAAGCGTGGTGACCGCGACCGCTGCCGAGCACGGCCTCACAACGCTGGTGAAGCGCGATCGTACGGTCAAGCACGAGGACTTCAGGAGCAGCATGAAAACGAGTTCGATTGTCGCCGTGGTCGCGCGCCATGACGGCGATCTCGCCGGCCTGGGCTCTGGCTGGATCCGGCAGAATGGCGACCCGTCCGTCCGCGTTTGGACCGACGATTTTTCCAATGTGCTCGCGGCCATGTGGCGGATGGCCGGGACACGATAAGTCGCGGGCCGGCGCGCGTCACGGCCGCCCCACGCGACTTCGCATCCGCCCGTGCTGGCGTGTTCCTGTTTCCAGTTCGCGCGCCTGACCTGGTCTCAAGAAGCAGTTTCGGCGTCAGCCTTGAATTTCACCGGAATTCTCAGGTATCGCACCCCGTTATTTTCCGCCGCCGGAAATCGGCCGGCGCGGATGTTCACTTGAATTGACGGTAGCAACAGCGTTGGCGCGGCGAGCTTCATGTCGCGCGCCTTGCGCATGGCGACAAATTCTTCCTCATCGACGCCGTGTCCGACATGGATATTCTTCTGGCGCTGCTCGGCGACCGTCGTTTCCCACGCATAATTGTCGCGGCCCGGAGCTTTATAGTCGTGACACATGAAGAGCCGCGTTTCCGGAGGGAAATTGAGGATTCGCTGGATGGAATGATAGAGGTTATGTGCGTCTCCGCCCGGGAAATCGGCGCGGGCGGTGCCGTAATCCGGCATGAACAGAGTGTCGCCGACAAAAACGGCGTCAGCCATCCTGTAGCTGATGCAGGCCGGCGTGTGGCCGGGTGTATGGATGACCTCGACTTCAAGGGTTCCGATCTTGAACCGCTCGCCGTCAGCGAACAGGTGGTCAAAATCGCTGCCGTCGGTCTTCAGATCAGTTGCGTTGAACACCGGCCGGAATATCCTCTGAACGTCCTTGATGTTTTCACCGATGCCGATCTTGGCGCCGGTCTTTGCCTTCACATAAGGCGAGCCGGAGAGGTGGTCAGCGTGCGCGTGCGTTTCCAGCGACCACTCGACGGAATACCCGGCCTGTTTGGCTGCGGTGAGTATTGACCTGACGGAGCGGACATCAACCGTGCCCGATTTCGGGTCGTAGTCCAGAACCGGGTCGATGATGGCGGCGCGCAGGGTTTGCGAGTCAGCGATCAGATAGCTGATGGTATTGGTCGGCTCGTCAAAAAAGGCACGGATCACCGGTGTGCCTGGCATGGAACTCTCCTTTTTCATGTCCTCAAGGCTTGACGGATATATTAGGAATATCTAATTTAGCAATCGCTAAAAATGAGGGCAAGCATGAGCAAGAAGTTCAACACGGTAGCGTTCGAGCGCAAGGCCGCGGCCGTGGCTGACATTCTCCATGCGCTCGGTAACGAACGGCGGCTGATGATCCTGTGCAAATTGGTGGAATGGGGCGAGGCGAACGTGACCACGCTCGCAGAGGCGGTGGGCCTGTCGCAGTCGGCCTTGTCGCAGCATCTGGCAAGAATGCGCGATGAAGGCCTCGTCACCTTTCGGCGCGAGTCGCAGACTCTCTGGTATCGCATCGCCGATCCGCGGATCGAGCAGCTGTTTGCCACTCTTCACAATTTGTTCTGCGGCCCTGTCACGAGGAGCAACAGGAAAGGAGGCCGAATATGAGCCTGCAAATCATCTCTCCCCGGAAAGCCATGCGCCTCATGGAAGAAGGCGCGATTCTCGTCGATATTCGCGAGGGCGATGAGCACGCGCGTCAACGCATTCCAGGTGCCCGACATATCCCATTATCAAGACTCGACGACGCGGACTTCGCGACGCATCGGGGCCACACCGTCATCTTCCATTGCCGCTCCGGTGCGCGCACAAAGTCCAACAGCGCCCGACTCGCAGCGAAGGCGGGTGACGCATGCGACGTGTTCATCGTGGATGGTGGCCTTGAGGCCTGGCGCAAGGCGGGTTTGCCTACGGTCGTGGATCGTCGTCAGCCGATCGAGCTGCAGCGGCAGGTGCAGATTGGCGCGGGTGGGCTCAGCCTGCTCGGGACAATCCTGGGACTAACCGTCTCGGCGTGGTTCTTTGCCGTTCCGCTTTTCGTCGGGGCCGGTCTGCTGCTTGCCGGGGTTACCGGATTTTGCGGCATGGCGCGGCTGCTGCAACGGGCGCCTTGGAACCGAACGGTCTATCCGGCGCAATGACCGATCGTCGCGGAGAGGGGGCATGTCCACTCAACTGATGCAGGACGCGCTCGGACTGTTCTCTGGTTCGCTTGTCGGATTCTCGCTCGGTCTGGTGGGCGGCGGCGGCTCCATACTTGCCGTGCCGCTGATGATCTATCTCGTTGGTGTGCCGAATGCGCACGTTGCCATTGGCACGAGCGCACTCGCCGTAGCGATGAACGCGGTGGCAAATCTCGTTTCGCATGCGCGCATGGGGAACGTGAAGTGGCGCTGCGCTGGTGTTTTTGCGGCAGCGGGTGTCATCGGCGCATTTGGCGGCTCAAGCCTGAGCAAGATCGTCGATGGCCAAAAGCTCCTGATGCTTTTTGCGATCCTGATGCTGATCGTCGCCGCCGTCATGTTCGCGCGACGCTCGGGCGAGGGAGACGCGGGCGTCCAGCTCAGCCGTGAGAATTTCGCCAAGCTCGCGCTCAGCGGCTTCATGACGGGAGCGCTTTCGGGATTCTTCGGCATTGGCGGCGGCTTTATCATCGTCCCAGGTCTTATGTTTGCAGCCGGAATGCCGATTATCAATGCCATCGGCTCCTCGCTTGTAGCCGTCGCCGTTTTTGGTGCGACCGCAGCGTTGAACTACGCAGCATCGGGGCTCGTTGATTGGCGTCTTGCCATCATCTTTATTGGTGGAGGTGTCGCCGGCGGATTGGCAGGAGGACGCATCGCGCAGCTACTTGGCGGGAAGCGAGGCGCACTGAACGCGACCTTTGCAGCGGTCATTTTCCTGGTCGCGATCTATATGCTGGCGCGCACAATTCCATTTTAGGATACGCCTCGAGGAAGCTACTCCGGGTCAGAAGCGGATGTGGCGGACCGCGGCCTTCTCTCCGACTTTCGCCTGCGCGGTACGAACCTCAGGAGCGAAATAGTTCCGGTTCCACACGGCCGATTCGCGCGCGGCGATTGTCCCCGGCTGTGCGCATGCCGCCTTCAATTGCGGCAAGCGCGTCGGACGCGGCGTTAACACCTGCCAAAAAGCCCTGCGGCAGAGCGACTTTCCGTGCCGCACAATCGCCTAAATGGTGACCGGTTCGAGCCCGTAATTTCCGCAACCTATTGTAAGATTAAGTGATTATTCTTTAGGCGCGATAAACCGATTAAGGGTTGTTTGACACTGATCTGTCATGTATCCCGCATTGCAGCAATCACCTCACAAACCGGAGTTCTGCATGTGGAAGGCAGCACTCGTGGGTGCTTTGGCACTCACGGCGACGGGATCTTTTGTTTCGGCTCAAGAACTCGCAAGTCATTCTGGCCAGCGCTACGCGTTGCAGTCGCAGGGCAATGGCGAAGTCGAATCCAAGATCGCGCATGCCAAGGCCTCGCTGCGTCTCACTCCGGATCAGGAAAAGCACTGGCCCCGTGTGGAAGTCGCTTTGCGCGATGTCACTGCGCGCCAGAACAACATTGAAGAGGCAAGCGCCGGCGGTTTCGTGCAGAAGGTGAAAGCGCGCGCGGGTGAGATCGTGCTGAACGCCGCTTCGATCAAGCGTTTGGTCTCCGCGGCACAGCCGCTGATCAAGAGCCTGAACGAAGACCAGAAGCGTCAGGCGCTTGCGATGGCACGCTCCATGGGCCTTGGCAGCGTCGCGCAGCATTTCGACTAAGCTCGTTCGCACGAGGGATCAACGAAGGGCCGGACATGTCCGGCCTTTTTGTTTGGAACAGCGGCGAACATTACAAAGCTGTCATCTCTATCCAAACTTTAATTTGCTTCCGGGTGGCCGGCGGATCACGCTCCGGCATCTGATTTTCAGGAGGCCACCATGTTGAAAGTGATGCTTGCCGGTGCGGCCGCTCTTGCGATCGCAGGTTCCACCCTCGTTTATGCGCAGCAGCGCCCGTCCGCGCCGGATGCCGCCGCGCAGGATCAGCGCGGACAGCATTCGCGCTGGCAATGGTCGGCGGAGGATGCGCAGGCCTTCTCCGATGCGCGTATCGCCGGCCTCAAGGCCGGGTTGCGCCTGACGCCCGAGCAAGAAAAGAGCTGGCCCGCGGTTGAAGCCGCGATGCGCGAGCTCGCGAAAGACCGCATCGCGCGCATGGAAGAGCGCCGCAAGGAGCGCGAAGCGCGGGGCGACCAGCCGCGCGAGCGCGACATGGTCGCGGCTTTGCGCCAGCGCGCCGAGAGCATGAGTAAGCGCGCCGCGGGATTGGCGCGCTTCGCCGATGCTACCGAGCCGCTCTACAAGAGCCTCGACGACGGCCAGAAGCGCCGCCTCGCCATGCTGACCCGCGGCATGCGTCCGGGTGGCGGACATCACTGGCGCGGCCATGGCCATGACGGGCCGCACGGCGAACGCGGACGCTGAAATTTCACAATCGGTAGTGGCGACGGCGTCTTACTTGCCCCCCAAACCCCGCGGGCGCCGCCGCTGATGGGAGCCGCCGGGATGCCCCCGGCGGCTTTCCTTTTTCAGGCCGCGCAGAACCGGTTCCCGCTCCGGCGCCGAACACGCCGTTGTGAAACGCCCGGCGGTGGCGGCACGATAAGCTCCCGGTCGGACCTCAGCACAGGAGAGCGCCATGCTATCTCGTATCGCCGTCGTTTTCGGCGTTCTTGCGGTTATCGCGGTGCCGGCGGCCGGCCAGGGTGGCGACCTGGTCACGAAGAAAAGCGCGCATGACCTCGCGAGAACCGTCGAGCGCCTGGAAGCCGCGATCAAGAGCCGCGGCGCGGCAATCGTCGCGAAGGTGGATCATGCGGCGGCCGCGAAGGCCAACGGCCTCGACCTTGCGCCGACACTGGTCGTCATTTTCGGCAATCCGAAGCTCGGCACGCCATTGATGAAGAGCGTGCAGACGGCGGGCCTCGACCTGCCGTTGAAGGTTCTGGTCTGGCAGGACGCGGCGGGCGCGGTTCAGGTCAGTTACTGGGCGCCTGCGGT
Source organism: uncultured Hyphomicrobiales bacterium (assembly GCA_964370945.1). Lineage (GTDB taxonomy): Bacteria > Pseudomonadota > Alphaproteobacteria > Rhizobiales > Xanthobacteraceae > Pseudorhodoplanes. The sequence continues at coordinate 285 of CAYJNT010000046.1, read as the reverse complement.
GCTCGGCCGGACGCATGGCATCAAGGACCGTGACGAGGTGCTCAAGACCATCACCGGCGCTCTTGCCGCGATCGCCGCCGAGGCCGCCAATCCTTGAGAGGCGGAACAAAGGCCGGATTTGTCCGGCGAGTTGGCCTTGATTGCTGGACAGCCCTGCGCGCCTTTGCTACAGGACCCCGGCCTTTACGGCATTCCCGTAATCGTGACCCGGGCGCATAGCTCAGTTGGTAGAGCAGCTGACTCTTAATCAGCGGGTCCCAGGTTCGAGCCCTGGTGCGCCCACCA
>CAYJNT010000045.1:0-18645 GCA_964370945.1 uncultured Hyphomicrobiales bacterium | reverse complement strand
CCCGCTTCCCTTTGATCCCGGTGCCGGCCAAACGGCTCCGGGAGGGTGTAAGGACCAGGCCCTGGGCGTCTGTCTTACGCCGGGAGGCCGTATCCAAGGACTCCCGGGATCACGGTTGCGAATCGTGACCGCAGGCGCCGCTCCCCGTTCACACTCAGCACGCCTGCAGAGCATCCCTCAGGCGAACGGGGATGGGGTCGATATAGCTTCAATGAAAATATCTGTCAAGCGAAAATATACTTTAGCAATATTTCATTGTCATTCCGGGGCGCCACCAACGGGTCCGCGCGACCAGCCTCCGCTCCTTCGGAGCTTCGGCTCGGCGAAATCAGTCGCGCCGAAGCGATAGCGAAGGCGGAAGCGCGGCCCGATGACAGGCTCCGCGGCGAACCCGCAATTCAGACGAAGAAGGACTCTTGGCTGGATGCCGAAATCGGTGGTCGATTCGTTTCCGGAAAAGCGCCGCCTGAGCGTGCACAAGCTTGCGCCCAATGAAAATCGCACACGCATTTCCCTGATCTGGCGCAAGGGTGCGCGCTCGCCGAAGATCGACGCGCTCATCGATATTCTGAAAGTCGTGCCGGGTTCTCCGCCGCGGCGGGAATCCGGATCCGTCAGCGGAGCTGGTAGCTGATGGAGGGCGATGGCGGGCGGCGGTTGGCAGGCTGCGTGGCATTCGTCTGCGGCTGGACGAGGCCTGCGGCCTTGGGACTGTCGCGCTCAAGCGAATAGATCGATTCGGTTCCGAGCAGCATGAAGATGAGCGCGATCGCCCACATCACGACCGAGATCAGCGAGGTCCACAGCGCGAAGGTGAGATAGGTGTCGCGGAGCACCGTTGCGCTCGCCCATTGCGCATAGGCTTCCGGCGGGCGGAAATCCTTCTCGATATAGAGCCACATTTCGGTGCGGCGATAATCCTTGGTCAAGGCCTCGCGCGATTTCAGGATCAGGATGAAGGCCATGATCATCGTCAAGAAGCCGCCGGCCTGGAAGGCGAGCTTGGGATGGAACGAGAGGCCGGTCATCACGCAGAAAATCGCGAGCGCGCCGAATCCGCAGGCGCGCAGAACCGTCTCATAGGCGATGCGGCGCATATGCTCCATGCGGCTTGTCGCTTGCTCGAAAACAGGCGGAGCAGACTAGCCCGGAATGCGGGCTGACGGCTGTCACAATCCAGTGTAGCCGCACTGGCTCCCGCAGCTCAACGAGGCCCCGAGCGACAACGTGAAAAGGGTGCAGGCCACGCCCGCGGCGGTCTTGGAAAAGCGGAGCAGGACCTCCTCCAGCCGGGGTCATGCGCAATGGCAAGGGCGAAATCGCCGCGCGGCCGCTCATGCGGCTCCAGCACGCGCCAGGGCTCGGTGCGCTTCACGCGCTCGTCGGTCAGCACGGTGACCCGATAGAGAAGGAGGAGCGAGAAAATAAGCGCCACATGCGCCCCGACGACGAGGGCCAGCGGGGATTGAAGCTGAAGCCGACCATCAGGGTGACCGCGGCCAATGCGACAAAACTCGCATCCCGCAAAGCGGTGGAAAACGCGAACTGGGCAAAACGGTCCATTCGATATCTCCTGTTGCGACCGGTCCCCCTTTTCGTCTCCTCCCAATCCGCCACTGGCGGCAGATTTCCGTCGTATTCGACAAAATAAATAAGCAAATGCCGTGCCGGTTCTCTCTCCGGCGCGGCATTCCCGCCAATCAACGCGTCTTTTTAATGATCGTTCCGGGGGGTGGCCCGCCGGCCGCTACAGCCCGATGCTGATGAAATTCCCGATCGCGGGAAGGGTCAGGATCGCGGTGCCGGCAAGCCATATCCACAGGGACGTCACCGTCGAATCGTCCTTGGCGCCGACGTATCGCTCATACAGCGCCGCCGGGATGCCAGCGAGGATGATGGTCGCGGTCGAGACCATCAGGGAGGAGAACATCAGCGTCAGCCCGGTATTGCCGAACAGCAGAGCCGGGGCGAGGATCTGCACATGGATCAGCGCGAACAGCAGCGCGAGATGATTGAAGATGCCGTTGATCATCCCAAAAAACGCGATGCCGATGTAATAAAAGTTGCGCTCGTTCATGATCCCGAAGCCCTCAACAGACCGAGCGACAGGAAAATCGCCACGAGCAGCACGCGCAACCAGAACAGCCATACGAACCCGAACAGCCATGACACCACGGGTGCCGTCGCCCGCGGTGTGACGTAGGAGAGCACCTTCAGGACCGGATCGGTGATCGCACAGAACCCGCGCCAGATATAGTTCGTGGAATTCTGGTCCATGATCAGCCCGAGCAGGACGCGCCCGAGCATCGTGTACATCACGATCGCCAGCAGGAAATTCGGGATTTGGAAATACCAGAGGTCCCAGAAAGAGCCGATCATCACCTTATCCATTGTCCGTGGGAGCCGACCATCGCGTTTTAACCGAAAGTGCGTGCGCGGTCGCGCAAAAAAAGAGCGGGGCCCGAAGGCCCCGCTCTACGTTTGAAAGCCGGTAAAGGCTCAGTCCTTTTCTACAAGGACCGTGCGGCCGCGAGGCTTGCGGATTTCGTCCACAAAGGCCTGCATTTCCCGCGAGGGCTCCTTGCCCATCAGGCTGACCACATAGATCACCAGGAAGCCGAGCGGCATGCCGAGCAATCCGCACAGGATGTTGTTCATCCCGAACCAGCCGATCTTGGACTGGAGCGGATTGGCGGCAGCGGCCGGCACGTCGGCAAGCCACTTCGGATCGGCCATCACCTTGGCGACATCGACCAGCGGCGCCCCGGTGACCGGATTGGTCAGCGCGGTCATGCCCCACAGCTTCACCCCGGCCTGCGGGAAGTACCGCGTGGTGACCAGGTAGAAGACGCAGAGCCCGAAGCCAGCGATCATGCCGGCTACGGCACCTGTGGTCGTTGCACGCTTCCACCAGATGCCCATGACGAGCGCGGGGAAGTTTCCAGCCATGGCGAGCGAGAACGCCCAGCCCACCATGGCCAGGATGTCGCCCGGCTTGGTGGACGCGAGCGCCGCGGCAAAGACCGCGACGACCAGGAGCAGGACGCGCGCGACCAGCAGCCTGCGCACCGTCGGCGCGTTCGGATCGATCATCTTGTAATAGATGTCGTGCGACAGCGCGTTGGCGATGGCGAGCAGCAGGCCGTCCGCGGTCGAGAGCGCGGCGGCGAGACCGCCGGCCGCGACCAGACCCGAGATCACATACGGAAGACCGGCGATTTCCGGCGTGGAAAGCACGATCACGTCCGTGTTGATCACGAAGTCCTGCAGACGCACCACGCCGGGATGCCCGGCGATGGCCTTACAGGCGTCAATTACGACCTGAACGTTGGCAGCGTTCTTGCCGCAGATCTGGACCAGGCCAAGCTCGCCCCAGGTAAAGAGCCACGGGCGGAGTTCGGCGACGTTCCTGCCGATGATGTTGGTGTACACCTCGAGCTTCGAGAACGCCGCATAGGCGGGCGCCGAGAAGTACAGAAGGAAGATAAAGAACAGCGACCATGCCACGGACTGACGGGCCTCACGCACCGACGGGGTGGTGAAATAGCGCATCAGGATGTGCGGCAGGGACGCCGTACCCACCATCATGCAGAAGATGATGCCGAAGAAGTTCAGCGGGCTGTAGGTGTACCACGGCGCCACGTGCGGCTTGAGTCCCGCGACGGTGGCCAGGCCGCTCGCCAGCATCTGCTGCTCGCGTGCGGTGATCTCCGCGATCGCCTGTCCGTAGGTCAGTTCCGGAATCGGAATTCCGTAGTGCTTGGTTGACAGGATGATGATCGGAGTCAGATAGGCGACGATCAGCACGATGTACTGGGCAATCTGCGTCCAGGTCACCGCCCGCATGCCGCCCAACATCGAGCAGAGCAGGATGCCGGTCAGACCCACGAACACAGCGACTTCGAACGGCATGCCCAAGAACCGCGAGGCAATGATGCCGGTACCGTAAATCTGCGCCGTCACGTAAGTGAAGGACGCCGAGAACAGCACGATGACCGCGATGAAGCGGGCAAAATTGCCGCCGAAACGGTAGGCCATGAAGTCGGGAACCGTATAGGCGCCGAATTTGCGCAGATACGGGCCGATGAGCACCGACACCAGCACGTAGCCGCCGGTCCAGCCGAGCACCCATGCAATGCCGTCGTAGCCGAGCAGGAACAGCGTGCCGGCCATGCCGACGAACGACGCCGCCGACATCCAGTCGGCGCCCGTCGCCATGCCGTTATAGAAGGCCGGAACGCGTCGGCCCGCGACGTAATATTCGGACACCTGCGCGGTGCGCGAGAGCACGCCGATGATCGCATAGACCGCCAGCGTGAAGAACACGAACAGATAGCCGAGGATGCGGTTCGGAACGCCGAACTGCTCCAAAATGCCGAGCAGGACCACGAAGGCGAGAAAACCGCCGGTATAGAAGCCGTAGATTTTCTTGAGATTCTTGATGAAGTCGCTGCCGCCTGAAGTTTGAGTAGTCATGTGTGTCTCCCCCTCAGTCGTCTTCAGCCACGCCGAATTCGCGGTCGATGTTGTCCTGCTGCTTCGCGAACATGAAGAGCTGGACGACGAACACGATCAGCGAGCCCTGCGCGGCCATGTAGAAACCGAGCGGGAATCCGATGATGACTATTTTGTTCAATGCCGGTGCAAACATGTGCACGATGTAGCCGAAGAAGAACCAAATCCCGAGATGGATCCACATCAGGTTGGTGGTCTTCTTCCAATGAGCCTGGTCATTGGCAGATGTTGTCATGGGCGGTTGCCCTCCCTCTATCGGACCGGCATCGTGTTTCGAAGCCGGTCGTTGGTATCACGAGGGGCGCCGACGAATCGGCTGATGGCGGCACCCCCCCTTTTTGCCGCTGTTCCTGCCCAATCTTGGAGTCGGGTCGGGAAACGATAGAAAAAGGTAACATTGCGGCGGGGGCTACCCTTATAAGACTTTCGGCCAAAACTGGATAAATTAGACTCTGAGATAGCTCAGCTTTTCCCGCGACTGCCGCTTTCGCATGTGCGAGAAACGCGACAAACCTGCTCTTCCGAACGCCCGAGAGTGAATCGCATGGCCTTATTTGGCTTCTTCAAACGCAAGCCGCCGATCCGCGAGCCAAAGGAGCTCGCCGATTTCATCGACGAGCATGCCGCGTTCCTGATGCAGAAGGGCATCTACGAATATTCGCGCGCGCGCGCGGGCCCGAACGCCAACTCGATGTTGACCGAGGCGGGCTTTCAGCAGTCGGTCGAGCTCTCGCGGTGGCGCGCCTATCCGCTCGGGCTCGCCATGGTCGGCGAGATGGTGGAAGGCTTGCTGCGCCCTTATGCCGGCGCGGACAAGCGCGCGCACACTGACGATCTGATCGACCTTCTGCTCTCGGTGTTCGATCGCTATCCGGTGCCGCCGCCGATCGGCAAGGACGCCTGGCTCGATGCGCGTAGTGCGCTGGCTTTAAGTCTCGATCAGGTCAGCCTGCATCCGCCCAAACGCGTGATCGACATCCCGGAGCAATACGTCAAACGCTACTTCGAGATGATGCCGATCCACAAAGAGATGCTCACGCAGGACGTCGGCACGACGCTGGGCTTCCTGAAATTGAATCTCGCGCACATGCATGAGGATTTGACCAAGCGCATGAACGCGGCGGAGATGATTGAGAAGATACGCAAGGCGGCCGACGAAGGCTGACCGATCGGCAGCGGGGGCATCACCATGACCACGCTTACCCTTGCCACTCCGCTGATCGCGATCGATGCGGTCGTCATCGACACCGAGACGACGGGACTTGATCCCGCCAATGCGCGGCTGCTCGAAATCGGCGCGGTTCGGCTGCGCGCCGGGCGCATCGACGAGCGCGCCACCTTCCGCTCGCTGATCCAGCCGGGCGAGCCGATCCCGCCGGAAGCGACCGCGATCCACGGCATCGATGCGGCGCGGGTCAAGGACGCGCCTTCCTTCGTACAAGCGTGGGAAGAATTCCGGAAATTCGCCGGCGTCGATGTCTTGATCGGGCACGCGATCGGATTCGATCTTGCGGTCCTCAAACGCGAATGCGAGCGCGCCGGGCTCGCTTTCAGCACTCCGCGCACGCTGGATACGCGGCTGCTCGCGCAAATCGCCGAACCGGAACTCGCCGGCTATACGATCGAGATCATTTCGATCTGGCTCAATGTCATCGTGTCCGAGCGGCACAGCGCGCTCGGCGATGCGATGACGACGGCGCGCATGTTCCAGGCGCTGGTGCCGAAGCTGCGCGAGAACGGCGTGCGCACATTGGCCGAGGCGATGGCCGGGTGCCGCGGGCTGACCGACGAGCTTGACCGGCAGCATCATGCCGGCTGGGTCGAGGCGCTGGAGGCGCCCGGCCGGCTCGATCGCGATGCGCTCAAGTCGATCGATACCTATCCGTACCGGCACCGTGTCCGCGATGTGATGCACGGGCCGGCGGAATTTATCGCTCCCGACGCGCGATTGAGTATCGCGATCTCAACGATGCTTCTGCGGCGAATTTCGTCGCTCTATATCGGAACACGGAAGACCGTCGGCGAAAAGCATCGCGCTGCGGAAACCGGCATCGTGACCGAGCGGGACGTGCTGCGCGCGCTCGCGGATCACGGCGCCAACGCCCTGGCGATGCCGGTGTCGCGCTTCATGAGCCTGCCGCTTGCGGTGGTGCCGGCCGAGGCATTCGTCTATCTCGCGATCGGGCGGATGAGCCGGATGAAGATCCGCCATCTCGGCGTGATCGACGAGAGCGGATACATCGTCGGGGCATTGTCGGGGCGCGACCTGTTGCGGCTGCGCGCGAGCGAGGCCATTTCGCTCGGCGACGAGATCGATCAGGCCCGTGACGTGCACGAACTTGGCCTCGCCTGGGCGAAGCTGCCGCAAGTCGCGGCCGCTTTGCTGGCCGAAGATGTGTCGGCGCAGAATGTCGCCGCCGTGATTTCGCGCCGGCTCGGCGCCCTGACGCGCCAGGTGGCATTCGTTGCCGAGGTGCGCATGCGCAAGGAGGGGCGGGGCGAGCCGCCCTGTCCTTATGCGCTTGCGGTGCTTGGTTCGGCCGGGCGCGGCGAGAGCCTCCTTGCGATGGATCAGGACAACGCTCTGATCTTCGCGGAGGGCGAACCGGGCGGTGTCGCGGACCTCTGGTTCGAGCGGCTTGGCGTGCATGTCGCCGACATTCTGGATGAAGTCGGCGTGCCCTATTGCAAGGGCGGGGTCATGGCGAAAAATCCGCAATGGCGCGGCTCGATGGCAACCTGGCGGAAACGCATCGCGGGATGGATCGATCATTCGCAGCCGAGCGATCTGCTCGCGGTCGACATCTTCTTCGATCTGCGCGGCGTACACGGCGACGGGACGCTTTCCGATACGCTGTGGCGCGAGGGGTTCGACGCGGCGCGCGGGCAGATCGGGTTCGCGAAGGCGCTGGTGGAGGCGACGGGCGGATCGCAGAGCGGGCTGGGCTGGTTCGGCAACATCAAGACCGTGCAGGGGCGGATCGACCTCAAGAAACATGGTCTGTTCGGCATCGTCACCGCGGCGCGCGCGCTCGCGGTCCGCCATCACGTGGTCGAGCGGGCGACGCCGGCGCGGCTGATCGCAATCAAGGCGATGAATCTCGGCGGCGACCGCGACCTCGACGCGCTCATTGAGGCGCAAGCGGTGTTCCTGCATCTCATCCTGGCTCAGCAGATCGAGGATATCGAGCACGGGCGGCCTGCGAGCAATGCGGTCACGGTCAAGTCGCTGGCACCGCGCGACCGCGAGCGCCTGCGCTCAGCGCTGGCGGCGGTCAAGCCGCTCGAAGAATTGACGCGCGAATTGCTGTTCAAGGGCTGACCTTGCCCCGGACACCACAAGTCGCGTCTACGCGACTTATGGCACTTCATTAACCTGCCGCAAGTCGGAAACGTCCGACTTGCGGTGTGCTGCGCTGTGCCCGGGACACGGTGGTCACGCCTCGCCGATCTCGCGCAGAATTTCGTCGGTGTGCTGGCCGAGGCCCGGCGAGGGGCGATCGGCATGCATCGCCTCGCCGTTGATCATGATCGGTGTGCGCACGCCGGGAATGCGGCCGCCTTTCGCCGCCGGATCGGGAAGATCGACGCGCATCTTGCGATGGTTCACCTGGCGGTCTGCGAACACGTCGGCAAGATCGTTGATCGGGCCGCCGGGGACGCCGGCGGCTTCCAGTTTCTTGAGCAATTCGTCGCGCGTGAATTTCGCCGTCAGCGGCAGCATGCGCGGGATGAGGCGATCGCGATGCGTGACGCGGCCGGCATTGGTCTTGAAATCGGGCTCCGCGCCGAGCGCCGGCTCGCCGAGCAGCACCGCGAGGCGCGCGAACTGGCTGTCGTTGCCGCAGGCGATGATGATGTGGCCGTCCGACACCGGAAACACCTGATAGGGCACGACGGTCGCGTGCGCGTTGCCGAGCCGCGCCGGCACCTTGCCGGATGACAGATAAAACAGCGCCTGATTGGCGAGCACGCCGACCTGGGTGTCGAGCAGCGCCATGTCGATATAGCAACCCTTGCCGGTGCTCGCGCGCGCCACCAAGGCCGACTGGATCGCGAGCGCGGAATAGACGCCGGTGAACACGTCGGCGAAGGCGACGCCGAGGCGCATCGGGCCTGACGGTTCGCCGGTGATGCTCATGATCCCGCCCATGCCCTGGATCATCAGGTCGTAGCCCGCGCGCGGCGCGTAAGGGCCGTCCTGGCCGAAGCCGGTGACCGAGCAATAGATCAGGCGCGGATTGCCGGAGCTAAGGCTTTTATAATCGAGCCCGAATTTCGCGAGCCCGCCGACCTTGAAGTTTTCAATGAGAATGTCGGAGCGCTGCGCGAGCTTCTGCACGATGCGGCGTCCGCGTTCGGTTTCGAAATCGACAGCGATCGAGCGCTTGCCGCGATTGCAGGAATGATAATAGGCGGCGCTCAGGTTTTCGCCGTTCGGTCCTTCGACAAAGGGTGGTCCCCAGCCGCGGGTATCGTCGCCCGCGCCCGGTCGCTCGACCTTGATCACATCGGCGCCGAGATCGGCCAGGATCTGCCCGGCCCAGGGCCCGGCGAGAATGCGCGCGAGCTCAAGAACGCGAAGGCCGGCGAGAGGTTTGGGCATCGGTCACTCTCTATAGATTTGTCATGGCCGGGCTTGTCCCGGCCATCCACGTCTTACTTGGCCAAGAAAACAAGACGTGGATGCCCGGCACAAGGCCGGGCATGACGGCGTGAGTGAGTGGGCAAATCAAAGAAGCAGGTGCCGCTCTACACCTTGAACCGCGGATCGAGATAATCGCGCAGCGCGTCGCCGAACAGATTGAAGGCGAACACCGCGAGCGAGATGGCGGCGCCGGGGAACAGGATCATCCAGGGCGCTTCGCGGTAGAAGTCGGCGGCGTTGCCCGAGAGCATCAGCCCCCAGGCGGCGGTCGGCTCGACCACGCCGAGCCCGAGGAACGAGAGCGAGGCCTCCGCGAGGATCGCCTGCGCGATGAAAGCGGTGAGCATGATGAGGTAAGGCGCGACCACGTTCGGCGACATGTGGCGGAAGATGATGCGGCTATTGGAATAGCCGGCCGCGCGCGCTGCGTCGACATAGGGCATCACCCGCACGCCGAGCGCCGCGGCCCGGACCACGCGCGCGACGCGCGGGATGATCGGGATCGCGATCGCGAGAATGAGGTTCACATCGACGCCGCCGACCACGAATTTGCGGAGCGCGGCGACCACGACCAGCGCCAGGACGATCAGCGGGAAGGCCAGCAGCACGTCCATGACGCGCTGGATCCAGTTGTCGATACGCCCGCCGAAATAGGCTGAGGCGACGCCGAGGATCGCGCCGAGCGAGGAGCCGACAAACGAAGAGGTGAAGCCGATCACCATGGCGGTGCGCGAGCCGTAGATCAGGCGTGAGCAGATGTCGCGTCCATAGGCGTCGGTGCCGCACCAGTGATCGGCCGAAGGCGCGGCGAGGATGGAGGCGAAGTCGATCGCCAGCGGATCATACGGCGTGACGAGCTCGCAGAAGATGCCGGCAAACATCATCGCGAAAATGATGACGAAGCTGACCGCGCCCAAAGGCTGCTGCTGGCAGAACTCGACGATCTTGTTCGGCGACTTGAGCGTTGCGGGTGTTGGAAGCACGAGTGTCATGGCGTCACGTATAGCGGATGCGGGGGTCGAACACCGCGTAAAGCAGGTCGACCGCCAGATTGACGAAGACGTAGAACGCGGCGATCAGCATGACCATGCCCTGGATCAGGGTGAAGTCGTTGCGCGACACGCTCTGCACGAAAAGCTGGCCGATGCCGTTGAGGTTGAAGACCTGTTCGGTGACCACCAGGCCGCCGACCAGGAAGGTGAATTCGAGGCCGATCACGGTGATGGCGGGGAGAAGCGCGTTACGCAAGGCATGCCGCGAGATCACGAGCTTTTCGTAGACACCCTTGGCGCGCGCGGTGCGGATGTAATCCTCGTTCAGCACTTCCAGCAGCGACGAGCGGATCATGCGCGCCACCACCGCGCAATAGCGATAGCCCACCGCCATGGCCGGCCAGATCAGTTGGGTGAGGTTTGCAATCGGATCGACATAAATCGGCGTGAAGGTGATCGGCGGCAGCCAGTTGAAGAAGGCGAGCAGGCTCAGCATGATCAGCATGCCGAACCAGAAGGACGGAATCGAAAGCCCGCCGATGGTGACGATGCGGACGGTGTAATCGATCCAGGTATCGCGGAACAACGCCGCAGTGGTGCCGAGTGGTATGGCAATGAACGTGGCGATCAGCGATGCCATGATCGCCACCTGCAGCGACAATTCGAGACGCAGCGATATCTCCTCCATGACCGGCCGCTCGGTCCACATCGAGATTCCGTAATTGAACGTCGCGACGCCGACCATCCAGTCGCCGAATTGCCTCATCAGCGGCTTGTCGAGGCCGAGACGCTTGCGCTCCATGTCGATGGCTTGCTGCGATACGTTGCCGCCGTCGCCGCGCAATTTCACCTCGACGACGTCGCCCGGGACGATGCGCAGCATGAAGAACACGAGAACGGCCACCCCAAGAAGGGTCGGGATCGTGAGCAGAACGGGTTTGACCAAATATTGGAGATTCTTGTCTCTCTCCCGGGGGCCGGGGGGCAGCCGGGGTGCTGCACCGCTGCCGGAACGCGTGGTTACTGATTGAGCCAGACGTCGGCGAGGTCCTGGCCGAGATTGTGGCTCGGCGACATCTTCCAGCCCATCACCGTCTTGTGGGTCAGCACGATGCGGTGCCACCACAACAGCGGTTGCTGATAGGCCTGCTCGAACAGGCGCTTCTCCAGCGCACGGATGAAGCCCTTGCGCTTCTCGATGTCGCCTTCGCGCAACTGCTTCTCGTAGAGATCGTCGATCTGCTGATCGTTGGCTCGCGAGAGATTGAGCGGGTTCTTCGAGTGCGAAATGTACTTTGTCAGTGCGAGCGTAGGGTCGTCGTTGAACAGGTTGGAGAAGTCGATCGACACTTCGTAATTGCCACTGCGCAAACCGGCGAGGTAGGGCGCGGTGTCGGATTGCTTGTGCTCGACCTCGACGCCGATCTGCCGCCACTGGTCGACCAGGAAAATACCGGCCGGCGTGTAGGGCATCGCCAGATTGCGGTTCCAGAGCACAAACTTCAGGTTTTCCTGGCCCGCCTCCTTCAGGAGCTTCTTGGCTTCCTCGCGCGCTTTCTTGATGTCCTTGTTGAAGCCCGGCAGCTTGACGAGCTCGGCTTCGGGCGTCGCAAGCGCGGAGCCGGGGCGAATGATGCCGCCGACCGAACGCAACGTGGAGATACGCGACAGGCCCTGGCTGCCGCCCCAGCGGTCGATCGCCATGAGCAGTGCCTTGCGCACGCGCACGTCGTCGAACGGTTTTTTGTCGACGTTGAACGCGACGATCAGGTTGAGCGTCCAGCTCGATTCCTCGACCCGGAGCTTGTCGCCCATGGCTGCGACCATGCGGTCGCGCTCCGCCGGAGACACGCCGCGGAACTCGGCCAGCACCTGTCCGCCCTGCAGCGCATTCAGCATCGCCGCCGCCTGCAGCGTGAAGATGCCGCGGTAGGAATCAAGATAGGGCAAACCCTTCTTGAAGTAGTTCTCGTTCTTCTTGCCGGCGACGTGGCTGCCCTTGACGTGCTCCACGAAGGTGAAGGGGCCGGTACCGTTGATCTTCGTCCGCGGCGCATTCGGGTCGGCGGCGAGATCCTTGGCCGAATAGACGCAGTTCCACGGGCTCGCGAAATGGTCGAGCATCGATGCGTTCACTGACTTCATCTTGAAGACGACGGTGGTCGGATTCGGCGTTTCGATCGTGTCAACATCCGCGAAGGTCGCCTTGCGGTTCGACACCACACCCTGGGCCGGGTTACGCAGCCGGTCGTAGGTCGCCTTGATATCGGCGGAGGTGAACGGCGTGCCGTCGTGAAACTTGACGCCGTCCTGCAGCGTGAAGGTATAGGTCTTCTTGTCCGGCGAAACCGTCCAGGACTTGGCGAGGTCGCCCTGGATTTCCGGCAATTTGGACAGGTTATAGCGCAGCAGCGTCGAATAGAACGGCGACGAGAAATGCAGTGTCGCATAGGTGTCGCTGGCGTGGCAGTCGTAATGCGGCGTCTCCGCACTGATCGCGAAGTTCAAGTGCCCGCCCTTTTTCGGCGTCTGTGCATTCGCGATCCCGCCTGCGAATGCAAGCGCGGCGATCGCCAGGATCAATACCCCGAATTTCCTCATCAGTTTTCTCCCTTAGCGTTTCTTTCCTGATTATCGTTTTCGTTTTTTGATTGCCGATTCTGATCCCGGCTTGGTTCGCCCCTCTTATCTCTTCTATTCTGTTCGATCCTCACACCTTGATGCACGCGGCAAAGTGACCCGGTTTGATCTCGCGCAGTTCCGGCACGATCTCGCGGCATTCCTGGCTCGCCAGCGGACAGCGCGTATTAAACACGCAGCCCGACGGCGGCGAAAGGTGCGAGGGCAATTCGCCCTTGATCAGGCGCGGTTCGCGTCCCTTTTCGATGGTCGGATCAGGCACCGGTGCAGCGTCGAGCAGCACTTTGGTATAGGGATGCAGCGGCTCGCGATAGATCGTGTCGCGGTCGGCGATCTCCATGATCTTGCCAAAGTACATCACGACCACGCGCATTGAGATGTGGCGCACCACGGCAAGGTCGTGCGCGATGAAAAGGTAGGCGAGGCCCAGGCGCCGCTGCAGATCCTCGAGCAAGTTGATGATCTGGCCCTGGATCGACACGTCGAGCGCGGACACCGCCTCGTCGCAGACGATGAAGGAGGGCTCCATCGCGAGCGCGCGCGCGATGCCGACGCGCTGGCGCTGACCGCCGGACAATTGATGCGGATAGCGCACCGCCATTTCCGGCCGCAAGCCCACTTGCTCGAGCAATTGCGCGACGCGCTCGTTCGCCTTCTTCGAATCCGGCGCGAGCTTATAGACGTTGAGCGGCTCGGCGATGATCTGGCCGACCGTCATGCGCGGATTGAGCGAGGAATAGGGGTCCTGGAAGATCACCTGAATCTTGCGGCGGATCGCCTTCATCTCCGCGGCGCTCGCGGAGGCGAGGTCGGCGCCCGCGAAACGGATTTCGCCGGAGGTCGGGTTTTCGAGCTTGAGAATGAGGCGCCCGACGGTGGTTTTTCCGCAGCCGGATTCGCCGACAAGCCCGAGCGTTTCGCCGGGATGGATTTCGAATGACACATCCTGCACCGCGCGCACAGCGCCGCGCACGCCGCGGAAACCGCCGCGCACCTCGAAGGTCTTGGTCAGGTTGCGCACCGAGAGCAGCGCCTCGGGTTTGAGCGCGATCGCTTGCTGCGCGCCGGATGAGGTCGCGCCCCAGACGAGCTTGCCGGCAGCGATCTCCTCGTGGCGATGGCAGCGCGACAAGCCGCCGGTGTCGGTGTTGAGCAGCGCAGGTTCGGTGTCGCAGACCGCGATCTTGAACGGGCAGCGAGGTGCGAAACGGCAGCCGGATTGCGCCAGCGCGAGATTGGGCGGCAAGCCTTCGATGGTCTCGAGTTTCGCTCCGCGCGGACGGTCGAGGCGCGGCACCGAGCGCAACAAGCCCATCGAATAGGGATGGCGCGGGCGGTGGAAGACATTGTCGGCTTCGCCTTCTTCCACCAGGCGCGCCGCATACATCACGATCACGCGGTCGGCATAGCGCGCGACCACACCGAGATTATGCGTGATGACGATCAGCGCGATATTCAATTTGCGCGACAGATCCTTCATCAGTTCGAGGATCTGCGCCTGGATGGTGACGTCGAGCGCGGTGGTCGGCTCGTCGGCGATGATGAGCTTGGGATTGCAGGCAAGCCCGATCGCGATCATCACGCGCTGGCGCATGCCGCCGGAGAACTGGTGCGGATACTGGTCGAGCCGCCGCTCTGGATCGGTGATGCCGACCAGCGTCAACAGTTCGATCGCGCGCGCCTTGGCTTCCTCGTCGGTCATGCCGAGATGGATCTGCAACGGCTCCTTGATCTGCAGCCCGATCGTCAGGATCGGGTTGAGCGAGGTCATCGGCTCCTGGAAGATCATCGAGATGTGGTGACCGCGGATTTTCCGCATCTCCTCGTCGTCGAGATCGAGCAGGCTGCGGCCGTCGAAGGTGATGCGGCCGTTAACGCGGGCGGTATGTTTCGGCAGGAGCCGCATGATCGACAGTGCGGACACGGATTTGCCCGATCCGGATTCGCCGACGATCGCGACCACCTCGCCCTTGCGGACATTGAAGGAGAGGCCTTCCACCGCGCGCACTTTTCCGCGCGAGGTTTCGAAATGCACGTGTAGATCCTGCACGTCGAGCAGGATGGGTTCGGCATTCGCTGCCGTCGACTTCTTCTCGAGCATTGCCGCGTCGCTCATGCCATCACCGGAAGCTGTTTCAGTTTGCGCAGCGAGGACACGAGATCGGCAAAGCGGTCGCCCTGCACCAGCACATGACGGCGCAGAAGATCGGCGGCGGCATCGCTCTGGCCGGCCTTGATCGCGGCGGCGATTTCGCCGTGCTCGCGATACGACGTCGTCATCCGGTTGCGCACGCGCAGCTGCAGCCGGCGATAAGGTTGCAGGCGCCGGTGCAGCGCCTTGCATTGATCGGCGAGGAAGCCGTTATGGCTGCCTTCATAGATGCAGAAGTGGAAGCGCTCGTTCTCGTAATAATATTGATCGGAATCGCCCTTCTGCTCGGCAACGCCGCAAGCGGCATGCGCGGTATCGAGCTCGCGATGCTCGCCCTCGGTCATGCGGCGCGCGGCATGACGGGCGCACATCGCTTCCATCTCGGCCATCACTTCGAACATCTCGAACAGCCGCTCGGGGCTCACTTCCGCGACAATAGTGCCGCGATGCGGGCGCACTTCAAGCAGGCCGGAAGCGGCAAGCGCGTGCAAGGCTTCGCGGATCGGCGTGCGCGACACGCCATAGCGCTCGGCGAGCGAGACCTCGTCGAGCCGCTCACCGGGCGGGAAACGTCCGGTGATGATTTCGTTTTCGATTTCGTCCTTGAGGCTTCCCGTGCCCTGGTTACGCATCCGCCCGTCCACTTGCGTGCACCGCAAGATTTTTTGTATACAACTACTCCCTGTTTGTAGACAGTGATGGGCTTGAAGGAAAGAGTCAACGGTGAAAAGCGCGCACGGCCAGCCTTTCATCATCGAGCCGCGATCTTCACATAGGGCTTGAGCGCTTGCGGAGCGATCACGCGAAATGAACGCCACGTTTTTCGGCGACATGCTGCAGACCATTGCCGACCGCGGCCGCGCTTTGCTTGAACGCACGCTGCCCGGCCGCGTCGATGGCGTCACGCGCTCCGAAAACCTGGTCGAGGAATGCGAGCAATTGCTGACCGGGCGGGGCGAGGCCTCCGGCGTCGCGCTCGCGCGCGATATCCTTTTGCAATATGCGGCGCTCACGACCGGGCCGCGCATCGCTTTCTTCGAGGCCTTGGCCAACCGCTTTGGGCCGGACGAGGCACGGCTGAAAGCCGCGATCGCGGCCTGGCAAAGCGACGCCAATGACGAGACCATCGCCGAAATCCATCTCGCGGCCGAGCCGCGCCGGCAGGAACTGTTCCGCCGGCTCAATCTCGCGCCCGGCGGCACCGCGGCGCTCGTGAAAATGCGCGAGCAATTGATCGACGCGATGGATCACCGCGACGATCTTGTCGCGGTTGATGCCGATTTCGTGCATCTGTTTTCGTCCTGGTTCAATCGCGGCTTCCTGGTGTTGCGCCGCATTGACTGGTCGACGCCCGCCAACATCCTGGAAAAAATCATCAAGCACGAGGCCGTGCACAAGATCAGGAGCTGGGACGATCTGCGCCGCCGCATCGACCCGCCGGATCGCTGCTGTTACGCGTTCTTTCACCCGGCCTTGGTCGACGAGCCGCTGATCTTTGTCGAAGTCGCGCTGGTGCGCGAAATCGCCAATGCGATTGCGCCGATCCTTGCCGTGCAGCGCGAGGGACTCGATCCGGAGCGCGCGACGACCGCGGTGTTCTACTCGATCTCCAACTGCCAGCGCGGACTTGCCGGCGTGACCTTCGGCCATTTCCTGATCAAGCAGGTGGTGGAGGAAATCTCTCGCGACAATCCGCGGCTTTCGACCTTTGTCACGCTCTCGCCGGCGCCGAATTTCGCCGAGTGGCTGCGGCGCGAGCGCGCCAACGAACAATCCGTCGTGCTCGATGCGGCTGACCGCGCGGCGCTGGAGCATCTCGACACCGAAGGCTGGTGGCAGATGCCCGATCAGCGCGAGGCGGTGCAGGACCCGCTGATGCGCGCCGCCGCTTACTACTTCCTGCATGCGCGCAACAAGCGCGGCACGCCGGTCGATGCGGTGGCGCGCTTTCATCTCGGCAACGGCGCGCGGCTCGAGCAGATCAATTTTCTCGGCGACGCTTCCGAAAAGGGCATCCAGCAGGCGCACGGGATGATGGTGAACTACCTTTACGACCTCGAATATATCGAGCGTAACCACGAGGCTTATGCGCAGAGCCGCGCGATCGCGGCCTCGAGCGCGGTGCGGCGGCTGGTTCGCACGGCGCCGGCCGAACTTGTGCCTGTCAGCTGATTTTGAAAAGCCGATTGCAATGAACCTGTTCAGCCAAATCCGCTCGACAATTTCCGCGCCGGACAAGATCTTTCTCGAAACCGGCACGGGCGCGACGATTACCTATCGCGACATGCTCGCGCGTTCCGCGCAGATCGCCAATGTGCTGGTTGCACGCGGTGTCAAACCGGGCGACCGCGTCGCGGTGCAGGTCGAAAAGACGCCGGAAAACCTGTTGCTTTATCTCGCATCGTTGCGCGCGGGCGCGGTCTATCTGCCGCTCAACACCGCCTACACGCTCGCCGAACTCGATTATTTCATTGGCGACGCCGAGCCGTCGCTCATTGTGTGCGATCCGTCGAAACAGGCGGGTCTTGCCGAGATCGCGTCCAAGCACGGCATTCGCGCGGTGGAGACGCTCGACGCGAGCGGGAAGGGCACGCTGACCGAAGCCGCCGCGAAAGCGTCGCCGGAATTTTCCGACGCCACCCGCACGAGCAGCGATCTCGCCGCGATCCTTTATACGTCGGGCACCACCGGCCGCTCCAAGGGCGCGATGCTGACGCATGACAACCTCGCCTCCAATGCGCAGACGCTCGTGGAATACTGGCATTTCACCGACAAGGATGTGCTCCTGCACGCGCTGCCGATCTATCACACGCACGGCCTTTTCGTTGCGAGCAACACCGTGATGCTCGCAGGCGCCGCGATGATCTTCCTGCCGAAATTCGACGCCGACGGGGTGATGCGGCTGTTGCCGAAAGCGACGGCGATGATGGGTGTGCCGACTTTCTATACGCGGCTGCTGAAAGTTCCGGGCCTGACCAAAGCCGCCTGCAAGCACATGCGGCTGTTCACATCGGGTTCGGCGCCGCTGCTCGCCGAAACGCATATCGAATTCCAGCAGAGGACCGGTCACGCCATTCTCGAACGCTACGGCATGACCGAGACCAACATGAACACGTCGAACCCGTATGACGGCGATCGCATCGCCGGCACGGTCGGCTTCCCGCTGCCGGGCGTTGAACTGCGCATCGCCGATCCCGAAACCGGCAAGGAATTGCCGCAGGGCGAGACCGGCGGCATCGAGGTGAAGGGGCCGAATGTGTTTCCCGGCTATTGGCGCATGCCGGAAAAGACCAAGACCGAATTCCGCGCCGACGGCTTCTTCATCACCGGCGATGTCGGCAAGATCGACGACCGCGGTTATGTGCACATCGTCGGGCGCGCCAAGGACCTGATCATCACCGGCGGCTTCAATGTCTATCCGAAGGAAATCGAGAGCGAGATCGATGCGCTGCCGGGCGTCGCCGAGAGCGCCGTGATCGGCTGTCCGCACCCGGATTTCGGCGAGGGCGTCACCGCCATCATCGTCTGCAAGCCGGGCGCGGATTTGAGCGAAAAAGCCGTGATCGGGGTGCTGGAACAGCGTCTCGCCAAGTTCAAATTGCCAAAACGCGTCATATTCATGGACGACCTGCCGCGGAATACCATGGGGAAAGTGCAGAAAAATGTGCTGCGGGACCGGCACGCCAAGCTTTACGGCT
>CAYJNT010000044.1:0-18678 GCA_964370945.1 uncultured Hyphomicrobiales bacterium | reverse complement strand
GCACTTCGGTGATGTGGGTGATGCGGCGCGAACCGTCGCGCAGGCGCGCGGCCTGCACGACGACATCGACGGACGAGCAGATCATCTCGCGGATAGTGCGCGACGGCAGCGCGAAGCCGCCCATGGTGATCATGGATTCCATACGGGACAGGGCTTCGCGCGGCGAGTTGGCGTGCAACGTGCCCATCGAGCCGTCATGGCCCGTGTTCATCGCCTGCAGGAGGTCGAAGGCCTCCGGTCCGCGCACTTCGCCGACGATGATCCGTTCCGGGCGCATACGCAGGCAGTTTTTGACGAGGTCGCGCATGGTGACCTGGCCTTCGCCTTCGATATTGGGCGGTCGCGTTTCGAGCCGCACCACATGCGGCTGCTGCAGCTGCAGTTCGGCGGCGTCTTCGCAGGTGATGATACGTTCGTCGTCGTCGATATAACGGGTAAGACAGTTGAGCAGCGTGGTCTTGCCGGAACCGGTACCGCCGGACACCACCGTGTTGACGCGGCAACGGCCGATGATCTGCAGGATCTGCGCGCCTTCCGGCGACACCGAACCGTATTTCACGAGTTGCTCGAGTGTGAGCTTGTCTTTTTTGAACTTGCGAATGGTGAGCGCGGGGCCGTCGATGGCCAATGGCGGCACAATGGCGTTCACACGAGAACCATCCGGCAGGCGCGCGTCGCAGATCGGGGAGGATTCGTCGACGCGGCGGCCGATCTGGCTGACGATGCGCTGGCAGATATTGAGCAACTGCTGATTGTCGCGGAACCGGATGCCGGTCTTGTGAATCTTGCCTGCGACTTCGATGTAAACCGTGCCTGAGCCGTTGACCATGATGTCGGCGATGTCGTCGCGGCTCAGCAACGGCTCGAGCGGACCATAACCGAGCACGTCGTTGCAGATGTCGTCGAGCAGTTCCTCCTGCTCGGAGATCGACATCACGATATTCTTGATCGCGATGATTTCGTTGACGATATCGCGGATTTCCTCGCGCGAGGCATCGGCGTCGAGCCGGGCGAGCTGCGCGAGATCGATCGCCTCGATCAGGGCGCTGAAGATGGTGCCCTTGACCTCGTAATAGGCTTCAGAGCGGCGCGTATCGGTCGCTATGATCGGCGCCGGTGCCGGACCGGATTTTGCTGGCACCAGCGGCGGCGAAACGAGCGGTGCGCCGAGGCCCGACGCCGGCATGGGCGCACGCCCGGTGTCGTTATGCGGCTGCGATTGCGTCGGCGCTGGCGCAGCCGCCGGTACGGGCCGCGCGGCCGTCGGCGCCGGCTGTGGCGCGGGCGCTATTGCCGGGTGCTGCTCTTGGGTGTTGAGGGAACGCTTACCGAACACGGATCACTCGATTGTTTAGGACTGCTTGCGCAGCTTCGAAAGAAGCGGCGTCAGAATTCCCGATTTCTGTTTTTTCACCTCGGAACGGCCGGTCAGGAGCTGCGCGAGCTCCCGGAATATTTCCGTTGTCGCGTGCTTGGCGGCGACCTCGGCGATCATCTGACCGTTATTGGCGGCCGTGCCGAACAATTGCGGGTCGAAGGGAATGATCGCGACCGGATCGTCGTCGAGCGCCTTGGCGAAGTCGGAGGCCTTGATCTCCGGCCGCTTCGGCACGCCGACCTGATTGAGCAGATAGAACGGACGATGATCGTTGGCGCGGCCAGCCTTGAGAATGTCGACCATGCTTTTGGCGTTGCGCAGATTGGCAAGATCCGGCGCACAAACGATCAGGATATCGTCGGCGGCAAGCAGGGTGCGCTTGGTCCACCCGCTCCATTGATGCGGCAGGTCGAGCACGATGCTCGGTACGGTCGCGCGCAGCGAATCCAGGATGGAATCGAACGCCTCGTCGCCGAAATCGTAGACGCGTTCCAGCGTCGCAGGCGCGGCCAGGAGACTCAAGTTGTCCGAGCATTTCGAGAGCAAACGGTCCACAAACGCGGTGTCGATGCGTTCCGGCGAAAACACCGCGTCGGCGATACCTTGCGGCGGGTCCTGGTTGAAATCGAGGCCGGCGGTGCCGAAGGCGAGGTCGAGATCGGTGACGACCGAATCGAGATTGAGATCGCGCGCGATCGCCCAGGCGATATTGTGCGACACGGTCGAAGCGCCGACACCGCCCTTGGCGCCGACGACCGCGAGAATTCGGCCGACCGGCTTGGCATCCGGCGAGGAAAACAGCCCGCAGATCGCGCGCACGACGTCGAGCGTGCCGACCGGGGCGATCTGGTAATCGCTGACGCCGCGGCGAACGAGCTCACGGTAGAGGATGACGTCGTTGTGGCGCCCGATCACGATCACGCGCGTGCCGGCGTCGCAGACCTCGGCGAGCGCGTCGAGCCCGGCGAGGATATCGGCCGGACGCGATTCGAATTCGAGGATGATCACGTTCGGGGTCGGCGCCGCCCGATAGGCTTCGCTTGCCGCCGCCATGCCGCCCATCTGGATTTTCAGGTGTGCCTTCGCCAGACGCCGGTCTTCACCGGCGGCCTGGATCGCGGCCGCGGTTTCAACCGATTCGCAGAAGGCCTGGATCGAGACGCGGGGCGCGGGCGCAATATGCTCGTCGCGCGCCGGCGTTTCCGGCGGCGCGACCTCATGGTGTGGGTTCTGCAGGGCCGTTTTCATCATTTGCCGATGTCGCTCAGCTTGCCGCGATCTTCGTTGCGATACGTGGTGTTGGTTGGTTCGCCTTTGCGATATTTGTCGAGCACAACGCTGCGGCGGTTGGTCGAGATCGGATCTTCGGCGCGCGGCTGCACGAGATCGGCCGGGTTGGCGACCATCGCGGCCAGATTGCGCTGCGACGAGCAGCCGAGGTTCCAGTAATTGCGGTTTTCCTGATAAGTCGGATCCCAGGCCGGGCCGAGATCATGCGGCCACAACCCGCAAGGACCGGCTTGCGCGACGATCTTGGAATAGTTGAGCTTGATGGTCGCGAGCTTGTCCGGCTCGGTCGTATACGGCCTGATGCTCACGACATGCGGCGGAACGCCGGCCGCGGCCAGGATCGAGCGCACTTCGCGCAAGGCGCCGTTGGCGGCAACCTCATTCGCGGTTGCCGCCGGCACGTCGATGATGATGCCGCCGGTCGATTCGCGCTTCCACTGCTTTGCAAAGTAGAGAACATCGGCGCCCTGGCCGTCTGTCAATCCGCCGCGCCGGGAGCCGACAAAAATCTCGACTGTCTTCTCGCCTTCCTTCAGCGTGATCGGATGGCGTTTGCGATAATCGTTCGGGATGTCGCCGGCGGTTTCCTTGTGGACGTAGCAACCCGAGAGCACAAGCGCGAGGCCTGTGACCGCGAGGATCCGCAGCGGGAGGCTATGAGATATCATCGTCGTTACTCTCTTCGCTGCGCCATTAGTCGATGATGAAACCGACATTGCCGCGCCAGACCTGTTTGGGGTCGACCTTGTCGGGAATGCCGTAGATCTTGTTCAGGCGACTGAGCAGCACCGTGGATGAATCCGGCGCGTCGGCGAAACCGTCGTCCGGTCGCGACAAGTCCTTCTGCGCCACCGCGCGCACCACATAGGGGGTCGCGAGGATCATCAGTTCGGTCTGCTTGTTGATGTAATCGCGGCTCTTGAACAGCACGCCGAGGATCGGCAGCTGCTGCAGGCCGGGGAAACCGTTGATCTGCTGCTTGGTCTGTTCCTGGATCATGC
This sequence comes from uncultured Hyphomicrobiales bacterium, assembly GCA_964370945.1. Taxonomy (GTDB): domain Bacteria; phylum Pseudomonadota; class Alphaproteobacteria; order Rhizobiales; family Xanthobacteraceae; genus Pseudorhodoplanes. Next base: position 15,009 of record CAYJNT010000044.1, on the reverse strand, counting down.
CCGCCATCGCAAGCGAGCCGCCAGACGGAATCTCGACCACGGTCTCGGCGCGGCGTGCGCGGATCGAGGGGATCGTCAGCGTCTGGTTGGTGCCAGGCACGCCGAGCGTAATGGCGTTCTCGCTCGACAGGTCCGACACTTCGGTGCCGACCTTCAGGCTGATGCGGCCTTCGCCCAGAACGACCGGGGTGAACGAGAGACTGACACCGAATTTCTTGAAGTCGATCTGCTGCTGGCAGACCGGTGGCGATTTCGTGGTGTCGCAGGACAACCCGTTCGGAACCGGGAATTCGCCGCCGGCGACGAACAGGCCGGTCTCGCCCGACACGACCGTGACATTCGGCTCGGCCAGCGTGCGCACCACGCCTGCGCGCTCCATTGCCTTCAATGTCGCGGTGACGTTGCGGATCGTGCCCGCCACGCTCGAGCCGCTCAGGCTCTGGCCAAAGGCGGAGAACGGATTGGTCTGGTTGAAGTTGACGACGGCGGTGCCGGTATTGAACGAACCGGAGAGATCGACGCCGAGTTGTTTGATCACGTCGCGCTGCACTTCCGCGACCGTGACCTTGATCATGACCTGATCGCGTCCGCGCACGACGATGTTGTTGATCACCTTGGCATCGCCGCCGCCGCCGAAGCTGAATCCGCCGGCGCCGCCGCTTGCGGCAACGCGGTTGGCGAGATCATAGGCCTGCTGCGCCTGCGCGGGCGTCGCCACCGAGCCGGTCAGCATGATGCCGTCGCCGATCGCCTCGACGCGGATATCCTCGCCGGGCAGCGCCTGCTTGAGAATCGCCTGCAGCCCGCCGAGGTCGCGTTTCACCGCAATGTCGAAGCCGGCGATCTGGCGGCCCTCGGCGTCGAAGAAGAACATGTTGGTCTGGCCGACCTTGACGCCGATAAGATAGGCGCGGCGCGCCGAGCGCACGACGGCATTGGCGACCAGCGGATCGGCGACGAGAACGTCCTTGATGTCGGTCGGCAGGTCGATGACGACCGACTTGCCGATGCCGAGCGGCACGAAACGCGAGCTTTGATCGCTGCCGACCACCTCGATGACCGGGACGCCGTTTTCGTGCGGCACCTGCGCACCCACCGGGGCCCGCGGTGCCACGCGGCGATCGGCGGCGTCGGCGAGGCTGACAAGCACGGCGCCCGTCGCGGCGATCAGCGCCGCCGCGGACGCGGTCCGGATCAAGGTCCTCTTCGCCATGTTGCTCGTCCTTTTCACGATCGGCCAACGGCCGGATTTTGGAAGCTGGTCTCGCTGATCGGGTTCACTTGTTGATGCCGAAGCGGATGACATTGATCGCACTATCGACATCGCCGCCGTTGTCTTCGTTGCCGCCCTCGGCTTTGCCGGAGGCGTCGACGATGCTGCGCAGCGCGAGCGAGAGCGTTCCGCGCTGCCGGGCGAGCGCGAGTTTTTCGGTTTGGCGCGGCGCGAGTTCGAGGGTCGCGGTCTTGCCGACGACGACTTTCTGGCCGTTCTTCTCTTCGACGGTTTGGTCGATGGCGAGAACGCGCACGTTCCTCAGGATCGTTTCGCTGACTTGAACATCGTAGCCGGCGATTTTCGCGGCGGCCTTGTCGGTGCGCGACAGGATGACGTCGACACGATCGCCGGGAAGAATGAATCCCGCGGCGGCGGTTTCCGGCGCGATTTCAGTCGAGATCGCGCGCATGCCGCTCGGCAGCACCGCGGCCATGTAGCCGGAACCACTGGCCTTGATCAGCTTGGCTTCCTGGATCGGCTCGCCGGGCTGGAACGTGCCGCGCACGATCGAACCCGACAATTCCTCCATGGCATTCGGCTTGTCGGTCCTGCGGATCATGGCCGGACCCGCTGACGCCGCCGGCCACATCTGCCATTTCATGTCGCCGGGCGAGATCGAATGTCCCATCCCGATCTCCTTCTCGGCGACCAGGACATCGACGGTTTCGATTTGGGCGACAGGTGCGGGAGCGGGGGCTTTTTCATCCTCCCGGCCTGCAAGCAGGGCGGCCAAGCCGCCCGCTGCAATCGCAACTCCAAGCACTACGAGACGCGCAGCTTTCATCACGCTTCACTTTCGACACGACGCGACAGCCGGTGCGGGCCGTCTTTGGGCGAACTTCACCACCCAAAGGTCAATTCGTGGTTAATGAGGCGTATCTAACCTGAGTTAATTTTGGATTTAGCGCGCGGTTTGCGCAGGCTTCCGCGTCACTTCCCGAAGGTCTGCATCCAGAATGTTTCCGGATAGACGAGCAGCGCCGATGCCGCGAGCGCGATGCCATAGGGCACGCCGGCATCCATGCGGTGCAGCCGCCGCGCCCATTCCTGCCCGGCCAGCGCGGCAGGTAGTGGTATGAGTCTGAAACGGATCACAAGAAATGTCAGGACGCCGCCAAACAGCGAAGCGTAAAGGAGATAATTCATTAACTGATCGAAGCCGAACCAGAGCGCGGTCGCCGCCGCGAGCTTGGCGTCACCACCGCCGATCCATCCGCGCGAGTAGAAGGCGAATGTCACGGCGAGAACCGCCGCGCCGGCGCCGATATGCGACAAAACGGCTTGCCCGTTCATTCCAGCCGCGTACGCCATCACCGCGAAACCCGCGATGAGCGCAAGTGAGACGCGGTTCGAGATCGTCATTGTAAAGAGGTCGCTCGAGGCCGCGAACGCCATCAGCGCCGGGAACAGGAGCAGGCGGATCGCGTCGGTCAGGGCAAAAGTCATGGCACGCACACTCGAACTCGAATTGATGTCCTGACAATAGAAAAGGAGCCTTGCCGTTCCGTTAGCGGAAAAGTGAAAGGCGCTTCCTGATCCGGCTCGGACCAGCGAAGCGCCCTTTGCTCAAACGGAATTGCGGACGTCAGTTCAGCGCATCGCTGACCTTGGTGAAGGTCGTATTCAGCTTTGGGCCGAGGCCTTGCACCACCGAGATGATGGCCACTGCAATGCCCGCGGCGATCAGGCCATACTCGATGGCCGTGGCGCCGCGTTCGTCGCAAAGAAACTTTTTGAGCAAGTTCATTTGATCCTCCGAATGACACGGGCCGGCATTCGGCCGGCCACGTGCGAAACTAGAGGCGGCGTTTAAAGGTTGCGTAAGGCGAGACGCTCGATTTTACCCGAAAAATGCGCGCTATCTCGGCGGCATTTCGACGCCCAGGTCGCAAAACGAAAAGGCTCTGGCGGTTTGCGCCAGAGCCTTTTTGCTGACCCTTGAACGTCGCTGAATTAGTTCAGCGCGTTGCTGACCTTCGTGAAGGTGGTCGACAACTTCGTGCCGAGACCCTGCACGACGGCGATAATCGCAACCGAAATGCCGGCGGCGATGAGGCCGTATTCAATGGCGGTCGCGCCGGACTCGTCCGACACGAAACGCGAAACGAGGTTCTTCATAATAGGCTCCTTGATCCACACGTGGCTGTCTGAGCTGGTCCGTGATCGTTTTCGCCGCTCATCGGACCGTGGCCGCAACGTATCAGCGCGCACTTGCGTCTCAGTTAATTCGATCGATGAAAGTCACGTGCGTGGCGTGTTGTTTGTTCGTGGTTAATGGTCGATTGCACGGCATGTTCAACTTCAAATCGTGTCTTGCAGGACGCGGAAACCACCGATTTGCAAGGCCTTTCGGCGGCGTGTGAAATTCGCCTGTCAGCGACGAAGATTCGATGCCGTGCACGAATGAAGACCTGAGCTTTTTGTATTTGCGTTTGATTCACCAATTTAAAGTGAAGTCGTTTTGACGAGCGGACTTTGTTGCGTGGCCGCCGTTGTGCGTTGTGGTGTGTTGAGTGCGGAGCGTAAAAATGACGGCCTTGATCGAGCGGTGCCGCTGCGAGCGCTTTCTCCGCGTCGTCATATCCGTCCTTGCGATGACCTTTCTCGCTCACCATCCGGCATTGGCGGACGGCGGCGGCGATGGTGACGGAGTCAGCGTTCTTCTCGACCAGGCCCGGATGATCAAGTTGCCGGAACGCGCCGCGACGGTGGTTGTCGGCAACCCGTTGATCGCCGACGTGACGATTCAGCCCGGCGGCGTCGCGGTCGTGAATGCCCGCGGCTATGGCGTGACCAATTTCATTGTACTCGACCGTTCCGGCACGGTGCTGACGGAGCAACTCGTCACGGTCAAGGGACCCTATGCCAAGACGGTTGTGGTCCATCGCGGCATGCGGCGCGAAACCTATAGCTGCGCGCCCTTCTGCGAGCCGCGTATAACGCTCGGCGACGCGCCGGGATTCTTCGGCGACAATCTGGGGCAGACCGGAACCTGGCTCGGGCAAGTGCAGGGTGCCGCGCAAATCGGCGCCAGCGCCGCCGGCTCGGAAGATCCGAGGGATCGCGCCCAGCGCGATCGCGATCGCGACCGCCGGACGTTTGAGAACCGCGATCGCGGCGGCGGCTGGCCGTTCTTCTGAGGTTAACAAAACGTAAACGCCTGCCGCCCTGAAATGCGGCATTCCTTCAACAATTCGACAACGCCTCTTTGATACTAATCTGGCCCTGCGGCGCCCTGTGGATCGCCGTTTTCGGGACCGTGCCATGACCGCTCTGACAAGAAAGATGCTTGTATCGCGCACGGCGCGTTTTCTGCGTCTTAATGTTGCGCGCCGGTTTGTCCGCAAGAACGATGGCGCCGCCGCCGTCGAATTCGGTCTGGTCGCGGCGCCGTTCCTGGCGCTGGTTTTCGCGATCCTGGAAACAGCCGTCATCTTTTTCGCGGGACAGGTGCTCGAGACGGCGGCCGCCGATTCCGGACGCCTGATCATGACCGGTCAGGCCAAGGCGCTGGGCATCACCGGCGCGTCCGGGTTCAAGGACGAGGTCTGCAAGAGAATCTATGGACTGTTCGACTGCAGCAAAATCCAGGTCGACGTGCGCAAATATTCCTCGCTCGCCAGCGCCGATATGTCCAAGCCGATCGAGAACGGCCAGCTGAAAACGACATTGGGTTATGACCAGACGGCCGCGGGCGACCTCGTTGTCGTGCGGCTGCTCTATGAATATCCGGTCTATGTCTCGTTGCTGGGCCTTAACCTCGCGGACATGGGAAACAGTAAGCGTCTGATCATGGCGACGTCAGCCTTCCGCAACGAACCCTTCGGTCCATAATGAGGTGTGTCATGTGGGGTTCATCTCTCAAGACGTTCATCCCCGAACGGTTGATCCGCCTCGCGAGGGACGAGCGCGGCGTGTCCGCGGTCGAATTCGCCATGATTCTGCCGCTGATGGTCACGCTTTACCTCGGCGGCGTCGAGGTTTCGCAAGGCATCAGCATCGACCGCAAGGTGACGCTGGCGGCGCGCACGGTCGCCGACCTGACCACGCAGGTCACGAGTGTTACCACCACAGACCTGACCGATATTCTCAAGGCTTCGAGCGCCGTACTCGCACCCTATCCGATCTCGAACGCGAAGGTCTCCCTCGCGTCGATCAAGATCGACGCGAACAAGACGGTGACCGTAGAATGGAGCCTTTCGGAGCCGACCGGCAGCGTTTCAACGCCGACGATCCCGCCCGCTCTTCTCGTGCCCAATACCTACCTGATCTGGGGCCAAGCCACCTACACCTACAAGCCGGTCGTCGGTTATGTCCTCACCGGCACGCTGAATCTGAAAGATCAGATTTTCATGCGGCCGCGGCTGTCTGAGAAGGTGACCAAGTCTAACTGATCCCGGGATCATCACGGGACCGGCAGCAACGTCGTCGACTTGATCTTCTCCATCGCGAAGCGCGAGGTGACGTTCTTCAAGGGCGCCGCCGCGATCAGCTTTTTGTAGAACGCGTCATAGGATTGCATGTCGGCGACAACGACGCGCAGCATGTAATCGACGTCGCCCGCCATGCGGTAGAATTCCATCACTTCGGGCATCGCGCTGACCGTATCGGCGAAACGCGCAAGCCATTCCTGCGAATGGTCGCCGGTCTCGACCGAGACGAAGACGCTGATGCCAAGTCCGATCTTCATCTGATCGACCAGCGCGACGCGCTTCTGGATCACGCCGTCGGCTTCGAGTTTCTGGATCCGCTTCCAGCATGGCGTCGACGACAGCCCGACGCGCTGGCCGATCTCGGCGACCGAGAGCGAGGCGTCCTCCTGCAGGGTCACGAGGATTTTTTTGTCGATAGCGTCCATGGGAGGGAATCCGGCTTGAAATAGAATGAAAATCTCTGAGAGACGGAAATTTATGTCTATATAGAAAAATTTTCTATTTCAAGAGAATTCAGCCGACCTGCGCCGCGGCCAGAAAGGCATCAACCTCCGAATGCGTGGGCGCGCCTGCGACGCCGCCAAACCGGGTGCATTTGATCGCTGCGGCGGCGGCGGAAAAGTGCAGGGCCTGTTCGAAGGACTGGCCCTGTGCGAGCGCCAGCACGCAGGCGCCGTGAAACACATCGCCGGCACCGAGGGTGTCGATCGCATGAATAGGATGCGCGGCGATGTGGTGAACGGCATACCCATCGTGCCACCAGGAGCCGTTCGCGCCGTCGGTGACGGCAAGCAATGCGGGAGTCCGCTTTGCGAGCGCGTTCAGTCCGGCCGTGAAATCCTGCATCTGCGCTGTGTTGCGCAAGCCGTGCGAGGAAAAGACGACATGCGTGCAGGCATTGAGCAGCGCGTCAGTCTGCCGCGTCGGATCGTCGGCATCCATCAGCACGATCTTGCCGATCGCTTTCGCGGCCTGGGCGATGGGGAGCGAAAATTCCGGAAAGCGGTTGTCGATCAGGACGGCGTCCGCCGTTGCCACGAGCTCGGCCGGATTCTCGCAACGTGCTCTTGCCAGCGCATCGTCGCGATAATTGACGATCGCGCGCTCGCCGCCGGACTGGACGAGGATCGCCGAAATCGGAGAAGCCATCCCGTCAATCCGCACCACGGCGGAATGGTCGATCTTTTCCTGCTCCAGTTTCCGCAGGATCGCGTCGCCTGAGATGTCGATCCCGGCGGGTCCGCCCAGCGGCGCTGAAAGCTTTGCGCGGCCGCCGAGCCTGACGATGGAGACGGCCGCATTGGCCATGTTGCCGCCGCTCGCGACCGTGAATGCGCTGGCGCGGTTCTTGGTGTCCGGCTTCGGCATCGCCTCGATCCGGAAGATGTAGTCGATCACCGCGATCCCGGCGCAGAGAATGAGCGGCGAAGCGTCAGGCGAGGACATTGTCGCCGTCCTCGACCCAGGCGCGGATGATGTGATGAGCGATGGCCATGGGCGGCGGGGTGATCAGGCCTTGCGGGTGTTTCCTGACCAGCATGGCGGCGGTTTCCGCGCGGCTGAACCAGCGGGCGTCCTCGAGCTCGTCGCGATCGATGGTGATCTCGCGCGAAATCGCCTGCGCGTGGCAGCCGATCATCAGGGAGGAGGGAAACGGCCATGGCTGCGAGGCAAAATAGCGCACGCGCCCGCAGCGAATCCCCGCTTCCTCCAGCGTTTCGCGCCGCACGGCTTCTTCGATGCTTTCGCCCGGCTCCACGAAGCCGGCGAGGCACGAATAGGTGTTGGGCACGAACCGCGCCGAGCGGCCGAGCAGGCAATGCTCGCCGTCGAAGGCGAGCATGATCGCGACCGGGTCGGTGCGCGGGAAATGCTGCGCCTGGCATTGCGGGCAATCGCGCCGCCAGCCGCCTTGCGAGATGGTGGTCGGCGCGCCGCAATTGGCGCAGAAGCGGTGACGCGCATGCCAATGCAGGAGCGACTTGGTTTCGGCGAGCGCGGGGAGATGGTCGAATGCGACGAGGCCTTGCACCGCGACCGAACGCAAATCGGTGACGAAAAACTCCTCGCGCGTTTTCAGAGTCTCGGCGAATTTCGGATCGAGTCCGACGCCGAACCGGGCGGCGTCGCCCTGCAGACCGAGAAACAGCGTCTGTACCTCGTGCGCCAGCGCGTGAATTTCAGAAAACGAAAAGACCGGATCAAGCCCGTTACGCGTCTTCTTCAGGACGACCCATTCGCCGCCAACGACGTAATGCAGACAGGCTTCGGCCTGCCGCAGGGACGCAAGCATGGCGTCGTCGCCGCGTTTCTCCGCCGCGCGCTCGAGCGGCGAATTGGCGTAGGCGAGATGCGGCTTGGGACCGAGATCGAAGGGCGAGGGCATTGCAGTTTCGTTCTTCAAGAAACCCAGAGCTTCTTCTTCATCGCAACCGTGAAGCGGTCAAGCTCCTTGGGATCGTGCGCAACCGGCGGCACCGCGCCCCAGACCGGCTTCGGCCAGGCCTTGTCGGTTTTGCGGCGCGCGATGATATGGACATGCAGCTGCGGCACGGCGTTGCCGAGCGCCGCCACATTGAGCTTGTCGCATTCGGTCACGTCCCTGAGCGCGCGCGAGACGAGCGCGATCTCGGTCATCAATTGCGCGCGCTCGACCTCGTCGAGATCGATCAATTCCACGGCGCCGGCACGGCGGGGAACCAGCAGCAGCCAGGGATAATTGGCGTCGTTGATGATCAGCGCGCGCGACAGCGGGAGCTCGCCGAGAGGCGTCGTGTCACGTTCCAGCTGTGGATGCAGCGACCAGGCCGGCGACAGGATATTCATGGGAAAACCGTAAGGATCACAAGGCCTTCACCCTAGCACGTCTATTGCCCGGCGCGCTTGCTTTCCCGCTTTTTAGGCCCGATATAGGTTTCGGGAGGTTGGCGGTGGACGAGCCACTCGCCAACCGGGTCAGGTCCGGAAGGAAGCAGCCCTAACGAGCTCCGGTTCGGGTCGCTCGTCAGCCTCCCACCCTATCTCATGCGGGATGTGCGCGCCCGGCACCAACAACAATCACGCGGCGCCGGAGGATGGATGAGCGACGCCAAGAGCCGTTCGCAGGGGAGTTCCGATCCGGCTGCGCCGGCGTATGCGGATTCCGCCGGCTACCGCGTCCTTGCGCGCAAATATCGTCCGGCCACCTTCGACGATCTCATCGGTCAGGATGCGATGGTGCGCACCGTCTCGAATGCGTTCGAGGCCGGCCGCATCCCGCAAGCCTGGATTCTCACCGGTGTGCGCGGCGTCGGCAAAACCACGACCGCCCGCATCCTCGCCCGCGCGCTCAACTATCAATTGCCGGACGGATCGATCCCCGGGCCGACCATTTCGATGCCCGCGCTCGGCGTGAATTGCCAGGCGATCATGGAAAGCCGCCATATCGACGTGCTGGAAATGGACGCGGCGTCCCACAACAGCGTCGACGATGTGCGCCAGATCAACGATGCGGTGCGCTATGCGCCGGTGAATGCACGTTACAAGGTCTATATCCTCGATGAAGTGCACATGCTCTCGCCCGCGGCGTTCAACGCGCTATTGAAAACCTTGGAAGAGCCGCCGCCGCACGCGAAGTTCATTTTCGCGACCACCGAAATCCGCAAAGTCCCGATCACGGTGCTGTCGCGTTGCCAGCGCTTCGATTTGCGCCGGGTCGAGGCGGGGTTGCTGGTCGATCATCTCGGCAAGATCGCGGCGAAGGAAAATATCTCCGTCGAGCCGGAGGCGTTGGCACTGATCGCGCGCGCCGCGGAAGGCTCGGTGCGTGACTCGCTGTCTTTGTTCGATCAGGCGATCGCGCATGCGGCGGGTCCCGTGAAGGCCGACCATGTCCGGCAGATGCTGGGCCTCGCCGATCGCGCCCGGGTGGTCGATCTGTTCGACGCACTCTTGCGCGGCGACATCGCGGCGGCGCTCGCCGAATTGCGCGATCAATATGATTCCGGCGCCGATCCGGCGGTGATCCTGACCGACCTTGCCGAGTTCACGCATTTTGTCACCCGCGTGAAAATCGTGCCCTCGGTTGCAGACGATGTGTCGCTTGCGGAAGCCGAACGCGTGCGCGGCCGCGCTTTCGCCGCCGCCTTGTCGATGCGCGTTCTGTCGCGCACCTGGCAGATGCTGCTCAAGGGTATCGCCGAAGTGCAGGCCGCGGGTCGCCCGGTTGCCGCCGCCGAAATGGTGTTGGTGCGGATCGCTTATGCGGCCGATCTGCCGACGCCGGACGAAGTGGTGCGCTCGATCGGAAACGGCTCCGCGTCCGCGTCGGCGCGACCGCAGAATAACAGCATTGGCAATGGCGGCGGCGTCATGCCGCAATCCGCGGGTGTCGCGTCACCTCGACTCGATGCGCCGCGCGGTGCACCGCGGACGGCGTTGTCACAGGCCGCAAGCTCGGTGGCGCGATTGCCCGATGCCGCACCGGAACCGGCCGCCTTGCGGATCGGCAGTTTCGAGGATCTGGTGGCGCTCGCGGCCGAGCGGCGCGATTTGCAGATCAAGGCCGCGCTCGAACGCGACGTGCGGCTTGTGCATTGCGAGGACGGCAAGCTCGAGATCGCGCTCGAACTGGGCGCGATGAAGACGCTGGTCAATGAATTGTCGCGCAAGCTTTCGGCCTGGACCAACCGGCAATGGATGGTGATCCTGTCGCGCGAGGCCGGCGCCGCGACGCTCAAAGCCCAGGCCGATGCGCAGGATGCGGAGCGAAAGCGCGGCGTGCGCGCGGATCCGCTGGTGCAGGCCGTGCTTGACCGCTTCCCTGGCGCTGAAATCGTCGCCGTGCGCGGCGACGTCGACATTAAACCGGCGGCCGATGACGAGACGATGCCGCCGCCCGAACCCGCCAATGACTGAGAAAGACCAATGGCCGATTTGATGGGAATGATGAAACAGGCGGCGCAGCTGCAGGCCAAGATGAAGGCGCTGCAGGCCGAACTCGACACGATCGAGGTCGAGGGCGTCGCCGGCGGCGGGCTTGTCGGCGTCACGCTGACGGCGAAGGGCGACCTGAAGGGCGTGCGCATCGACGCTTCGCTGATGAAGGCCGACGAAAAGGAAATCCTGGAGGATCTTCTGATCGCGGCGCATGCCGACGCCAGGAGGAAGTCGGAAAGCGTGATGCAGGAAAAGATGAAGCAACTGACCGGCGGATTGCCGCTGCCGCCCGGTCTCAATCTGTTTGGATGAGATGGCGGGAAGCGACCATTATCTGCTCAAGCCCGATCCGCACGATCCGCGGCTGACCGAGCGCGTCTCCGGCGTCGACCAGGCCGGCGCCAAGATCGACACGCTGGTGACCGTCGAGCGCGCGCTCACGATCTTCCTGAATTCGCAGGAGATCGTGACCGCCATGACGATCGCGGATTACCCCGACTATCTCGCGATCGGATATCTGCTCAATCAGGGCATGCTGCAGCCGGATGACAAGGTCACAGGCGTCGATTACGACGAGGAATTGAGCGTGGTCGTGGTGCGCACCGAGCGCGCGACCGACTACGAGCAGAAAATGAAAAAGAGGGTGCAGACGTCGGGCTGTGCGCAGGGCACTGTGTTCGGCGACCTGATGGAAGCGCTGGAGAATGTCTCGCTGCCGACGACCGAATTCCGCACCTCGTGGCTTTACGCGCTGACGCAGACCGTCAACACCACGCCGTCGCTCTATCTCGAAGCCGGCGCCATTCACGGTTGCGTGCTGGCGAAAGAAGACAGGGCGCTCGTCTATATGGAAGATGTCGGACGTCACAACGCGGTCGACAAGATCGCAGGCTGGATGTTCAAGGAGCGCGTGCCGGCTGACGACAAGATTTTCTACACGACCGGCCGGCTCACCTCCGAAATGGTGATCAAGACGGTGCGCATGGGCATCCCGATCCTGGTGTCGCGCTCGGGCTTCACCGCCTGGGGCGTCGAGCTTGCGCGCAAAGCGAACCTCACGCTGATCGGCCGTGCCCGCGGCAAGCGCTTCGTGGCGCTCGCCGGCATCGACCGCATCGTGTTCGACCAGGACCTCGACTATGTCGAGGACGAGAGCGCGAAGCACCGGCGCAAAGCGGCGGTGCATGACGACTGATCATCCACCGACCCTCGGGCTCATTCTGGCGGGCGGGCTCGCGCGCCGCATGGGCGGCGGGGACAAGGCGCTGATCGATATCGGCGGCGCGACCATCCTCGAGCGCGTGCTCGAGCGGCTGCGCCCGCAATGCGCAGGGCTGGTGCTCAACGCCAACGGCGATCCGCGGCGGTTTTCCTCATTCGGCCTGCCGGTGATCCCGGATGAAGTGCCCGATTTCGCCGGTCCGCTGGCGGGCGTTCTCGCCGCGCTCGACTGGGCGGCGGCGAATGTGCAGGCGATCGAATGGGTCGTGAGCGTCCCCGGCGATTGTCCGTTTCTGCCGAAAGATCTGGTCAGCCGGCTGCACGCCGTACGCATCGCCGGCGACAAAATGCTCGCCTGCGCCAAATCCGGCGATTGGCGGCATCCGGTGGTTGGGCTCTGGCCCGTCTCGCTGCGCGCCGATTTGCGCCACGCTTTGGTGAAGGAGGGTCTGCACAAGATCGAAGTCTGGACCTCGCGCCATGGTGTTGCGATCGCCGAATGGCGCGACCAGCCGATCGATCCGTTCTTCAACGTCAACACGCCCGAAGACCGCGACCGCGCCACCGCTATTGCGGCGCACAATCGCGACGCTTAGACGCTTGCCAAATGGGGGCCCCCGTTCATAATCGTTCCAAGAATCCGGACATGGCGTTTCGCTATGCCGAGGGGAGGAACGAAAAATGCGCGTCTTTTTGATCGCTTTGCTGGTCAGCGGAGTTATTGCCGCCGGGTCGATTTATGCGCTCGATGCGGCGCAGCGCACATCAGGTGTAGTGTTTACGACCGAGGGCGCCCGCATCAATCCGGCCTGGACCGGCACCTGACCCCGCTCAGTCGATCAGCGCAGAATAAGGCAGGTAATCGACACTGGCACCCGGCTCGATCCGTTGGGCATTCGGCGGAAGAGCGACAAGGCCGGTCGTTCGGGTAATGCTTGTGATCAGGCCGGCGCCCTCAAGCGGATGCTTGTCGACTTCAGTGATCTCGCCGGCGCGGCGGGCGGTGACACGCAAATATTCCAGCCGGCCTTCTTTCTTCTTGTAGCTGAACGTCGCCCGCGCCGGAAACGGCACGAGCGGCTCCAGCCTTGCGCCTGACAGACGCAGGATCAGCGGCCGCACCACATTGATGAACGTCACGAAGACCGCGACCGGATTTCCCGGCATGCCGACGAACGCCGCACCTTTCACGACGCCCATGGCGACGGGACGGCCGGGCTTGATCGCGAGCCGCCAGAACACGAGCTTGCCGATCGTCTCGACAGCGTTCTTGACGTGATCGGCTTCGCCCGCCGACACGCCGCCTGACGTGAGAACGAGATCGTGACCTGCGGCCGCATCTGCAATCGCTTTTGCGAGGCTCGCGGGATCGTCGCGCAGGATTCCGAGATCGGCGGTTTCAACGCCGAGCTTTTGCAGCATGCCGAGCAGAAGATACCGGTTGGAATCATAGAGGCCGGCATCCGGCAACGGCTTGCCTGGCTCGACGACTTCGTCGCCGGTCGAGAACAGCGCCACCCGCACACGCCGCCGGACCGTCAGGCGATCGAGGCCGACCGCCGCGGCCAGAGCCACGTCCGCCGGAAGCAGGCGCCGGCCCGCGGGGATCGCAAGCGCGCCCGCCGCGACGTCTTCGCCCGCAAGCCGGCGATTGGCGCCGGTTTTGAGGCCCGCCGGAACGATGACCTTGCCGCCGTCGAGCTTGCAGTCTTCCTGCATATAGACGGTGTCGGCGCCGGCGGGCATCGGCGCGCCGGTGAAAATGCGGATCGCTTCGCCGGCTGCGAGCGGGCGCATCGCCATCGCGCCCGCGGTGACGCGGTCGGCGATCGTCAGCGAGGTGTCGCCCGACGCGGCGATGTCGGCGTGCCGCACGGCGTAGCCGTCGACCGCGGAATTGTCGAACGGTGGCAGCGAGACCGGCGCGATGACGTCGCTCGCCAGCACGCGTCCCTGGGCCTGCGCCAATGGCACGGTTTCGGTTTCCGCGATGACCGGGATTTGCTCGGTCATCAGCCGGGTGGCGTCCTCGACCGGCAAGAGCGGTCCGGAAAAGGCGAAACAATCGTCGGTCAACTGCGCCATCACGGCACCGGCGCGGGACTATCGAGACGCTCGATCGGGATCGCCTCGGCGAGGAGAATGTCGGCGATCTTTCCGATGTCGTTGAGATCGACCACGGGCACGGTTGCCTGCGGCAGCTTCGCGTCGGAGGCGATGGCGACGATCCAGTCGTCTTCGAGATGCAGCAGCGGCTTGCCGACATCCGCGCGGTAGATTTCGAGCTTCGGAATCCGCTCGCGTTTGTAGCCCTCGACGATCACGAGATCGGTCGGCGTCAGCCGTTTCAGGAGCTCGCGCAGCGGCGGCTCCGGCGCGTCGCGCAATTCGTGCATGATCGCCCAGCGCTTGGCCGAGGCGATCAGGACTTCACTGGCGCCGGCGCTCCGGTGCGCATGCGAGTCCTTCCCCGGCTGGTCGAGATCGAAGCCGTGGTGGGCGTGCTTGAGTGTGGACACGCGTTTTCCCTGCGCCACGATGCGCGGAATGACTTTGGTCAGCAATGTCGTTTTGCCGGCGCCACTCCAGCCGGCGAGCCCGATGATACGCATGTCCCGCTTATATCAGCGCTTTGCCTGCCAAAAGCAAAGCGCCCGGCATTGCTGCCGGGCGCCTTGAGATTCGAGATCAGGACAGACGGTTATTCAGCGGGCGTCGCGCGCGGGGCCGCGCGTCCGGAGCCGCTCACCTGCTCCTCCGCCCAGTCGCTGTGATGCTGTTTGGCCCAGTTCACATCCACTTCACCCGATCCCATGGCCTCGAAGGCACCCTCCATGCCGATCGTGCCGATATAAATGTGGCCCAGCATGGCGGCGACGAAGAGCATCGCAACCACGCTGTGGACGATCTGGGCGAGTTGCATGCCGGCGATGCTGGTCCCGTAGAACGGGAACATCAGGATGTAGCCGGTGATCGCCACGGCCGATCCGCCGATCACGACGATCCAGTAGATCATCTTCTGCCCGCCGTTGAAGCGGCCGGACGGTGGTTCGCGGTGCCCGAACAGGCCGCCACCGGCCTTCAGCCATTCCACGTCGGTCTTGCTGGGGATGTTGCCGCCGATCCACATCAGGAACAGCAGGATGACGCCGAAGGTGAACG
>CAYJNT010000043.1:7829-18742 GCA_964370945.1 uncultured Hyphomicrobiales bacterium | reverse complement strand
TGCCGCGCGATCAGCTCAAGAGAATTGGCGAGGTCGCTCTGAACCAGTTTTTCGCCGGCGGAGAGGATCGCGCCGTCCTTGAGAAAGACTTTCGCCGACGCCGGCCAGCGCGCAAAAAGCGGCCGTGCGCTCGCAAGCGTGTCGGCAAGATCGCCTTCTATAATGAATCCGTTGCGGGCGAGCGCAATCGACGGCGCGATCAATTGCGCAAGCGTCAGGCGACCCGATCCGTATTTGCGGTGCGCCAGCGCCAGGCCCGCGACCGTGCCCGGCACGCCGATCGCAAGTCCGGAGCTGCGCGACTTGTCCGGATCGGCGTCGCCTTTCGCATCCAGGAAGACATCGCGCGTGGTCGCCGCCGGCGCGGTCTCGCGATAATCGATCGCGATATTGCGACGCCCGGCCGCGAGATGGATCACCATGAATCCGCCGCCGCCGATATTGCCCGCGCGCGGATAGGTCACCGCGAGCGCGAAACCGGTCGCGACCGCCGCATCGACCGCATTGCCGCCCCGGCGCAGGATATCGGCGCCGATGCGCGCGGCCTGCGCCTCCTGCGCCACCACCATCCCGTGCTTTGCA
Source organism: uncultured Hyphomicrobiales bacterium (assembly GCA_964370945.1). GTDB lineage: Bacteria > Pseudomonadota > Alphaproteobacteria > Rhizobiales > Xanthobacteraceae > Pseudorhodoplanes. Next base: position 18,160 of record CAYJNT010000043.1, on the reverse strand, counting down.
AGGACGGGCTGCGAGACGAGCGTATCCGCGGTCAGCCGCGGAATACCTGTCAGAATTGCGGCAAGCGCAATGAACCCGACGCGGAGCCCAAACCACCAAGCCTTGCGGCGCGCTTTCATCATGGCCCGTGGTCCGGTACTTTCCCGCATCCTTTGGCACCCGGTTTACGGGCATTCCTCATAACGGAGAAGTCAGATGTTGGCGCCGCGCGCAATTTCAACCCGTTCCCGCCTCATGCCGGTGCTCGCGCTCTTCCTCGGGCTCTTCGTATCCGGCTGCGGCATCAACAATATCCCGGCCTTCGAGGAGCAAGCCAAGGCCAAATGGGGCGATGTGCAGAATCAGTATCAGCGCCGCGCCGACCTTATTCCGAATTTGATCGAGACCGTAAAAGGTTTCGCGGCACAGGAACGCCAGGTGCTGGAAGCGGTGATCGCGGCGCGCGCGCGCGCGACGCAGGTGCAGGTCAATGTCGATCAGCTGACCGATCCGGAGGCGCTCAAGCGCTTTCAGGACGCGCAGCAGCAATTGTCGGGCGCGCTCGGCCGGTTGATCGCGACGGTCGAGAATTATCCGGATCTGAAATCGAACGCGAATTTCCTCGCGCTGCAATCTCAGCTCGAGGGTACCGAGAATCGTATCGCGGTCGCGCGGCGCGATTACATCGAGGCGGTGCGGCTCTACAACACCGAGCTGCGCACGCTGCCGGGCGTGTTCTGGGCCTCGACGCTCTACCGCAACAACAAGCCGATGCAGAGCTTCGCCTCGATCGAAGGCGCCGACCGGCCGCCGGCGGTCAAGTTCTGACAGCAGATGGCGCCGATGATCCGCCGCGCGCTCTTCGGCTTCGTCGCCTTTGTTGTGCTCGTCTGCGCGGCTGACGCGCAGACGCTGACCTTTCCGCAACTGACCGGCCGCGTCGTCGACGAGGCCGGGATCATCGACGGCAAGGCGCGCGACGATGTCGGGCGCAAGCTCGCGGAATTCGAATCGCGCACCGGCGCGGAAATCGTGGTCGCGACGGTGCCATCGCTGCAGGGTGCCGATATCGAGACCTACGCCGCCGCGCTCGCCAATAACTGGCGGCTCGGCCGCGACGGAAAGAATAACGGCGCCATTCTCCTGATCTCACCCAATGCGGGAAAGGTCGCGATCCAGGCCAATGAAGGCTTGCGCGACCGGCTGACCGACGACGTGATGCTGCGCATCATCCGGCAGACGCTCATTCCGAAACTTGCGGCGGACGATATCACGGGCGGCGTCAATAGCGGTATTGACGACATCATCTGGGCGCTCAATGGGCCGCCGCAGCGTGCCGCGTTCGCGCCTGCGACGCAGCTGGCGCAGGCGAATCCTCCGGCAATGTCGGGCGGGTTGAATTTCCCGGCGCTCACTGGCCGCGTGGTGGACGAAGCGGGGATTCTCGATTCCGGAACGCGCGCCGCACTCACGCAGACGTCGTCTGACCTGGAAGCGAAATCGACCGATCAACTGGTGATCGTCACGCTGCGCAACCTGCGCGACACCTCGATCGAAGATTACAGCAATCGGCTCTTTCGCGCCTGGCGACTCGGCCAGCAGGACAAGAATAACGGCGTATTGCTCGTCGTTGCACCGAATGAACGCAAGGTACGGATTGAGGTCGGCTACGGGCTCGAAGGCACGCTCACGGACGCGATCACGTCGTTCATCATCCAGAACGCGATCCTGCCGCGCTTCAAGGCCGGCGATTTTCCCGGCGGCATCAAGCGCGGTGCCGAGGACATCGTGTCAGTGCTTACAGGCGACGAAGAATACAAGCAGCGCGCGACCAAGGCAGTGTCGCAGAGCGTCTCGACAAGCGAATTCATCATCATGGTCATCTTCGTCCTGATCGCGGGCTTCATCTTCCTCAATGTCATTTTTGGCGTGTACACGGCGATCAGAGGCATCCTCGAAGGGCTTGGCATCGTGTCCCCGCGCAAGAAGGGAAAGAAAAGTTGGTTCGACGACTGGGTGGTCACAAGCGGCGGCTCCTCCGGCAGTTCATCGGGCTCGTCCTGGAGCAGTGGATCATCGTCGGGCGGCGGATTTTCAGGTGGCGGTGGTTCGTCGGGCGGCGGCGGCTCGTCAGGAAGCTGGTGATGCGATGATTTCCGACGACGACAAGAAACGCATCACCGACGCCATCCGCGAGGCGGAGCGCAAGACGTCAGGCGAAATTTTCTGCGTTATCGCGCACAAGGCCGGCAATTACCGGACCATCCCGTTTGCGCTCGCCGCGGGCTTTTCGCTGATCGTGCCGCTGCCGTTCATCCTGTGGTCGAACTGGCCGGCATCGGCGATCTATACCGCGCAGCTTGCCGTCTTCATCGCGCTCGCGATCATTTTCACCTTGCCCGCGATCCGCTTTTGGATCGTGCCGCGGCGACGCAAGCATGAGCGCGCGCATGCCGAGGCGATGAGTCAATTCTTTGCGCATGGTCTGCAGAGAACCGCGCAGCGCACCGGCGTGCTGATCTTCGCGGCCGCGGCGGAGCGCTATGCCGAAATCGTCGCCGATGCGGGCATCAACGAGAAAGTTTCGCCGGAAGTCTGGGACGCCGCCGTCACGGCGCTGACGTCGGCGATCGCGGACGGCCGCGCTGGCGACGGATTCGTCGCCGCGATCGAAAAATGCGGCGCGGTCCTGGCCGAGCATTTCCCACCCGGCGCGTTGCAGCGCGATGAATTGCCGGACAAGCTCGTCGAAATCTGAACATCACTTGTCTCGGCCCGCTGATGGAGGAGAATTTCCGGCGTGCGATGTATCTCTCGCGCGGGAATCCGATGACTTTCGTTGAGCGGCCGATCAGCGCGGCGCTGCTGCTATGTGCCGCGGCCTTGTTCATTATTCTGGTGCTTCCCGCGGTGCGCTCCAAGCGCGAGGAAGTGTTCCAGGAAGAATAGCCGCCGGGAAAATCTAGCGCGCCATCGCGTGATAGACGCTGTTCGGCCGCATGTCGGTCGCCGACGCCACGCGGTTCGACATGTTGAAAAATCCGGCGATCGCGGAAATGTCCCAGATGTCGCGATCGGAAAATCCGGCGCGCCGCAGCTTCTCGCGGTCGCCGTCTTCGATCGTCCAGGGCTGGCTGGTCAGCTTCACCGCGAAGTCGAGCATGGCGCGCTGGCGCTTCGGCAATCGCGCCGCGCGATAATTCATCACCATCAATTCGCCGAGCACCGGATCGCCGGACAATTGCCGCACCGCCGCGCCGTGCGCGACCAGGCAATAATAGCAGCGGTTCTGCGAGGAGACCGCGACCGCGATCATTTCGCGCTCGCTCTTGCTGAGGCCCGAGGGTCCGAGCATGAGATCGTTGTACATCGCAACGAAGGCTTCGAGCTTGCCCATATCGAAGGCGTAAGCCTTGAGCACATTCGGCACGAAGCCGAGCTTCTCCTTGCATTTGCGGAAATAGGCCGCCATCGAGTCCGAAAGCTTCACTTCGGGCAGCGAGAGCGCGATCACGACGGTATCGTCGCCCGCGGCGGCGCTGGGTTGAGCAAGCGCGGGCGGTGCAGATGCGGTTTTGCCGCGCACGGGCCGCGGCGCAACCGCTTTAGCGGTTCCGGTCCGCAGCAGCGCGGTCTTGTGCCGCGCGCCGGCAGCGCCTTTTCGCGCCACCGCCATTTTCCTGCCTTTCCCGTTGTTCTTGCTGGGTTTTCTTTCTGTCTTATTCACTTGCGATCCTCCCGGCCTGGTGGGAGAGCCTAGCGGGTCTTGTCGGCCAACAAAATCGGGTGAGAGGCCGTAAGCGCCCTCGACGGTCGCCGGCAATTGGGAAAGACTTGAACAACAGGAAGCGGGCTCGCGGGTCTTAAAGGTGCGGCTGACAATGAACGTTGAAGGTTTTCTCGGCAGCGAGGAAGAACGCGCGGCGCGGCGGCTGATCGAACAGGCGAATGGCGCGCTCAAAAGCCACGGCGGCGAACTCGCCAACGGATTTGTCGGACGTCTGTTCGCGCATGCCGCGCCCGAGGACCTTGTCGGCTATAGCCCCGAGGAACTCGCGTCTGTGGCCGAGCAGGCCTGGCAATTCCTGCAGACGCGCAAGCCCGGCTCACCGAAAATCCGGTTTGCCTCGCCGGAAACGCCGCCCGGCGGCGCGCGCCTGAAAGGCATCTCCATCGTCGAAATCGTCAATGACGACATGCCGTTCCTGGTCGATTCGGTGATGTCGGCGCTTGCCGAGCACGATTTGTCGATTCGGCTGGTCGTGCATCCGATCCTCGCCGTCACACGAAATCCTTCCGGTCAGCTGACCGCGCTGCACAGCGATCAGAAGAGCGACGATTCCGCATTGCGGGAAAGTTTCATTCACATTCATGTCGAGCGCGTGGACGACGACGTGCGCCGCACCGAGGTGATTGAGGATCTCGAACAATCGCTTTCGGATGTCCGCCTCGCCGTCATCGACTGGCGGCCGATACTCGGCCGTGTGAGCGAAGTGATCGCCGAGCTGAAAAGCAATCCACCGCCATTGCCGGTCGATGAAACCGCCGAAGCGATCCAGTTCCTGGAATGGCTGATCGCAAACAACTTCACCTTTCTCGGCGTGCGCGATCACGTCTTTTCCGCCGATACGTCGACGCTCGACGCGAAGTTCGATACCGGCCTCGGCATCATGCGCAATGAATCGCGCGGAACGCCGCATCTGCCGCTGACGCCGGAAATGCGCGCGGTATTCGAGGAACCGCGCGCGCTCTTCATCAACAAGACCGTGTCGCGTTCGCGCGTGCATCGCCGCGTGTTCATGGATTATGTCGGCGTGAAGCGCTACAACGCCGACGGCAAGCCGGTCGGCGAATTCCGCATCCTCGGCCTGTTCACGTCGACGGCTTACACCAAATCGACCAAAACGATTCCCTATGTGCGCCGCAAGATCGACAACGTGCTGATGCGCGCCGGCTTCAATCCGTCGGGGCATTCCGGCAAGGCGCTCGTCAACATGCTCGAGACCTATCCGCGCGACGAGCTGTTCCAGATCGACGACGAAACCCTTTACCGCTATTCGCTCGCGATCCTGCAGCTGGATGAGCGCCCACGCGTGCGCGTTCTGGCGCGGCGCGATATTTTCGATCGCTTCGTCTCGGTGCTGGTCTATCTGCCGCGCGAGCGCGCCGGCGGCCGCGTGGTCGAGGGAATCGGAAAATTCCTGGCCGGTGTCTACAAAGGCTCGATCTCGAGCTTCACCCCCTTCTTTCCGGAAGGGCCGCTGGTGCGCATTCACTACATCATCGCGCGCTCGAAGGAGAAAATCGGCGAGCCCGACCGTGCGACGCTCGAATATGGCGTCGGCGCCATCGTGCGCACCTGGAGCGACGCGCTGTCGGAGGCGCTGGCGCTCGCGCATGATCCGCTCAAAGCCAAGCAGATGTTCGAGCGCTACAGCCGGGCTTTTTCCGCGGGCTATCGCGACCGCTATTCGCCCACCGCGGCGGTCAACGACATCCGTACGATCGAAAGCCTGTCGTCGCAAAAGCCGCTCGCGGTCGAATTCTACGACCCGACCGAGAGCGCCAACGAGGCGACGGGCCTGAAGGTCTGGAGCTACAACCGCCCGATTCCGCTCTCCGAGCGCGTTCCGATCCTGGAAAATATGGGTTTCCGGGTCGTCGACGAGAGTACCTACGACATTTCTCCCGCGATGCAGAATGAAACCGGCGTCTGGCTGCATGACATGATGCTCGAGCGTGTCGACGGCCAGCCGCTCGACATCGCGCAATCGAAACAGGCGCTGGAAAGCTGCCTGCTGGTGGTGATGCGCGGTGTCGCCGAGAATGACGGTTACAACGCGCTGGTGCTCGAAGCGGGATTGTGGTGGCGCGACGTTGCGCTCATCCGTGCGCTGTCACGCTATCTGCGCCAGATCCGCATCGCGTTCTCGCAGGATTATATGTGGGCGACATTGCGCAAGCATCCCGGCATCGCAAGCGCACTGATCCGCCTGTTCCAGATGCGGTTCGATCCGCGCCTTGGGGCCTTGGGCGATCTTCGCGGCAGCCAGGAGGACACCATTGCCTCCGAGATCGAGGCGGCGCTGACCAAGGTGCAGAGCCTCGACGAGGACCGCATCATCCGGCATTTCGTGAATGCGATCCGCTCCGCGATCCGCACCAATTTCTATCAGATCGATGCGCAGGGGCAGCCGAAGGCGCTGATCGCCATCAAGTTCGACAGCCGCAAGATCGACGATCTACCGCTGCCGCGGCCGCTTTACGAAATCTTCGTCTATTCGCCGCGCGTCGAAGGCGTGCATCTGCGTTTCGGCAAGGTCGCGCGCGGCGGCATCCGCTGGTCGGACCGGCCGCAGGATTTCCGCACGGAGATTCTCGGTCTCGTCAAAGCGCAGCAGGTCAAGAACGCGGTGATCGTGCCGGTCGGTGCCAAGGGCGGCTTCGTGCCGAAATTCCTTCCGGTCGGCGGCACGCGCGAAGCGATCGCAGCGGAGGGCGTCGCCGCCTATTCGCTGTTCATTTCGACCATGCTCGATATCACCGACAATATCGGCGCGGACGGCGCCATCGTGCCGCCGGACAATGTGGTGCGGCATGATCGCGACGATCCGTATTTCGTGGTCGCCGCCGACAAGGGCACCGCGACCTTCTCCGATACCGCGAACGGCATTTCGCTCGAGCGCGGCTTCTGGCTCGGTGACGCCTTCGCCTCCGGCGGGTCGGCCGGCTACGACCACAAGAAAATGGGCATCACCGCGCGCGGCGCGTGGGAGGCCGTCAAACGGCATTTCCGCGAGATGGATGTCGACATCACGACCGCACCGTTCAACGTGGCGGGTGTCGGTGACATGTCGGGTGACGTGTTCGGCAACGGCATGCTGCTCGAGCGCACCATTCGCCTCGTCGCCGCCTTCGACCATCGCGACATTCTCATTGATCCCGATCCCGACGCGGCAAAGACCTTTGCCGAGCGGCAACGGCTGTTCAACCTGCCGCGTTCGAGCTGGCAGGATTTCGACAAGAGCCTGATCTCCAAAGGCGGCGGAATTTTCCCGCGGTCGGCGAAGGAGATTCCACTGTCGCCGGAAATGCGCGAATTGCTCGGATTGCTGGCCGACCGCGCGACGCCGCAGCAGGTGATGAAGGCGATCCTGCAGATGCCGGTCGATCTTTTGTGGTTCGGCGGCATCGGCACTTATGTGCGTTCCTCCGAGGAAACCGACGAGGCGGCCGGCGATCGCGCCAATGATCCGATCCGTGTCACGGCAAAGAATCTCAGGTGCAAGGTCATCGGCGAAGGCGCCAATCTCGGCATGACCCAGCGCGGGCGCATCGAGGCGGGGCTCAATGGCGTGCGGCTCAACACCGACGCCATCGACAATTCCGCCGGCGTCAACACTTCCGACGTCGAAGTCAATATCAAGATCGCGCTCAGCGAACCGATGCGCGCCGGCACGCTCACGCTCGATGAGCGCAATGTCATTCTCGGCGAAATGACGGATGACGTCGCAGCCCTCGTGCTGCGCAACAATTACAACCAGACGCTCTCGCTCTCGCTGACACAGCGGCGCGGCCTCGACGATCTCGGCTTCCAGCAGCGCTTGATGCAGACGCTGGAGGCGCGCGACCTGCTCAATCGCGGCGTGGAAGTCTTGCCCGACGACATGGCGCTGGCCGAACGCCGCCGCCGTTCGCAGCCGCTGACAAGGCCCGAGCTCGCGGTGCTGCTCGCCTACGCCAAGCTCACGCTCTACGGCGATCTGCTCGAATCCGAGGTGCCGGACGATCCCTATCTCGGCCGCGAACTCGGCCGCTACTTCCCGAAATTGCTGATGGCGCGTTTCCCGGACGCCGTCGAGCGCCACCGCCTGCGACGCGAAATCATCGCCACCCATATCGTCAATTCGATCATCAATCGCGGCGGGCCGTCGCTTGTGGTGCGGATGGCGGACGAAACCGGTGCGCAGCCTGCTGCGATCGTCACCGCCTTTGTCGCGGTGCGCGACAGCTATGGCATGCCGGAGCTGAACGGCGCGATCGACAAGCTCGATTCGAAAATCCCCGGCAAACTTCAGCTTGAACTTTATGCCACCGTGCAGGACCTCATGCTCGACCGGCTGGTCTGGTTCCTGCGCAACGCCGATTTCTCCGGCGGGCTTGCGACCGTCATCAAGCATTACAAAAACGGTATTGCTGAGGTCGAGCAATCGCTCGCGACGGCGATGTCGCCGGAAACCGCCAAGGCAAAGGCCGCGCGTGTCGGAGAACTGACGGCGTCCGGCGTTCCCGACGAGCTGGCCCGCAAGATCGCGCGGCTGCCGGCACTTGCCGCCGCAACCGACATCGTGCTGGTCGGCGACCGCACGCATCGCGCGTTGCCCGACGTCGCCGCGACCTACTTTGCCGCGCGCGATTTCTTCCGCGTCGACCGCATCGCGGACGCCGCGCAGCAGATCGCGACGGCGGATTATTTCGACCGTCTCGCGCTTGATCGCGCGCGTGACGGGCTTGGCGAAGCGACACGGCAATTGACGGCGGAAATGCTCGCGGGCGGCAAGGCCGGCAAGGACGCGGTGGCAGCCTGGATCGTGGCGCGTAGCGAAGTCGAGCGCATCCGCGACGCCGTGCACGAGATCGCGGATACCGGTCTTACGCTGTCGAAGCTGTCGGTCGCGGCAAGCCTGCTGGGCGATCTGGCAAGGAAATAGCCCTCTCTGTCATTCCGGGACAGCGCGAAGCGCTGGACCCGGAATGACATCAATGCCGGAAATGACGCGTGCCGGTGAAGACCATGGCGATGCCGGCATCGTCCGCGGCCTTGATCACCTCGTCGTCGCGCATCGAGCCGCCCGGCTGGATGACGGCGGTGGCGCCGGCTTCGATCGCGACCAGGAGGCCGTCGGCGAACGGAAAGAAGGCATCTGACGCGACGACCGAGCCCTTGGTCAGCGGCTCGCTGCGCTTCGCCTCATTCGCAGCGTCCTCGGCCTTGCGCGCCGCGATACGGGCGGAATCGACCCGGCTCATCTGCCCGGCACCGATGCCGACGGTCGCGCAATCCTTCACATAGACGATGGTGTTGGATTTGACGTGCTTGGCCACCCGGAAGGCAAAGGCGAGATCGCGCAATTCCGCGTTGGTGGGCGCGCGTTTGGTGACCACTTTCAATTCCATGTCGTCGACGACCGCGTTGTCGCGGGATTGAACGAGTAACCCGCCGGCGACGGTTTTCGCGGTGATGCCCTTGCCGCGCGGATCGGGCAGGCCGCCAGCCAGCAGCAGCCGCAAGTTCTTCTTCGCGCCGACGATGGCGATGGCTTCATCGCTCGCTTCCGGCGCAATGATCACTTCGGTGAAGATTTCGGTGATCGCGCGCGCCGCTTCGGCCTCGAGCTTCTTGTTGATTGCGACAATGCCGCCGAACGCCGAGACCGGATCGCAGGCCAGCGCCTTGCGGTAAGCATCGGTGATGTCTTTGCCTTCGGCGACGCCGCATGGATTCGCATGCTTGACGATGACGCAGGCCGCCGTGCGCCTGGCATCGAATTCGGCGACGCATTCGTACGCCGCGTCGGTGTCGTTGATGTTGTTGTAGGAGAGCTGCTTGCCCTGCAGCTGGCGTGCGGTCGAAACGCCGAACCGCTGTTCCGGCGTGCGGTAGAAGGCCGCGCTCTGGTGCGGGTTCTCGCCATAACGCAAAGCTTCCGCGAGCTTTCCGCCGAGGGCGCGGAATGATGGGGCATCATCCTTCAGTGTATCCGCGAACCAATTGGAGATCGCCGCGTCATAGGCCGCCGTGCGCGCGTAAGCCTTGGCGGCGAGGCGCTTTCGCAAATCGAGCGTGGTCGCGCCGTCATGCGCCTTCAATTCGTCGAGCAGCGCGCCGTAATCGGCGGGCTCGACAATTACCGCGACATCGCCGTGGTTTTTCGCGGCGGCGCGGATCATCGCCGGTCCGCCGATATCGATATTCTCGATGCAGTCGTCGTAAGCAGCGCCCTTCGCGACCGTCGCCTCGAACGGATAAAGATTGACCACAAGCAAATCGATGGCGCGGATGTCGTGCGTCTTCATCGCGCCGGCATGGTCCTCATTGTTCCGAATCGCAAGGAGCCCGCCATGCACTTTCGGATGCAGCGTCTTGACGCGGCCGTCCATCATCTCCGGAAAACCGGTCAGCTCGGAGACGTCGACGACCTTCAGGCCGGCGTCCGCGAGCGCCTTGCGGGTGCCGCCGGTCGATACGATCTCGATGCCGCGATCCGCGAGCGCGCGGGCGAAATCGATCAGCCCGTCCTTGTCCGATACCGACAGCAGCGCGCGCGATACGCGGCGGAGATTTGCGCTCA
>CAYJNT010000043.1:0-7729 GCA_964370945.1 uncultured Hyphomicrobiales bacterium | reverse complement strand
TCCTTGTCCGATACCGACAGCAGCGCGCGCGATACGCGGCGGAGATTTGCGCTCAGGTTTGCGCTCATGTCTGCGCTCATGGGCAGGTCCGTATCAGCAAACGCCCTTACAAAGGAAGCTCGGGTTCGTTGGTCTGCGGCTTATCCAACGGTAATGTCGGCGCGGCTTCAGCTTTCCGGCGCGCCGCGGCCTGGGTCGCATTGTTGGAAATCGTCCAGTGCACGCGCGGCACTTGCCGCGCATGGCCGTGGATTACGATCTGCACCGTGCGGCGCGGACCATCGGGCCCGGCGAGAAAAACGCTTTCCTCCAGCTCGACGCGATCTTCATGCGCGTCGAAGGTCCAGACTTCGCGGTTCGGCAGCATCAGCATCACACCGTGCCCGTCGGTCAGCCGGCTGGCCTTGACCGAAGGATGCAGGTGGAAGCGCACCGCGAAATCGTCCTGTGTGCCGGCGGGCAGAACGCCGCCCTTCACCGGAACGAAGACATCCTCGCCGTCGAGACGGTTGCCGCCGGCCGACAGCATCAATGACCGTTGATGGATGATCCCGAAGCGCTCGGCATAGCCGTCGTGTGAGGCCCGCAGCACCAGGGCATCATCATGTGTCTCGCGCGTGACCTCGATCTTGCGCGGCCCGCTGACGATCGGAAGTCCGAGCAATTTGCGGAACGATCCCGAACTGAGGAACCGGCAGGACGACGAATCCCCGAAGGTCACGGTCGAATGCGCCGCGGTTGCGCGCGCAACCTGCCGCCAGCTTTCGCGGCTCGTGGCCGGCAGGCCGCAATTGATCACGATGCGATGGCCGTCTTTCGAAAGCTCAAATGCGAGCGCGCTGGCATGCGCTTCCTGGCTGAGCGCCAGCGGCGGCGGCGTGCCGGTATCCATCAGGATCAGCAGCCCCTTGGACGAAAACCGCTGGTAGCCGGAATGCGGCGCGTTGGTGACCGGCTCGCCGCGCGCGTCGTCGTAGGCGAGAATCGTCGCCATCAGATCGGCGGCGGTCGGGCCCATGCCGTTGAACAGCGCGAAATTGCCGTCGCCATGCCGGAAGAAACGCAGCATCGGCATCATGCGGTCGATGGCATTGAGCAGCGGTTCGGGCGGCGGAACGTTGCGCGACGAGAATGCCTGTTTCAGCGGAAGCAGGTCGATCAGGAGCTCGATCAGCGCGCCGGGATTGCGGCTGACATGTCCGCCGTCCGGCAGGATCTGATTCTCCAGTTCGTCGCTCAGTTTTTTGACGGTGCTGCGCAGATGGCGGATCTGTCCGGCCATGCTCAGCGACGCATAGGTGAGCGCGATCAGGGCTTGCAGGCGTTGCGCGCCTTCACGCGATTCCTGGAGCGTATGACGCAGATAGCGCACCTGCCGCGTCAGGCTGCGCAGGAAGCGCCGATAGAAATAAACGTCGGCTTCGTGCAGGATCAGCGGTGCCTGGCTGAGCCAGGAGATGATCCGGCGCGAGAGCACTTCCGGCTTCCAGCCGGAGGCGTGCCATCCGCCCTGCAGCGAAATCCATTCATCGACCAGCGAGCGCGCATTGGCACGGGTGATGCCGGATTCGGCGGCGCGTAAATGCCGCAGCCACCCGAAGCCGAGCAAAGCCGCCGCCCATTCCTCCGAGGGCGGCGTCATCTCGAAGGGTGAACGGCCGTCGCAGATCACGACCTTGCCGGCAAAGGCGAATTGGCCGGAATAAATTTCGCTCGCACGCGTGGCGTCGGCGGTGCGCAGGTCCTGTGGCGAGATGACGAGCCGGTCGGCCTTGGCCGACAGAAAGCGCCAGCGCAGCAGCGGATGCGCGTTCACCCGGCCGGAAAATTTCCGCAAGGATCGGCGCGCCAGAAGCCATGACAGGCGGCTTCGTTCCGCCATTGAAACGCCAGGCATCGGCGCAGGGCCCCATCCGGTTCAGCAGGCGACCGCCGCCCGCTTGTCATGCAAGATATAGCGAAGGGCCAAGAGTCGGCCAACCGGAGATTCCCACCAGTGCGGTGGTTCAGAAACCCCTATGTCCGTGCTGCGAATTCGTTAAGGGGCTTCTGAACCAAAACCGCACTGGAGTCATAAGTTGCCGGTGTCCCTTTGAATCCGAAGTTCGCTACCAAAGTAGCTGCGAGTTCGTGCGAACTTCGGATTCGGGACACTGGAAAACGAAGGGGTTAATGCCGGACAAGGCGCGCGGCATAGAAGCCGTCGAGCCCCGCAAAGCGCGAATCAGGGTCCGGCCAGTGGCAGGGCAGGGTCCGCATGTCGCCGGCCTCGGTCACGAACGCGGAATCCGCTACCTCTGCGGCTTCGATCGGCTTGCGGCGCACGCGGGCATCGCGGCCGAGCAGTTCGGCGATCTGGTTCTCGCCCTCCTCGGGTTCCAGCGAGCAGGTGCAATAGACCATTGTGCCGCCCGGCTTGAGCAGCGACACGGCGTGATCGAGCAGACGGCGTTGGAGCGCCACAAGCTTTGCGAGGTCGGTCTCGCCTTTCAGCCAGGGAATGTCGGGATGGCGGCGGATGGTGCCGGTCGCCATGCAGGGCGCATCGAGCAGGATCGCGTCGAACGGTCCGCCGTTCCACGCCGCCGCGTCGGCGGTGACGGTTTCCGCTTTCAACCCGAGCCGGACGAAATTTTCCGTCAGGCGTTTCAGCCGCGGCGCGGAGCGGTCGACGGCCGTGACATGCGCGCCGGCATTCGCAAGCTGCGCGGCTTTTCCGCCCGGCGCGGCGCAAAGATCGGCGACGGATTTTCCGCTCACGTCGCCGAGCAGCCGCATCGGCAGTGAGGCGGCGGCATCCTGCACCCACCATGCGCCTTCGGCAAATCCGGGCAATGCCGTCACCGGGCCGTGCGCGATCAGCCGGACAGTTCCATTTGGCATCACGCGGCCGCCGAGGCGTTGCGCCCAATGGTCCGGATCGCTCTTGACCGAGATATCGAGCGCGGGCTCGTGCAAATTGGCGGCAGCGATCGCACGCGTGGTCTGGGCGCCGTAATGCTGCGCCCAGCGCGTGATCAGCCAGTGCGGCGTATCGAGCGCCAGCGTGTCGAGATTGGCAAGGTCTCTTTTGCCTTCGCGCGCGATCCGCCGCAGCACGGCGTTGACGAGGCCCGCATAACGCGCCGCGTGTCTCTCGGCCTGCACCAGGCGCACCGACAGATCGACCGCGGCGTGATCGGGCACATCGAGAAAGAGGATCTGCGCGGCGCCAAGGAGCAGCGCCGTGTCCACACGCGCGATTTCCGGCGGCAGCGGACTCTTCAGCATCGCGCCGACAATCCCCTTCAGCGTCCCGAGCCGGCGCAACACGGTGGCGGCCAGCATGCGCACCAAGGCGCGGTCGCGCTCTTCGAGTGCGGACAAGGCCGCGGAATGCTGCTCGAGTTCCTCGTCGAAGGCCCGCGCGCGCCGCAACACGCCTTCCAGGATATCGGCCGCGATCTGCCGCGCGGGCAGGCCGGGAGGCGCGGTCGCTGGTTCCGATTGAGAAGGCTTCGCCATGCGCCATCGCTTCGCACGAAGCGACGCTGGAGGCGAGTCTTTCGGTATCCGAATAGGTAGTCCGTAAATTAGCCCCACGGTCCGCGGCGTTGTTCGCCCGCCGAACCGCGATTGCCCCGCGCCCACGGACCCGCGGCCGGCGTCTCGCCGGCATAATGCGAGCCGGTCGCGAAGCGATCCGGCGCGCCGCCGCCGCCAAAGCCCGACTGGCCCATCTCGCGCGCCAGTTCATTGAGCGCGGCGATGCGGTTCTCGGTCGCCGGGTGGGTGGAGAACAGGTTGTCCATCCGCTGACCGGACAGCGGATTGATGATGAACATATGCGCGGTGGCGGGATTGCGCTCGGCCTCCTCGTTCGGGATCATGTGCGCCGCGTTGGAAATCTTCGCCAAGGCCGAGGCAAGCGCGGACGGCTCGCCGCTGATCTGGCCGCCCATATTGTCGGCGGCATATTCGCGCGTGCGGCTGATCGCCATCTGCACGATCATGGCGGCGATCGGCGCCAGGATCACCATCGCCAGCGTGCCGATCAGGCCCATGCCGTTATTGTCGCGGTTGCCGCCGAAGAACAGGCCGAATTGCGCGATCATGGAAATCGCGCCCGCGATGGTCGCGGTGATGGTCATGATCAGGGTGTCGTGGTTCTTGATATGCGCGAGTTCGTGCGAAATGACGCCGGCGACCTCGTTCGGCTGCAATGTGTTGAGCAGGCCGGTGGTCACGGCGACCGCGGCGTTCTCCGGATTGCGGCCGGTCGCGAACGCGTTCGGCTGCGGGTTGTCCATCAGGTAGACTTTCGGCATCGGCAAGCCGGCGCGGTTCGCGAGCTCGCGCACCATGCGGAAGAGATCGGGCGCGATGCGCTCGTCGATCTCCTGCGCGCCGTGCATGGAGAGCACCATGCGATCGGAGTTCCAGTAGGCGAAGAAGTTCATGCCGGCGGCGACGATGAGCGCGAGCAAAGCGCCGCTCTGGCCTCCAACCAGAAAGCCGACGCCCATGAACAGGGCGGTCAGCCCCGCGAGCAACATCGCTGTGCGGAAATAATTCATTTCCAGACCTCCCGTGCGGCGCGCGCTTCCCTGCGGCCGTCCTGGCGGGAAAGAATGGGAGCCGCGAGGGCGCTTCGCAAGCGCCTGCGGCGCGGCGTCGCGCGCTTTTGTCCGCTGAAAACCGGCTTTTCTGGCCGGATAACGCTTAACGCGTCACCACCACTCGCGTTCCGACCCGGACCCGATTGTACAGGTCGCTGATATCCTCGTTGTACATGCGGATGCAGCCATAGGAGACAAAGCCGCCGATCGAGCTCGGCACGTTGGTGCCGTGGATCGCATACTCGCCGCCGGTGAGCGTCAGCGCCGCAACGCCCATCGGATTGCGCGGGGAGCCGCCGGGAATGACATCCGGCAGATTGGGCTTGTCGCGGCGCACGGCGGGCGGCGGTGCCCAGGCCGGATTGCGATACTTGCCGTCGATATGCGCCGTGCCGCTCCAGGCCTTGCCCTTCTTGCCGACGCCGACCGGGTAGCGCAGCGCCACGCCGTCATCGACCACGAGATAAAGACGGCGCTCGCTCGTGCGCACCACGATGGTGCCGGGACGGTAGCCGTCGAGGCGCACGGTCTCGCGCGCCTCGGCAAAGCTCGACGCAAAAGCGGTAACGACGAACGCGGTCGCGAACGCCAGCAACGAAGTCTTACGCATGACAAACTCCAGCCCGCTCAAAAGCTCTCAGCCCGGAGCTGAAATTAGCGCGGCATGGCCGGCGCCGGAAAGTCCGCGCTGCCGGTAACGTAAACGGCGATCGAACAGCGTTGCTAAAATGACAGCGCGGCCGGTCATCCCGGCCGCGCTTGTTCGGTTCGGAGTTGTCGGCAATTCGCCTGCTACCATTGCGGAAACGGAGGCGGGAACGGGGCATTCGAATGTTTGTACCAGGAATTTAGATAGCCCCCACCCTCCGAACTTTGCCACTGTTGCGACCGCAGAAGGCCAGTGGCCCAAGCGCAATCTGTTACGCGCCCGCGCTGGTCATTCTTGACCTTGTCACATGGTTCTCTCGTTTGATAACAGCGGGCCAAAAATGAGCGAGTAGGAGTAGACCACACCGCAGCAAGGTCGGTTTGAAAGCAATGTGCGCGATCGGGTCGATCCTTCCACGCTTCGTTGCTGACTGACGGGCCTGTTGAAATGATCGGTCGTACGAACCCAGGTATTTTAGACGAAGTATCACCGCCGCGGTTTGCGATATAGAGTGCCGTAGCGACGACAAGACATGCAATACCTGCCGGTATGGCTTTCTTCCAAAATTTTGTCGGTACCTCAGTATCGCGATTGTCAGAATTTAATCCAGGCGGAATTTCGTCAATATGAGCATTCGTTGAAAGTGAAGCTTCCGTTCTTTTCTCAAGAGGCGCTCCGCGCTTCGCTTGGCGAATTTCGTTTTCTACATCTGGAATTTTTGTCAATGCGGGAGCATTGATGGGATGCCAATCTGCTACGTTGTCAACGTGGACTTTTGCTGGTGGTAGGTCCGCCAATATTTTCTCGACGACGGTAGCCATCGGACTTCGATCCGCTACCTTTTTCTCAACGTCCACCTCCGTTGGAGGTAGTGCCGTCGCCTTTTCCTCAACGCGCACATCCGTTTGAGGTGGAGCCACTATCTTTTTCTCAACGGGCGCGTTCTGTTTCGATTGGCTTACTCCGGTTTCTATGCTCTCGGCATCCGAGACCGCTGCGTTGGATTTGAAAACAATATCGCGAACCATTGTGCCGTATAGAGTTGGCTCTTGAGCGCCCTGAGTGGCACTTTGAACATCTTCGGTTACCGCGCCTATGATTGAATACAATCCGCAGCCAGGAACGCGTAGGTTCGCGATTAACGCCGCCGCAAATGGACTGAGGCCGCCATCTTTGCCTTCTTTTGCGACGTGTCCCGCGGCCGCAGCATAAAAAATCATCGCTCTCCTTGAATTCGCCGGACCGAGGCCAGCCCGCACGGATTTCCCTGCGTCGAGGCCCTTCATGGTGTGGGCGAACGGATTGTCCCGGCACGCATCCAACATGACGAATCTGAGACGCGATGCGCCGGCAACGGCGTCCGTCACGTCCGACAGATGGACAGTTTCAAAACGAACGCGAACGACATGCCCGAGCTGAGCGTCGACGGGAATCAGATGGTTTTGAGCATCTATTTCGATGCCATGGCCTGAAAAATAGATGACCGCCATTTCCGAAGCCTGCGCTTCAACATGGAAATCGGCCAATAGCCGGTTCATTCCCATCAGCGATTGATTGAAATTGGGAGAGAGTTTCTCGAATCGGCCAGTTTCATCTCGGATATGCGAGGTAAACCCAAGGTCCGATAATGCAGCGGAAATTGCGACGGCGTCATTTTTTGTATTGCGGAGAGGGCGACCGAATTGATATTCGGCGTTGCCAACGACCAATGCCAGTCGCGCCGATTGATTGGCCATTCGAGCAATCCTGCAACGGCTACAAAAATACCCCAGGCTTCTTTTTCCATTCCGACCAAGCCGTCTTGATATCAGTCGGAAATTCTTTGAGGACGCGCTTGTCACCAGTGGATTTTGCGGCGGCGTTATTCCGCCATGCTACGAAGCCGAAAATTCGAACGCTGTAATAAAGCAGCCGCCTGGTCCACGACGAAACTTCCAGCTCAATCATCGTATCGCTGAAGAGCTCGTCGGCATCGGTCCTGTTCATCGTTTGCTGCCAATAAGCATAGTCGTGAAACAATGCAGCAAATCCGTAGCGGCCTGTCGGCGGCACGAGCGACCAAAACAGGCGGGGGACGCTCGCGAAATCTGTAATAAAACCCCGCGGAATATTGACTTGAGAGTTTTTATAAGACGCCGGAGTCCAGCTCACTGGCGAAAGCACGACGAAATAATCCATGTCGACAAATGCGTAAAGCGTGGGAACACCGGAAAATTTTTTATGGTCGTTTGAACGCGCCCACGAACGGTCGCCGGAGTCCTCGGAGATGGAGTTGACCCATTCTCTGAGAAATTCTTGCTTGGATCGCATTTATCCCCCCACGCGATCACGCACGTCTTGCAGTCAGACGTGGATACAATCAATAGATAGCATATTAAACGAGCTACAACCAAGTCGTGGAGAGGCCCTTTCAAAAACATAAGCGCAGCCGGTCATCCCGGCCGCGCTTATCGTTCAGGCAGAAGCAGAAACGTTAATGCGT
>CAYJNT010000042.1:0-18784 GCA_964370945.1 uncultured Hyphomicrobiales bacterium | reverse complement strand
CTAGGCGGCGTTGAACGACGGTTAAAAGTGTCTCTGTCGAAAAAAGGAAACGAACGGGCGCTTCGGTCAATTCCGCCCCCCCCGACAACCGCCGCAGAGGTGGTTTCGGCCGGGGCGGAAGTCGTCGGACGTTTCGCAAATGTGCGCGGCCTCCACGTCGAACGCCGGCGCATGGGTGGCGTGGAAATTTTTTGGCCTGGCAATAGACCGCGATAACTTTCGTATCGCCGCAGCTGCTGAGCGGATGCGATCGTGAGTCTAGTCGTTGCAAATCGAGACAGTTGCTCACATGAGCTAGAATAGTAGAAGTCTATCCAGTCGTCACTCGTCGCAAATTCTGCAAGTCACATCGCGTATTCGCTTTGAGCCTCGGCCAATGACTGGCCAATGAAACACCGGTACCGAACGTGAACAGACCGCATCAATCGATGTCGAAATCGCCTGATTGTGCGGGCTTTTCCAGATACCACGGCTCGCTCATAACGGTCTGGTTGGAGGTTCGAATCCTCCCGGGCCCACCACGACAATTAGTCCGGTAGACGCCGGGAGACGCATGGCCCAAACTGTGGTTCCGGCTCCATGCCAGTAAGGTTGAAGAATGCCGGCAACGGGTCACAACTTCCGCATGCGCCATGCGAGCGGGACGGCGATCTAGAAACCAACAGTAGGAGGACCCCATGTCCATACTTAAACTGCCCTGTGCTGTCGCTGTACCCGTGGCTCTCCTGGCCACGGTTGCCGTTTCCGCCTTGCAGCCGGCCGACGCACAGGAACGCAAGTCGATCCGCTGGGCGACGTCGAGCGTCGATTCCTACGGCTACAAGGTGGCCGCGGCAATGGTGAAGATCGTCGAGGAAGCGCTCGGCGGCGAGTACACCGTTACGGTCAATCCGTATCCCTCGACCACCGGCGCGATGAAGGCGGCGATGGATGGAACCGGTGAGATCGGCTACACGGCCGATGTCGGCATGACCCAGCTCTACGCCAGCGAAGGTGGCTTCAAGAGCTATACGCCCGGTAAGGGCAAGCTGGTGCACTCGTGGTACGCCTACCCGATGGAATCCTTCATGGCGGTCCCCGCCGAAAAGGCCGCCCAGTACAAATGCCTGAGCGACCTCAACGGCAAGCCGACTTTCTTCACGACTGCCGGGTTCATGAACTGGCTGAACTTCCAGCGCATGTACAAGGCGCTCGGCTATGAGTTCAAGCACGTGCAGATCGACCCCAAGACCCAGTCGGATGCGCTCAAGGGCGGCACGATCGCGGGCTCCGTTGCTTACACGACGGCCGGCCGTTCGCTTGCCCCGTACTGGAAAGAGACCGAAGTGCGCATGGATGTGAAGGTCGTCAATCCATGCCCGCAGGAGATCGAGAAGCTCAAGGCCGCTGGCCTGACGATCAGCGATGTCAGCCCGTCGGTGTTTTCGAAGGACGTCGGCGTCAAGGAGATCAAGGGCGTCCCGATCCTGTTCGGCTACAATATGCGCGCCGACATGCCGGAAGAGGTCGTCTACAAGATGGTGAGCGCGTTCTACAAGAATCGCGAAGTGCTCGCCAAAAGCGAGCCCGGCTTTGTGCCGATGGCGGCGGATTTCATCGGCATGCAGGTCAACGGCATCAGTGCCAATCCTGACGTGCCCGTGCATCCCGGACTTGCCAAGTTTCTGAAAGAGCACAAGGCCTGGAACGACAAGTGGAAGATCGCCAGCAGCAGCAGCTGATCGAGGCGCAGGTTCATTGAAGCGGGGGCTCGCGGCAGCGCAGCTCCCGCTTCGACGCACGGGAGCAGCATGATCGGGCGTCGCGGGCGTGGACGGCGCGGGATTGCGGAAAGGAAAGCCAGCGCTCGGCGCATCAGTGCCCGGGCCACAGTGAAAACCGGAGTGGGGAGTGGAACGGGCGCATCGCCCGGGGGGAGCTGACATGAGCTGGGTCAAGTCGCAACTCGATCTGCGAAACCTGATTCTCGTTTTCGCGCTGATCCAGCTCGTCTGGCTTGTTTGGTATTTCTACACGGGCTACGGCGGCCCTCAGGAGCTGGTTGCGCGGCTGATGTCGGTTGCGCTGATTCTCCAGATCCTTTTCATGTATCGGCAGGATTATCTCTACAAGTGGCTGCCGCCCCGCGTAAACGATGTCATCGTCGTCATCTACATCGCCATCTGCCTGTATGCATTCTGGCATTTCTGGCAGGAATTCGAGGAAATCGCGATTTACAGGCAGGGGTCGTACACGACCCAGGACTTCATTGTCGGACTGCTCGTCTTCCTTCTGGTCATGGAACTGTCGCGGTTGGCACATCCGGTGCTGTTCTGGGTTAATTTGGTCCTGGTTGTGTATACGCTGTGGGGTTATCTCAGCCCATTTGACTTCTTTTGGCATCCCGGCACGTCTTTCTATCGCGTCGTCACATCGAGCACGGTGGAGTTCTCGACTGGCATCTATGGCATCTACGGCCAACTGGCGCTGACGCTGATCGCGGCATTTCTCACACTCGCGGCCACGGCTAACGGATTCGGCGCGCAGAGCGCTATGATCAACGTCATGCGACGGCTCGCCGGCCGCTCCCGGCAAATGATCCCGCAAACGGCAGTACTCGGTTCGCTCTCGGTCGGCATGGTGAGTGGCAGCGGCTCGGCGAACGCAGTCGTGGTCGGCAGCATCACCATCCCGCTGATGAAGCGCTACGGCGTGCCGGGTGCCTTCGCCGGCGCGGTGGAGACGGCAGCGTCGATGGGCGGCCTGCTCATGCCGCCGCTCATGGGAGTGGGCGCCTTCCTGATGTCGGAATTTCTCGGCGTGCCCTATTGGGACGTCGTGGTCCGGGGATTTGGACTTGCCCTTGTCTATTATGTTTCACTTGCTCTCGCCGTGTACCTGCTGTGCGTGCGCCTGTTGCCGCGCGACGTGGTTGCCGCTCCCAGGTTGCAGACCTATGACCAGGTCAAGACCGCAATCTTCTTCATCGCTGTGCTGTTCCTGATCGTCATGATGGGCTGGGTCGGCCTGGGCGAGCTGCTGTCTGCGCTTTACACGGCGATATTCATGCTCGTCCTTCTGCTCGCCGCCTTCCTGTATTTCAAATACGTTCGCAAAGATCCCCTCATCGCGGGCGAGTCGCTCCTGGAGAACATCCGGCGCAGCGTCGAAACCCATGCCGACATGACATCGTACTTGACGCTTCTTTTGGCGACGCTCGGCATCATGATCGGGTTGTTCACCGTCACCGGCTTCATCAACCGGATGGGGGCCACGCTGCTCGATCTCGGCTCATGGAACATCGTCGCAATGATCGGCATGGCCTATATTTTCGGATGGCTGGTCGGCGCCGGCCTGCCGCCGACCGCGACCTACATCATCGGCGCGGTCGTCATCGTGGGCCCGCTGCGCGAGCTCGGCGTCAACCCCTGGGTCGCGCATTTCTTCGTCTTCCTCTTGTCGGTGTGGGGTGAGTTGTCGCCGCCTACATCGCTAACAGCCGCCGTATCCGCGAAGATCGCAGAGGCCTCCTTCATGCGAACCATGTGGGAAGCACTGAAGATCTGTCTGCCGATCACGCTGATGACCTTCGCCATTTTCACTCGTTCGGACATGGTGGTGAACCCGGGATGGCCGCAGATCGCCGCAACAGCGCTCGTGCTGATCGGCACCTGCGGCACTGCCTTCGCGATGTTCGGGCGATTCTTCACCAATCCGTTCGCCGATATTCCGTTACGGATCGCGCTCGCGTGCTTCGCGCTCGCCGTCATGTTTCATCCGGACGACGCTTGGGCGATTGCAGCCAGCGCTGTCGTGGTCCCGGTCATGGTCATCGGCATCTGGCGCCATCGGCTTATCGCTGCGCCGACTACGGAGATGCCGGATGAAATGGAGGCGATCCCGCCACAGACCCTGGAAAGCGCTTCCGGCCTTCTTGCGGAGGCACGGCGCGACATCGGCTGAATCGGCTTCCGCGTCCCAAAAAAAAATCGCCGAGCAGGAAATTGGAACCAAGAGCTTGAGCGGGATCAGCATTCTGGTGTTCGGCGCCGGCGGGCAGCTCGGCAGCGAACTGGTGGGTCGCGCGCCGTCAGACATCTCGTTCCATTTCAGCCGGCGTGCCGATGCCTATATCGACGATCCCGCCGCGGTGCGCCGCGCGATGCAATTGGCGCACCCGTCGCTCGTGCTCAACGCGGCCGCCTATACCAATGTCGACCAGGCCGAGATCGAGCGCGAGGCCGCGTTCCGCGGCAATGCCGAGGGGCCGAAGGTGCTCGCCGCGGCCTGCGCGGAAAAAGACATCCCGTTCATCCATATCTCGACCGATTATGTGTTCGACGGGCGAAAGCCGTTGGCCTATGTCGAGAGCGACCCGACCGCGCCGATCAATGTCTATGGGGAATCGAAACTCGCCGGCGAGATCGCGGTGCGCGACGCGTTCGAGCGCCACGTCATCCTGCGCACGTCATGGCTGTTCGGCGCCTATCGAAGGAATTTCCTGAAGACCGTGCTGAAGCTGGCCGCTGAGCGCGACGAGCTGCGCATCGTTTCCGATCAGCACGGCTGCCCGACCGCCACCGCCGATCTCGCCGAGGCGATCGTGACGATCGCGCCGCTTCTCGCGGCCGGTGAGCGGGCCTTCGGCATTTACCATGTTGCAAGCCGAAGTCCGGCGACGTGGTATGATTTCGCGCAGGAGATCGTCGCGGCGGCGGCGCCGTTCACCGGGCGCAACCCACACGTCGTGCCGATCAGGACGGAAGATTATCAGACCAAAGCCGCGCGGCCGGTCAATTCGTCGCTCGATTCGTCGAAGTTCTTTTCGGCCTTCGGGTTTCGCGCGGCCGACTGGCGGCAACGCGTGCGAGAGACTGTGGCGGCGCTGAAGGGCCGGCCGGAAGCGGAGTTTTCATGAAGGGCATCATTCTCGCCGGCGGCGCGGGCATACGGCTTTCGCCTCTGGGCGCGGCTTATTCGGTGCAGCGGCCATCGCTGCCGATGCGCCCGGCCGCCCTTTATCGATCCCGTCAAAGGCGCTAACATCCCGGCCGATCAATGTTCAGGAGATCTCAATGGTCTCGGAACGATTGCGATCCTTGCTGATCTTCGCCGCCGCGGTGACGGCCGCCGTCCTCGTGTCGATCGAGGCGGCCTCCGCGCAAGCCGATCAGCTCATCTGTGCGAAGGAATCCGGCGACAAGGCGATCGAAGCCTGCGGCCGGGCGATCAGCCAGAATCCCAACGACGCCGGCGCCTACAGCAACCGCGGCTTCACCCTGAGCGCCAAGGGCGAAGTCGACAAGGCGATCGCCGATTTCAACGAAGCGATCAGGCTGAACCCGAAACACGCTAGGGCTTATAACAACCGCGGCGTGGCCTGGAACAGGAAGGGCGAATACGACAAGGCGATTGCCGATTCCAACGAGGCGATCAAGCTCAATAAGAGCTATGCCAAAGCGTACAACAATCGCGGCGTGGCGTTGAGCCGGAAGCGCGAATACGACAAGGCAATTGCCGACTTCAACCAATCCATCAAACTCAATCCGAAAGACGCCAGCGCCTATTTCAACCGCGGCAACGCGTGGGAGGCGAAAGGCGCCCATCAGCAGGCGCTGGCGGATTTCAAGACATTTTCCGAGCTGTCGCCGGCGGATCCGGATGGTCCGAAATCCGTTGCTCGTCTCGAACAAAGACTGAGATAGCGAACTATCCGTTCAGGCTGGCGCCGATCGCGCCGTTCAATCCGCGCGACCAGTTCGCACCGCGCACGTCCGCGCAGCAGGAGCGCGGTCGCAAGGCCGCGGCGGGGTGAGGCGACGAACCTGCTGACGTGATCGGAGTACAGGCCGCTGCCGCTTTGTTCGTGAGGACAGCCGAATGCAACATGCCTGGACCTGTCGTTGTTGTGGAAAGTAGCACTGCAGCTTGCTACTCGACGTCGCCTGCGACGCGCCGGATCACTGGTACCAAATCCCCGAATCCGAGCGTGAACATCGCGCGAAGCGCGACAATGATGTCTGCATCATCGATCGCAAAGACATCTTCGTCCGCGGTGTCATCGAAATTCCGATCATTGGCAAAGACGATCGCTTCAGGTGGGGCGTATGGGTGTCGGTGTCGGACGAGAGTTTCGACCGAATTGTGGAGTTATGGGATGCGCCCGTGATCGAGAACGAGCCGCCGAAACCTGGGCTGCTTTGCAACAACATTTCCGAATATCCGCCAACGCTGAATCTCAAGACCTATTTGCACTTGCGCGGCGGCAATCTTCGGCCTTCGATTGAGCTTGAGCTCACGGACCACCCGCTCGCCGTCGACCAGCGGCAGGGCATTTCGATCGAGCGAGTCGAGGAAATCGCCGTAACCTTCTCGCTGCACCACTGACGCTTCATAGCTGGCGCACACGAGCGTGGCGCCGATGAAGACCGCTTGCGGTTGCGAATTGAGTTCAACGGGTGCGGGAACGAGAGTCCCGCAAGCGCGGATCACTTCTCGACGAATGCCTTCTCGATCACATAATGACCGGGCTCGGAGTGATTACCTTCGAGGAAGCCGTGCCGGCGCAGCATGGCCTGCAGGTCGACCAGCATCGAGGGGCTGCCGCACAGCATCAGCCGGTCGTTCTCGATATCGAGCGGCGGCTGGCCGATATCCTCGAACAGCTTGCCGCTCTCGATCAGGTCGGTGATGCGGCCGTGATTGCGGAACGGCTCGCGCGTGACGGTCGGGTAATAGACGAGCTGCTCGCGCGCGAAGTCGCCGAGGAATTCGTGCTTGAGCAGATTGGCGATCACTTTCTCGCCGTAGCTTAGTTCGGAGATTTTGCGGCAGCCATGCACCAGCACGATCTTCTCGAACCGCTCGTAGATTTCCGGACCCTTCACGATGCTCATGAACGGCGCGAGCCCCGTTCCGGTTGAAAGAAGATACAGCGTCTTGCCGGGCAGAAGGTTGTCCTGGATCAGCGTGCCGGTCGGCTTGCGGCCAACCAAAATCGGATCGCCCTTGGAGAGATGCTGGATGCGCGACGTCAGCGCGCCGTCGGCGACCTTGATCGAGAAGAATTCGAGATGCTCTTCATGGTTGGCGCTCGCCATCGAATAGGCGCGCAGGAGCGGCCGGTCTTCGACCTCGATGCCGATCATGGTGAACTGGCCGTTCACGAAACGGAAGGCCGGATCACGCGTGACCTTGAAGCTGAAGAGATCCTCGGTCCAGTGGCGGACGTCGAGAACGCGTTCCTGATTGAGATTGCTCATGCAGCGCTACCGTAGAATTCCAGACGATTGCAACAGCCGATCGAGCTCGCGGATGGCGACCTCGGTCGAGGTTTGGGCGGTGTCGATCCGCAAATCCGGATCGGCGGGGGGCTCGTATTGCGAGGTCACGCCGGTGAAGTCGGCCAGCTGGCCCGAGCGCGCCTTGCGATAGTGGCTTTTCGGGTCGCGTTCTTCGCAAATATTTTGCTGCGTTGCAACATGAATCTCGAAAAAGCCTTTGCCGGCGATGTTTTTGGCCTTCGCGCGCTCCTGCGCCGAGGGCGAGACCGCGGCCACGATGGCGATGGCGCCGCTGCGCGACAGATGCGCCGCGACTTCGGCGAGCCGCCGCACATTCTCGGCGCGGTCGGCGTCGGAGAAGCGCAGATCGGCGTTCAGCCCGCTGCGGATGGTATCGCCATCGAGCAGGATCGGCGCGCCGCCGCGATCGAAGAGGTGCCGCTCCAGCGCGCGCGCCAATGTCGACTTGCCGGAGGCGGGGAGACCTGTGAACCAGATCACCGCGCCGCCATGGCCGAAGCGCTGTGCGCGCTCGTCTGCGGTGACCGCGGATGCGACCGGTACAATGTTGTTCGTGGGTTTCGGCTGTACGGCTGCGGCCCGCGCCGGCTGCGTTGTGGCGGCGCGTTCCGCGGCGAGAATGAGTCCGCCGCCGGCGATGCGGCCGTCGAGATCGAGCACCACACGGCCGGTCTGCGGACTGGCCTCATAGGTGTCGGCCGCGAGCGGCGTCGTCAGGGCGATCTGGATTTCGCCGACGTGGTTTTGCGCGATCGCGTCATGTCCGCTGGTCTCGAGCGCGCCTGGATCGACCGCTTTTGGAATTCCGGTGATGGTCGCGCGCGTCTCCGATGTGCCGATCCGGACCGTGAGCGCGAGCCCGCCTTCGAGCGGTGTTTCATGCAGCCAGAACACGCGGGCGCGGAGCGCTGTCGCCGCTGTCGGCGCCGCGCCGGCCGAGATCACATCGCCGCGCTGCAGGAAGATTTCCTGATCGAGCGTGACGCCGACCGACTGGCCGGCGCGCGCGTCGAGCGGCACTTTGGATTGGTCCGGAACCGGCCAGGCTTCGATGGCGCGGACCTTCACCTGCTTGCCTGACGGCGTGACGGTAACGGTTTCTCCGACCGAGAGACGTCCGGTTTCGACGCGGCCGGCGATAATCCGCCGGTCATCGAACTTGTAGATCGCCTGCACCGGGAAGCGCAGCGGCAATTGGTCGGCGCGAGGGGCGGTGTTGAAGTGCTCGAAGATTTCCAGAACCGTCGGGCCGTCATACCAGCGCGTGGAATCGGAGCGCCGCGCGACGCCGTCGCCGTGCCGCGCCGAGATCGGGATGATCGCAGCCGGCGTCAGTCCCAGGCTGCCGAGATGATCGGAAAGCTCTTTCTTGATTTCCTTGTACCGCGCCGCGTCGTAATCGATGCGGTCCATCTTGTTGATCACGACTGCGACCTGATGCACGCCGAGGAGTTGGAGGAGATAGCCGTGACGACGGGTCTGCTCGCGCACCCCCTCGACCGCATCGACGATCAGCAAAGCCGCATCGGCCTGCGAGGCGCCGGTGATCATGTTGCGCAGGAATTCGGTGTGGCCGGGCGCGTCGATCAGCACGATGTCGCGCGAGGGCGTGCGGAAGCGGATCTGGCTGGTATCGATGGTGATGCCCTGGTCGCGCTCGGTCTGCAGCGCGTCGAGCAGGAACGCCCATTCGAACGGCATGCCGCGCCGCTTGGCGACGGCCTTGAGCTGTTCGAGCTTCCCGTCGGGGAGATTTCCGGTCTCGTGCAGCAGCCGGCCGATCAGCGTCGATTTTCCATGATCGACATGGCCGACGATGACCACGCGCAGCGACGGCCGCGTGCCGGCAGTATTTTTTGCTCTGGTTGCATCACCGACAAGCACGTTCATGGGATTTTTCCGCTGACAGGTTGATTACAGATAGCCGGACGCGCGCAGTCGTTCGAAGGCGTCTTCCGATTCATGATCCATGGCGCGGCCGGAGCGCTCGGGGACTTTGGTCGCGTCGAGCTCGGTGATGATCTCGTCGATGGTTCCGGCCTGCGAGGCGACCGGCGAGGTGATGTCGGCGTCGCCGAGCGAGCGATAGCGCTTTCCCTCGCGCGACAGATAAAGCGAGATGATCGGAATATTTTCGCGCCGCGTATAGGCCCAGATATCGGCCTCGGTCCAATGCAGGATCGGATGCACGCGCAAATGCGCGCCGGCGGGCAGCCGCGCGTTGAACTGGTCCCAGAATTCGAGCGGCTGACTGCGCACATCCCAGCCGCCTTCATGACCGCGCGGCGAGAACACGCGCTCCTTGGCGCGCGTCGGCTCTTCGTCGCGGCGGATGCCGGCGATCAGGCCGTCGAAGCCGTGCTTGCCGAGCGCGAGCTTCAATCCCTCGGTTTTTCGCGCGGCCGAACGGGCGGCAGGAGGCAAAGTGGCGTCGACCGCGTCGATGGACGGGCAATATTCGAGCAGCAATTTCAGATCCCACTCGATCGCGTAGCGGTCGCGGAAGGCGTACATCTCGGGGAACTTCTTGCCGGTATCGACGTGCAGCACCGGGAAGGGCACGCGGCCGAAGAAGGCCTTGCGCGCGAGCCAGATCATCACGTTGGAATCCTTGCCGAGCGACCACAGCAAAGCGAGGTTCTTCATCCGCGCGAAGGCTTCACGGAAAATATAGATGCTCTGCGCTTCGAGCTGGTCGAGACGGTCCATGCTCATCACCGCGCCGCATCCGACATGCGCTGTCCGGCTTCAAAAGCGCGTGAGCCGCTCGAAAAAACGCCAGCGCGCGCCACGCTTTTTTTCTGCAGCGGACGCGCGTTGCGGCGGGTTTCTCGGGTGTGGAAAAAAACTGTCTCTTTTTTCACGGTTTGACTCATCAGGCATTCCAAGGTTTCTGGTCTCTTTGGTAGAAAAATCTTCTACCAAAAGCGGGTTTCCATGTATTAGTTAGAAAAGAATTCTCGTCAACTGGAGTTTTGTTTCGATGCGTTTCTTGCCGGTCTTTTTCGATCTCTCGCGCGGACGCGTGGTGCTGATCGGTTCGGGCGCGCCCGCGATCGCCAAACTGCGGCTGCTGCGCGCAGCCGGCGCGAATGTGCGCTGGTTCGCGAACGGCGCCGAAGCCGGCGACGAACTCGTGCATGCGCGCCACTATTCCGGAACAATCGAGATCGTTGCAGGCGAGCCGGCGGAGAGCGATCTCGCTGGCGCGCTTGCCGTTGTTTCGTCGGCGGGAAAAGACATCGATGAGCGCGTCGCCGCGCTTGCGCGGACGCACAACATCCCGGTCAACATTGTCGACCGGCCCGATCTTTCGACCTTCATCTTCCCTGCCGTGGTCGATCGCGGCGACGTCGTGGTTGCGATCTCGACCGGCGGCGCTTCGCCGGTGCTGGCGCGCCGGCTGCGCGAAAAGATCGAGGCGATCCTGCCCGCGCGCATCGGCGACTTCGCCGCCTGGATGCGGACCTATCGCGAGCGCCTGCATGAATTGCGCGAACGCGGCGTCTCGATCCGCCGCTTCTGGGAGAAAGTGATCGACGGTCCGATCGGCGCGGCGTTTCTCTCCGGCCAAGGCGAGACAGCGGACAAAGCTTTGCTTCGTGAGTTTGACGTTGCGGCCGCATCGAGCGGCAGCGGCGTCGTGCATCTTGTCGGCGCCGGTCCTGGCGACGCCGATTTGCTGACGTTGCGCGCGCTGCAGACGCTGCAGGCGGCGGATGTGATTTTCTACGACGAATTGATCGGTTCCGATATTCTCGACCGCGCCCGGCGCGACGCCAGGCAGGTCTTCGTCGGCAAGCGCAAAGGCGCGCCCGGCATCGGCCAGGACGCGATCAACCGCCTGCTGCTCGAAGCGGCGCAAGCCGGACAGAATATCGTCCGGCTCAAGGGCGGCGATCCTTTCATCTTCGGCCGCGGCGGCGAAGAACTCGAATTCCTGCAAGGGGCAGGCATTGCGGTGACCATCGTTCCCGGCATCACCGCGGCGCTCGGCTGCGCGGCGGAAGCCGGGTTGCCGCTCACGTTCCGCAAGGAAGCGACGCGCCTGACCTTCGTCACCGCGAATACGGCCGAAGGCGCCGACAGTGTCGACTGGTCTTCGCTGGCCGATCTGCAATCGACACTCGTCGTCTACATGGGCCTCACCTCCGCGGCGTCCGTTCAAAAAGGTTTGATTGGCGCCGGACGCGATCGCGCAACACCTGTCGCCGTGCTGGCGCGTGGCACGCGGCCTGATTCAAAAGCGGCAACCGGCCGTCTTGAGAATTTGCAGGCGCTCGCTGCGTCCGTCGGCGACGGTCCCGCCTTGCTCGTGATCGGCGATGCGGTCGCGCATTCATCGGTCTGGAAGGCGGAAAAGTCCGCGCAAATCGAGGTTGCCGCATGACCGCACCGCAACAACAGAAACTCAAGATCACCGGCCCGGTGGTCGTGACCGCGAACCGGCTCTCGGACGGTGCCGTCGTCTATCTGACCGTCGGCAGGGAATGGACGACGCGGATCGAGGAAGCCGCGGTGGTGTCGACCGCGCCGGCCGCGACCGAGCTTTTGCAGGCGGGAACGGCCGACGATGTCGGCGCCGTCGGCGCTTACATCGCGCCGGTGCGTCTCGACGGCAGCGCGATCAAGCCCGGAAATCTGCGCGAGGCGATCCGGCTGAAAGGCCCGACCTTCGAATTGCCGGCGTCATTCGGAATCTAGAGCCATGTACCGTTACGATGACTTCGACCGCACGTTGGTCGCCGAGCGCGTTTCCGAATTCCGCGATCAGGTCGCGCGCCGCCTTTCCGGCGCGCTGACGGAAGAGGAATTCAAGCCGCTGCGACTGATGAACGGCATCTATCTGCAACTGCACGCCTATATGCTGCGGATCGCCATTCCTTACGGCACATTGTCATCGGACCAGATGCGCACGCTCGCGCATGTCGCGCGCCGCTATGACCGCAATTACGGGCATTTCACCACCCGGCAGAATCTTCAGTTCAACTGGATCAAGCTCGAGGAATTGCCCGACGCGATGGCCGATCTTGCGCGCGCCGGCCTGCACGGCATGCAGACGAGCGGTAATTGCGTGCGCAATATCACGACCGATCAATGGGCCGGCGTCGCGCCGGACGAGATCGAGGATCCGCGCATCTGGGCCGAAATCCTGCGCCAGCACTCGACCATGCATCCGGAATTCTCGTTCCTGCCGCGCAAATTCAAGATCGCGATCACGGCCGCGGCGCACGATCGCGCCGCCATCCGCGTGCACGACATCGGCTTGCGGCTGCATCGCAACGGCGCTGGCGAGACCGGCTTCGAAGTCATCGTCGGCGGCGGGCTTGGCCGCACGCCGTTTGTCGGCAAGACCATCAAGCAATTCCTGCCGAAGCGCGACCTGTTGAGCTATGTCGAGGCGATCCTGCGCGTCTACAATCAATATGGCCGACGCGACAACATCTATAAGGCGCGCATCAAGATTCTCGTGCATGAGCTCGGCGCGGAAAAATTCGGGGCCGAAGTCGGGGCCGAGTGGCAGAAGATCAAGGACGGCGCGCTCGCGCTCGATCCGGCCTTCGCCGCCGATGTCGCGGCGCGCTTTTCCTATCCGGCTTATGAAAAGCTGGCCGACAACGCGCCGGAACTTGCGCAGGCGCGCAAGAACGACGCGGAATTCGAACGCTGGTTCAGGAATTCCGTTTCGTCGCACAAGGTCACGGGCTATGCGATCGTGACGCTGTCGCTCAAGCCCGAAGGCGCCCCTCCGGGCGACGCCACCGCCGAGCAGATGGACGTGATCGCCGATCTCGCCGACAGTCACAGCTTCGGTGAAATCCGCGTCGGGCATGAGCAAAATCTCGTGCTGCCGCACGTGGCACAGCGCGATCTCTACACGCTCTGGCAGGCACTGCAGAAGATCGGCGTCGCGACGCCGAATGTCGGACTCGTCTCCGATATCATCGCCTGTCCCGGCCTCGATTATTGCAGCCTCGCCAATACGCGCTCCATCCCGGTGGCGCAGGAGCTGTCGCGCCGCTTCGCCGATACCGGCCTCGCGCAGAATCTCGGCCGGCTGCACATCAACATTTCCGGCTGCATCAATGCCTGCGGCCACCACCATGTCGGCCATATCGGCCTTCTGGGCGTGGAAAAGAACGGCGAGGAATTCTACCAGATCACGCTCGGCGGCAAGGCCGACGAGGACGCCAAGCTCGGCGCGCTGCTCGGACCCGCGGTGAAATACGACGACGTCGCCGACGTGGTCGAGGACATCGTCGCGACTTATGTGGAATTGCGCGAGCGGCCGGATGAGCTTTTCATCGACACTTTGAAACGCATCGGCATCGAGCCGTTCAAGGAGCGCGTCTATGCCGCTCGTTAAAGCCGGACAGATCATCAACGATCCCTATCTGCGCGTTCTCGACGACGCAGCGATCCCGGACGACACCGCTGTGATCGTGCCGGCGACGCGGCTTCTCGCTGACGCAGAAGAGTTGACGAAGCGCAACGAGCCGCTCGGCGTTCTCTGGCCGAATGACCGCAATATCTCGGAGCTCGAACCCCACCTCGACGAGATCGCACTCGTGGCGCTTATCTTTCCGAATTTCAAGGACGGCCGCGCCTACAGCCAGGCGCGCATCTTGCGCGAGCGCTATCAATTCCGCGGCGAATTGCGCGCCACCGGCCAGGTGCTGCGCGATCAGTTCCTGTTTCTCCTGCGCGCCGGTTTCGATTCATTTGAAGTGCTGAAGGATGCCGACACGCAAGCGTTCAAGGATGCGGTCCACCGCTACAGCGTATTCTACCAGCCGGCCGCCGACGGCCAATTGTCTGCCTTCCGTCGCCGCGCCGTTGCGCGCAAGGCGGAAGACAAGGTCTGTTCCGTAGAGGGCGCGCGGTGACCAACGAATTGCTGCACAGCGCCGCGGCGACGCTCAGCCGCATGCTCGACCGCGCGCCGCCGGCCGACATCATCGCGGAGGCTTTGCGGTCCGCGCCCGACGGGCGTCTCGCGGCGGTGTCGTCGTTCGGAACGGAATCGGCGGTGCTGCTCAAATTTGTGGCGGACGTTGATCCGGCCATCCCGGTGCTGTTCCTCAATACCGGCTGGCTGTTCGAGGAGACGCTCGCCTATCGCGATACCCTGGTGCGCCGCCTGGGCCTGACCGACATCCGCACCATCGATCCGGACGCAGTCACGTTGCAAAACGATGATCCGGAGCGCGATTTGTGGTTCCGGGATCCGGATGCCTGCTGCCACATCAGAAAAGTCGAGCCGCTGGCCGCGGCCTTGCGCGGTTTCGACGGCTGGCTCAACGGCCGCAAGCGTTTCCACGGGAACGAACGGGCGGGGCTCGCCGTTGTGGAGGCCGACGGGCCGCGGCTGAAATTCAATCCATTGGCGAATCTGACGCAAGCGGACGTGCGAGGGATCTTTGACGACTTCGATCTGCCGCGCCATCCGCTCGAGCGCTTCGGCTTCGCCTCGATCGGATGCACGCCGTGTACCAGCCGCACGCGGCCGGGCGAGGACGTGCGCGCCGGACGCTGGCGCGATCGTGGCAAAACGGAATGCGGCATTCACAGCGCGTCGAAATAATTCACCGCGCGCTGAAATCCCAGCATGAATGAATCGGGCGGCGCAAAAATATGAAAACACGTTTCATTGACGCGATCGCTTTCTCCAACGCACGATCCGTCTTCAAGTGACGGCTGA
The DNA here is from genome assembly GCA_964370945.1 of uncultured Hyphomicrobiales bacterium. GTDB lineage: Bacteria > Pseudomonadota > Alphaproteobacteria > Rhizobiales > Xanthobacteraceae > Pseudorhodoplanes. The sequence continues at coordinate 3,799 of CAYJNT010000042.1, read as the reverse complement.
CCGCCGAGGAAATGGAGGCCAAGGTGTTGCGCAAGATTCTCGGAGTGATTGCCGGCGTGACCATCGCCGGCGCGGCGCAAGCTGCGGATTTCACGCTGCTCAACGTGTCGTACGATCCGACTCGCGAACTCTATGTCGCGCTCAACAAGGCCTTCGCCGAAAAATACAAGGCCGAGACCGGAAAATCGGTCGAGTTCAGGCAGTCGCATGGCGGTTCGGGCAAGCAGGCGCGCTCGGTGATCGACGGACTCGAGGCCGATATCGTCACGTTAGCGCTCGCCTATGACATCGACGAGATCGCGCGCAAAGGCTTGCTCGCGGCCGATTGGCAGAAGAAGCTGGCGCAGAATGCATCGCCCTTCACGTCGACCATCGTCTTTCTCGTGCGCAAGGGCAATCCGAAAGGCATCAAGGATTGGGACGATCTCACCAAATCCGGCGTGAAGGTCGTTACGCCGAATCCGAAAACCTCCGGCGGTGCGCGCTGGAATTATCTCGCCGCCTGGGGCTACGCGCTCAACAAATACGGCAACGACGATCGGGCGAAGGATTTCGTCCGGAACATCTACGAGAATGTACCGGTGCTCGATACCGGTGCGCGCGGCTCGCTCATCACGTTCGTTCGGCGCAATGTCGGTGATGTGTTTATTTCGTGGGAAAATGAGGCCTTCCTCGCTGTCAATGAATTCGGCAAGGACAAGTTCGAGATCGTGGCTCCGTCGCTGTCGATCCTGGCCGAGCCTCCGATCGCGATTATCGACAAGGTGGTCGACAGGAAGGGCACGCGCGCGGTCGCGGAAGCCTATCTGAATTTCATCTACACGGCGGAAGCCCAGGACATTGCGGCCAGGAGCTATTATCGCCCGCGCGATCCGGACGTCGCCAGGAAATACGACAGCGTCTTCCCGAAGCTGAAGACCTTCACCATCGACGACGCGTTCGGCGGCTGGACCAGGGCGCAGACCCGGCATTTCAAGGATGGCGGTGTGTTCGACGCCATCTACACCAACTAGGCGGACATGGCTGTAAGCGGGGCGGCGGTCATCAGGCAGCGCAGAAGCGTGATTCCGGGCTTCGGGATCACGATGGGCGTCACTCTTCTCTGGCTTTCTCTGATCGTGCTGATCCCGCTCGCCGCTCTGTTCCTCAAGACCGCCGAATTGTCGCCCGAGCGTTTCATCGCGATCATCTTGAGCCGGCGCGTGCTGCACGCGCTGGAGCTGTCGTTCGGGCTCTCGCTCGCGGCCGCCGCGACCAACCTCGTGTTCGGCTCGCTCGTGGTGTGGGCGCTGGTGCGCTACGAATTTCCCGGCCGGCGCCTGTTCGACGCCATCGTCGATATTCCCTTCGCCTTGCCGACGGCGGTTGCCGGCATCGCGCTGACCAGTCTCTATTCTGAAAACGGCTGGCTTGGGAGCCTGCTGGCGCCACTGGGGATCAATGTCGCGTTCTCGCCGCTCGGCATTTTCGTCGCGCTGGTTTTCATCGGGCTTCCTTTTGTGGTGCGCACCGTTCAGCCCGTTCTTGAAAATCTCGAACAGGAGCTGGAAGAGGCGGCGGCGTCACTCGGCGCCGGGCGCTGGACCATTGTGCGCCGCGTTGTCATCCCGAGCATCGTTCCGGCGCTGCTGACCGGCTTTGCGCTCGCCTTTGCCCGCGCGGTCGGCGAATACGGCTCGGTCATTTTCATCGCCGGCAATCTGCCGAATGTCTCGGAGATCGCACCGCTCCTGATCGTCATTCGCCTGGAGGAATTCCGTTACGCCGATGCGACCGCCATCGCCGCGGTGATGCTGGTCGCATCCTTCATTCTGCTCTTTGCGATCAACGGCCTGCAGCGCTGGTCTGAACGGCGGACGGGCAAGCGGCTATGAGCATGTTCTCCGTGGCTTATGCCGCGTTTGCCATCCGTCCGGTGACAGGCGAGCCTCGCAGCGCGGCCCCCAGGAATGCGCCGGTTGTCGGCCCCCGGTCCGATCATCCGGCCGTGCGCTGGACGATCATCGGAATCGCGATCCTGTTCCTGTCGCTGTTCGTCGTTCTCCCGCTGGTGAATGTTTTCGTTCAGGCGTTCAGCAAGGGCTTTCAGGCTTATCTCGCCGCGATCACGGAAGCCGATGCACGCGCGGCGATCGTGCTGACGCTGATCACGGCCGCGATTTCGGTCGCGCTCAATCTTGTTTTCGGCATCGTCGCCGCCTGGGCGATCACCAAATTCGAGTTCCGCGGGAAAAACCTGCTCATCACCCTGATCGACCTGCCGTTCTCGGTATCGCCTGTGATTTCAGGGTTCGTCTTTGTGCTGCTGTTCGGCCTGCAGGGTTATCTCGGGCCGCTCCTGAAAGAGAACGGCATCAGCATCATTTTCGCGCTGCCGGGCATCGTGCTCGCGACCGTGTTCGTGACGTTCCCCTTTGTCGCGCGTGAACTCATTCCGCTGATGCAGGATCAGGGCACGGACGAGGAGGAGGCCGCGCTTTCGCTCGGCGCCTCCGGCTTCCGCACCTTCCTGCGCGTGACCCTGCCGAATGTGAAATGGGCGCTGCTCTATGGCGTGCTTCTGTGCAACGCGCGCGCGATGGGCGAGTTCGGCGCCGTCTCGGTCGTGTCCGGCCATATCCGCGGCCAGACCAACACCATGCCGCTGCATATCGAAATTCTCTACAATGAGTACCAGTTCATGGCGTCGTTCGCGGTCGCCTCGCTGCTGGCACTGCTTGCGCTGGTGACGCTGATCGCGAAATGCGCGCTCGAATCCAAGGTCAAGGAATAACCCTATGACGATCTCCGTTCTCAACGCCACCAAGCGCTTCGGATCGTTCACCGCGCTCGACAATGTCAATCTCGACGTCCAGTCCGGCGAATTGCTCGCGCTGCTCGGTCCATCCGGATCCGGCAAAACCACGCTCCTGCGCATCATCGCCGGACTCGACTGGCCGGATCAGGGGCAGGTGCAGTTCGACGGCCAGGACGCGCTTGCGCACAGCGTCGGCGAGCGCAATGTCGGATTCGTGTTCCAGCATTATGCGCTGTTCCGGCATATGAGCGTGTTTGAGAATGTCGCCTTCGGCCTGCGCGCCAAGCCGCGCGACGAGCGACCCTCGGAAGCGCAGATCAAGAAGAAGGTCGACACGCTGCTCGATCTCGTCCAGCTCGGCTGGCTCGCCAACCGGTATCCGAGCCAGCTGTCCGGCGGCCAGCGCCAGCGTATCGCGCTCGCGCGCGCGCTCGCGATCGAGCCGCGCGTGTTGCTGCTCGACGAGCCGTTTGGCGCGCTCGACGCCAAGGTGCGCAAGGAATTGCGCCGCTGGCTGCGCAACCTGCATACCGAAATCAACGTCACTTCGGTGTTCGTCACGCACGATCAGGAAGAAGCACTCGAAGTCGCCGACCGCGTGGTCGTCATGGACAAGGGTCGTATCGAGCAGGTCGGCACGCCGGAAGACGTCTACGAACGCCCGCAGACGGCCTTCGTGCACGAATTCATCGGGGAATCGATTGTGGTTCCGGTGTCGGTAGATACGGGCGCCGTGTCGTTCGAGGGCAAGCCGATCCGCATCGACGCGCAGAATATCGCGAGCGGCAAGGCCCACCTGTTCGTGCGGCCCTATGAGATGAATGTCGTTCCCGCGGAGGCCGCCGATCTGCGCGGCATTGTCAGGCGCGTGCACGGCCTTGGCCCTGCGCGGCGCGTGGAGATCGCGATCGGCAGCGCGGACGGCAGGATCGTGGAAATCGACGCGCCCCGCTCGCACCGTTTCGAGATCGGCCAGCCGATCGGGCTCGTGCCGCGGCAATA
>CAYJNT010000041.1:0-18873 GCA_964370945.1 uncultured Hyphomicrobiales bacterium | reverse complement strand
TCGGCCCCGGCCGCGCGAACGGCCGGGGCCGATCTTACAGCATCAGCCCGCGACTTGCTTGATGCGGGCGATCATCTCGTCCACCGCCTTGTCGACCGGAACCTTCTCGTTGACGACACGGTTCACCGCCTTGGCCCACACATTCTCGTTGTTGAGAATGGTGAACTTGTAGTTCTTGGTGAACTCGAACGGCACCGTGCCGGCCTTGAACTGGTCGTGCACCGCTTTCTTGTGGCGGTCTTCCAGCCAGAACTTGGCGTCCTGCGCCTTCTTGGTGACCGGGAACCAGCGGCCGAGCGCGCCCTCGACGTAAGGCGTGAGGTTTTCCTCTTCCAGCATGTATTTCACGAATTCCTTGGCGCGTGCCTTGTTCTTGGAATCCGCGAACACGACGCCGACTTTCACCGCCGCGCGATAGATCATCGGCTTGCCGTCCGGCTTGTTCGGGAAGCCGGCGGTCGCGATATTTTCCTTCACGTTCTTCGCCGCCTGATCGCGCTGTTCCTGCGTCAGGGTCGCGTTCTTGGAATCGTCGACCCATTTCGAGACGATCGAGATCGTCGCGTTATGCGTCAGGATCGAAGTCTTGTTGTGGAAGGCGACGTTGTTGTCGGGATCCTTCCAGTTGGTTGCCGACGGCGGGGTGCAGCCGCGGGTGTAGATGTCGGTATATTCCTTCACCGCGCTGACGAGACCCTGCTTCACTTTCGGATCATCGACCAGGAGCTTGCCGTTGTCGTCGACCAGCTTGACGTTGTAGGCATCCATGAAGGTCAGGAACGAGTAGAAGGAGTCCGAGGAATCGACGCCCATCGGATGGCCGATGGCGAAGATGCGCGTGCCGGTCGCCTTGCGGTAACCCGCCTGCACCTTGTCGCACCAGAAGGACCAGTATTCCTTCCAGGTCTTCGGGATGTCGGTTTCCTTGAAGCCCGCCTGCCCCAGCATGTCGATCCAGTACTGGATATGCATGGTCTGCTGCTTCATCGGGAAGGCGTAATAGGCCTTCTTCTTGGTCTTGTCGCTGTAGAGGAACGTGGTTGCGAGCGCGTTCGGCTCAAACTGTCCCTTGATCGGATTGATCACCTCGGAAATGTCTTCGAGCTTGCCCTCGAAGGCCCATTTGCCGGCGACCTGGAAGTCGTACACGTCGGCATAGGACACGTCCGGCGGCGTGCCGGCATCGAGTGCGGCCACGCTCTTCGGAATCATTTCCTGCGGGGAATATTGCGAGATGTCGACCTTGACCTTGGTCTTGTCTTCGAACTTCTTGACCGCCGCGAACAGCGCGTCGTCTTCGGCTTTATAAAAGCCCTTGGACCAGAAGACCGTGAGCTTTTCCTGAGCCACTGCCGGAGCAGCGGCCGTCAGCATGCCGGCGACAATCGCACCGGCGATATATTTAGACATGCGTTTTCTCCCATCGCGGACCATCATTTCTGTTATTCAGGTCCGCTTGGGCGTTCTTGTACGATGATAAGACAAGAATGGTCAATCAGACTCGTGTCCCAAATCCGAAGTTCGCTTGCACTCTCAGCGCCTTCGGGAGCGAACTTCGGATTCCGAGGGACACGAGAAAATTATGATTCCAGTGTGGTTTTTGTTCAGAAGTCCCTCAACGGACTCGCCGCGAAACCAACGGGACTTCTGAACCACAACACCGGCTTAGCCGGCGCCACTCATATTCCAATTCCCGCATCTGCCGAATATCAGTGCAGAATCTGGCTCAGGAACAACTTTGTGCGTTCATGTTTCGGATGCGCGAAGAATTCATCCGGCCGGTTCATTTCCACGATCTGCCCGGCATCCATGAAGATCACGCGATCGGCGACCTGGCGCGCAAAGCCCATTTCGTGGCTGACGCACAGCATGGTCATGCCTTCATTCGCGAGTTGCACCATCGTATCGAGCACCTCCTTGACCATTTCGGGGTCCAGCGCGGAGGTCGGTTCGTCGAACAGCATGATTTTCGGATTCATGCAGAGCGCACGCGCGATCGCAACGCGCTGTTGCTGGCCGCCGGACAGCTGGCCCGGATATTTGTGTGCCTGCTCCGGAATCTTCACGCGCTGGAGATAATGCATCGCGACCTCTTCGGCGTCCTTCTTGGGCATCTTGCGCACCCAGATCGGCGCCAGCGTGAGATTTTCCATGATCGTCAGATGCGGAAACAGGTTGAAATGCTGGAACACCATGCCGACTTCGCGGCGGACTTCATCTATCTTTTTGATGTCGGACGTCAGTTCCACGCCGTCCACGATGACGCTGCCCTGCTGATGCTCTTCCAGCCGGTTGATGCAGCGGATCATGGTCGACTTGCCGGACCCAGACGGGCCGCAAATGACGATCTTTTCTCCGCCGGTGACTTTCAGATTGATGTCGCGCAGCACATGGAACTCGCCGTACCACTTGTGCATGCCGACAATTTCGACAGCTACATTGGTCTTGAGCGCCGCGGGCTTCATTGCGGTTCGAACCGCGACCGACTGATCCATACTCATTCTCCCTCAGCCTCCCTCAGCGCTTATGACTTGTCTCAAGCCGCGCTTCCATATTCCTGGCGTAGCGCGACATGAGATAGCAGCAGGTGAAATAGAAAATGGCGGCGAATGCGTAACCGGTCGGGCTGGTCGACGGCGCCGCCCATTTCGGATCGATGCGCGCGGCCTCGATCGTCTTCAGCAAATCGAAAATGCCGACGATGAAGACCAGCGTCGTATCCTTGAACAGGCTGATGTAGTTGTTGACGATGTTCGGGATGGTGATGCGCAACGCCTGCGGCAGGATGATGAGACGCATCATCTGCCAGTAGCCAAGGCCCACCGCCTGCGCGCCTTCATACTGCCCTTTCGGGATCGCCTGCAGGCCGGCGCGCACGACTTCGGCCATATAGGCGGCCGAGAACATCGCGACGCCGACGAGCGCGCGCAACAGCTTGTCCGGCGACCATGAATCCGGAACGAACAGCGGCAGCATCACGCTCGCCATGAACAGCACCGTGATCAGCGGCACGCCGCGCACGAACTCGATGAAAATGACCGAAAACAACCGCACCGTGGGCATGTGCGAGCGGCGCCCGAGCGCGAGCAGCACCCCGACCGGCAGCGAGAACACGATGCCGACGGTCGCGACTACAACGCTGACCAGAATCCCGCCCCAGAAATTGGTGTCGATCTTGGGCAGGCCGATGAGCGGCATTCCGCTCAGCAAAATAAAGGAAGCGATCGGCAGCACGACAAAGAAATAGATCGCGCCGATGTCGCGGCGCGGCGCCTTCAGCCAGGCCAGCCACACGATGCCGACGGCAAGCATCGTGAAGAAGACGTCGACACGCCAGCGCTGGCTGATCGGATAGGAGCCGTAGACGAAATAGCTGAAGCGGTCGACGACGAACGCCCAGCAGGCACCGACATGCGGACGCTGCGCGGTAATGGTGCAGGCGTCGCGATCGGCGCCGCTCCAGACCGCGTCGATGAACAGGAACCTGATCAGCGGCGGGAATATCCAGGCGATCAGGAGGATCGACAGGATCGTGAGCGCGATATTCATCGGGCCGGAAATGAGGTTCTCGCGCAGCCAGCCGATCGCGCCGCGTTGCGACATCGGCGGCGGCAACGGCTCTTGCGTCGCGCTTTGCACGAACGCGATCTCGGCGGCGCGGCGCGCTTCGAAGGCTTCGGTGTCGGTTACGGCCATGGCGTCACCGTTCCACCAGCGCAATGCGTCGATTATACCAATTCATGATCGCCGAGGTGACGAGGCTGATGGTGAGATAGACCGCCATGGTGATGGCAACGACCTCCACTGCCTGCCCGGTCTGATTGAGCACGGTGCCGGTGAAGACCTGCACCAGGTCGGGATAGCCGATCGCGACCGCAAGCGAAGAGTTTTTGGTCAGGTTCAGATACTGGTTGGTCAGCGGCGGAATGATCACGCGCATTGCCTGCGGGATCACCACGAGGCGCAGGGTCGGCTGCGCGCGCAGGCCCAGCGAATAGGCCGCCTCGGTCTGCCCGTGCGACACGGCCTGGATGCCGGCGCGCACGGCTTCCGCGATGAAGGCCGCCGTGTAGATCACAAGGCCGAAGAGTAAAGCTGCGAATTCGGGAAGGATTTCGAGACCGCCGCGGATGTTGAAGCGGCCCCTCTCCGGGAAGTTCAATTCGAGCGGCATGCCTGCGAGGAAGAAAACAATGATCGGCAATCCAATGATGAGCCCGAGTGACGTAAGAAACACGGGCGCCTGTTGTCCGGTCCGCTCCTGGCGCTTCTTCGCCCAATTCCGGAACAAGATCGAACCGATGATGCCGCCGAAGAACGCGATCCACACGGCGTTGAAGCCTGAGGTCGCGATCGGTTGCGGCACGAACAAGCCGCGATTGTTGAGGAAGGCTCCTCCGGGAATCATCAAGCTGTCGCGCAATTCCGGCAGCGCCTTCAGCACGGCATTGTACCAGAACAGCAATTGCAGCAGCAGCGGCAGGTTGCGGATCGCCTCAACGTACCCGCCCGCGAGCCGCGAAATCAGGAAATTCTTCGACAGCCGCAGCACGCCGATGATGAATCCGAGGATCGTCGCGAGCACGATGCCGATGGCGGCGACCAGGAGCGTGTTGAGCAGCCCGACCCAGAATGCGCGACCGTAGGTCGAGACCGTGGAATATTCGATCAGCGTCTGGCTGATGTCGAAGCCGGCGGTGTTGTTCCAGAAACCGAAACCTGACGCGATGTTGGCTTTCGCCAGGTTGTTGATGGCGTTGGTCGCGGCGCTATAGGTAAGGAAGACGATGACGGCGCAAAGCGCCAGTTGGTACGCAATGCTGCGAACCTTTGGGTCATAAAGAAGCGAAACCTTCGGTCTTTCGGTTTCGCGTACGACACTCATCTCGAGTCCCCCTCCCAAGGTGCTCAAAGACCGGTCACTTGATCGCATGCCGCACCGTTGCGCGCATTTTCAACCCAGTGCCGTAACAACCGGGCGCATTCACGCACCCGGCCGCCGTTTGTCATGCAAGTTGCATGCAAGTTCCGCGCAGGTTCCCTCAGCGAACCGGCGGAGCGTATTGCAGGCCACCCTTCGTCCAGAGGTCGTTGAGGCCGCGGGCGATCTTGAGCGGAGAAGCCTGCCCGACCGTCCGCTCGAACGATTCCCCGTAATTGCCGACATGCTTGACGATGCGATACGCCCAGTCGTTGGTCAGCCCGAGCGCTTCGCCGTGCTTCCCCTCGGTTCCAAGCAACCGCTTGATGTCCGGATTTTCGGATTTCTTCATGTCGTCGACATTCGCCTTGGTGACGCCGAGTTCCTCGGCACCGACCATGGCAAAATGCGTCCACTTGACGATGTCGAACCATTGGTCATCGCCATGGCGCACGACCGGTCCGAGCGGCTCTTTCGAGATCACTTCCGGCAGAACGGCGTGATCGTTCGGATTGGCAAGGCGAAGGCGCTCGGCATAGAGGCCGGACGCGTCGGTGGTGAACGCATCGCAGCGGCCGGCGTCATAGGCCTTCACGGCCTCGTCGGAGCTCGCGAAGGTCACGGTCTTGAGCTTCATCTTGTTGGCGCGGAAATAATCCGCGAGATTGAGCTCGGTCGTGGTGCCCTGCTGCACGCAGATCGCCGCGTCGTTGAGCTCGAGCGCCGAATTCACTTTCAACGCCTTGCGCGCCAGGAAGCCCTGGCCGTCGTAGTAGTTGGTCGCGGCAAAGTTCAACCCAAGCTGAGTGTCACGCGAGGACGTCCAGGTCGTATTGCGCGAAAGCACATCCACTTCGCCCGATTGCAGGGCCGTGAAACGGTCCTTGGCGGTCAGCGGAATGAACTTCACCTTGGTCGGATCGTTGAAGATCGCCGCCGCCACAGCGCGGCAGAACTCGACATCGAGCCCGGTCCAGGTGCCTTGCGCGTCCGGTAAGCCGAACCCGGCCAGACCGGTATTGGATCCGCATTGCAGAACGCCGCGCTGCTTCACGGTGTTGAGCGTTGCTTGCGCCGACGCCGCCTGTGCGGTGAGGCCGAACGCCGCCGCAATGGCAAGCGTGATGAATACGCGCTTCATGATAACTACCTTCCCCTCTTTATTAGGTGTATTGGATTGCTGCGAGGAATGGGCCGCCGCGAATGCGACTGCCACCGAGTGGACTGTGCCCGATAGGCCATCCGTAATCCCACATCATTCCCCGACTGCCGGTATCTCAGAACGATTGGGCAAGCAGGTCAAGGGGTTGACGGTTAAGACATCGGACGCGGTAATGCTGCATCCGCAGGATTCATGTATGGCAAAAGCGACTGACGAAGAGAATGATGCGAAGGGCTTAAAACCCGACACGCGGCTGGTCGTCGCGGGCCGGAACCCGGCCGAAAATCACGGCTTCGTCAACCCGCCGGTCATCCATGCATCGACCGTTCTTTACCCTAATGCGGCGGATATGGTCGCGCACCGTTCGCGCTATCAATATGGCCGCCGCGGCACGCCCACGTCCGAAGCGCTCGAAGACGCCCTGCGGGCGATCGAGGGACCCGGCTGCGCCGGCGTTTGCCTCGTTCCGTCCGGCGCGGCGGCGGTTTCCACCGCCCTGCTTTCGGTGGTTGCCGCCGGCGATCACATCCTGATCACCGACAGCGTCTATCGTCCAACGCGCGTCTTCGCCGACAGCATCCTCAAGAAGTTCGGGGTCGAGACCACGTATTATGACCCGCTGATCGGCGCCGGCATCGACAGGCTGATGCGGCCGAACACGCGCGTTGTTTTCGTCGAAGCTCCCGGATCGCAATCGTTCGAGATGCAGGATATTCCCGAGATCGCAAAGGCCGCGCGCGCCAGGAACGCGATCGTGCTGATGGACAATACCTGGGGCACGCCGCTTTATTTCCGCGCCTTCGAGAAAGGCGTCGACATCTCGATCCAGGCCGGCACCAAATATATCGGCGGGCATTCCGACCTGATGCTCGGCACGATCTCCGCAAACGACGCGACGTTTCCGAAAGTGAAGGAAACGCTCAACACGCTCGGCCTCTGCGTCGGGCCCGACGACATGTATCTCGCGCTGCGCGGACTGCGCACGCTTTCGGTGCGGCTCGAACGTCACCAAAAATCGGGGATCGACATCGCGCGCTGGCTTGCGGCGCGGCCGGAAGTGATGAAAGTGATGCATCCCGCGCTCGAAAGCGACCCGGGTCACGCGATCTGGAAACGCGACTTCCTCGGTGCGAGCGGGTTGTTCAGTCTCGTTCTCAAGCCCGCGCCGGAAAAAGCGGTGCACGCGTTGCTGAACAGCCTGCAGCTCTTCGGCATGGGCTTTTCATGGGGCGGCTATGAGAGCCTTGTGATCCTGTTCGATTGCGCGGGCTATCGCACGGCGACCAGATGGGCGCCCGGCGGGCCGGCTTTGCGCTTTCACATCGGGCTCGAAGATACCGGCGACCTTATCGCCGACCTTGAGCAGGGATTTTCCGCGTTTTCGCGCGCGCTTTGACCTTCACCGCCGACGGCTGGCGATCGCGCAGCACGAAGTACAGATTGCGCAGATAAACGAACACGCCGAAGGCCTGACCGACAATGAACACCGGGTCGCGCCGGTAGAGCGCGTAGCCGAGCAGCAGCAATCCGCCGCCGATCGAAAAAATCCAGAATGCGAGCGGGATGACGCTTCTTCCTTCACGCTCCGACGCGATCCATTGCACGACAAAGCGCATGGTGAACATCGCCTGCGCGACAAAGCCGAGCAGCACCCACCAGTCCAATTTCACGGCGAAGACGTCGAACAGATAGCCGCCAACGGCGTGTGCGAGATCAACGAGCATCGTTCGAAACCTCCGAAACTTGCGGCACGTTCTTTTTCCGCTGCAGCAGCCACCACACGCCCATCAGGTCGAGAATGCCGACCCATAGCCGGTCCCACATCCCGTAATTCGACACGCCATGACCGCGCGGCCGATCGACCACGTCGACATAGGCGATCTCGTAATTCTCGCGCCGCACCAGTGCGGGCAGAAAGCGATGCAGCCCGTCGAAATACGGCAACTTGAGAAACAGATCGCGCCGGAACGCTTTCAGCCCGCAGCCGGTGTCGCGCGTGCCGTCGCGCAAGATCGCGCCGCGCACGCCATTGGCAATGCGCGACTGGAATTTCTTGAAGCCCGACGCCTTACGGCCGACCCGCTGGCCCGCGACGAGGCCGACCTCGCGCCGTGACAGCGGCTCGATCAAGGCCGGAAGAAATGCCGGATCATTCTGGCCGTCCCCGTCGAGCGTCGCGACCAGCGGCGAGCGCGCCGCGGCCACTCCCGTGGTGATGCCCGCGGACTGGCCGCAGGACCGCGCATGCTTGATTTGGCGGAGATAAGGATGCCGGGCCATCAGCGCTTTCAGCTCGGCCTCGGTGCCGTCGCTTGACCCGTCATTGACATAGACGATCTCGAAATCGCGGCCCGACAGCGCGCGCGCGATTTCCTCAACGAGCGGCGCGATGTTGCCGGCTTCGTTGCGCACCGGCACGACAATGGAAATATCGGGCATGAGAGATAGCCTTTGACGCGGCCTTTTATGGGCCGCGGATGGCGCGAGCAAGCGCCTTGATGCGCCGCCATGACGGTCCCGGTTTTGCGACCACGCGCCCAAGCTCATCGCGATAAAAGACAAGCCCCCGCGCGGCGTAAGCGTTACGGATCAGGATGGCGCCGACGCCGCCGATCAGCGCTCCGATCAGCACATCGCTGACATGATGTGACAGGCCGATGACTCGGCTGACGCAGATATAAACCGCATAGATCCACAAATAGGGCCGCGCTTTCGGCCACATGGCGCCGAGTATGATTGCCGCCGAAACCGCGGCGGTCGCATGACCGGACGGCAAACTGTTGAAATCGCCCTTGTTCGTGAAGGGCGTAAAGGTGAACGGATGCGGAATATGCCAGTCGACGACAAGCGGCCGGGCACGGCCGAGCACACGTTTGACGATCGCCGTGATCAGGCCGGGGATCGCAACCGCAATGAACACGAGTTGTGCCCGGACCGCGATTGCCGCCAATACACGGTGCTGCGTTTTCGTCAGCGCGTCTGAGGTTCCCGCCAACGCGCAGGCCGCCAGCACCAACGCCGACGGCCACAGGAACCAGTTTGCCTTTCCGAAATCGGTGAACCAGTTGCTGGTGTCGACCAGCAACTGTGGAAGCCGCTTGGAATTGATGGTCGCCGCGCCATCCGCGACGAGCATGCTCGCGATCGCCGCGCCGACAATGAAAAGCGCGATTGCGATCGATTGCTCGCGGATCGGCCACGGCCGGGGTGACGGCTGCGGCTTGCGCTGCAGCCATCTGAACGACACCGCGACGCCTTCGGACAAGCGTTTCACGAACGGATGGTCCCGTGACCATAACGCCGTCCTGAATTTATCCATCGCCGTCACGATCCGTCTCCCGAACGGAAGATGGCAATCGACAGATTGCGCCCGCCGCCGATATTGACGCCTTCAATCCGCGGCAGCGGCGTGTAACGCAGGCCGATCGCTTCCGCGCGCTGCGCAAAGGCGCGCGCATGGCGCGTCTCGATCAGCGCAAAGCGGCATGGCCCTTTGAGCAGGAAATCCGCCGCACCGCCGCCGTCGGTGAGCAGTGTTTCGGTGCCGACCAGGAAGACAAGGCTCGGCTCATGATAGCCCGCCGCCGCGACCTGTGGCTGCTCACAGGACGTATTCTGCACGGCGCGCGCGATCGCCGGGCTCGGAAATAGGTTCGGCAGGAACGGAATGATGCGCGCATAGACCGCGATCGACAGAAGGATCGCGGCCGCCGCGGCCCGCATCATCGAGCGCTCGGGGCCATCGGCGCCATAGAGCCACCAGGCGCGGAAGCCGAAAATGATCGCTGCCGCCGTGAAGATCATCGCCAGCAGCCCCGGCCGGCCGCCCAGCACGCCGAGACCGATGATCGCGCCGAGGCCGGCGACCAGCGGCACGGCGAACCACCAGAAACCGCCGCGCTCGAGCCAGACTTTCCGCGAGAGGTTATTCGGCACGATGCGCGCCGCCATCAGGATCGCAATCGCCGGATAAAGCGGCAGCACATAATGCGGCAGCTTGGTCACGACGATCTCGAACACGAGCCATGACGGGATCAGCCAGGCGAGCAGAAAGCGCGTTGCGGGTTGCCGCCAGTCGCGCCAGATCGCGGGCGCGACCAGGCCGGAAAAGATGCAGGCCGGCCAAAAGGTGCCGAAGAAGAGCAGAAGATAATAGCCCGGCGGCGCGCCATGCGACTCCTGCCCGCTCGCGACCTTGCTCAGCATGTCGTGGCCGACGGACTCGGAGAAAAACGCATTGCCGGATTTCAACACGATCGCCGCGAACCACGGCAGCACAAGAAGGAGAACCCACAACAATCCGAGCGCGGGCCGCAGCGCGAGCAGCCAGCGCGCGTTGCGGTCGAAGGCGATCAGCGCCGCGGCCGTCAGTCCCGCGATCATCAGGATCAGCGGGCCCTTGATCAGGATGCCGCCGGCGATCGCGGTCCAGAAGATCGCGGGCAGCACCCATTGGCGGCGCACGCCCTGCCCGCCTTCGCCGAGATAGATGCGCGCCATCGCGCCCATGGCCGCGACCACGGTGAGAAACAGCATGGCGTCGGTTTTGGCGAGCCGCACCTCGACACCAAGCAGGATCGACGACGCCATCATGACACCGGCGAGCAAGGCCGCGCGGCGCGATGCGAATGCGAGCGCGGTCCAGTACGTGAGCAAGACGCCGCCGGTCGCTCCGATGAACGACGGCACGCGATAGAGCCAGATTTTGAATTGCGCATCCTTGACGCCGAGCGCGCTTCCGATCGTCACGCTCGCGGCCTGCAGCCAATAGATGCCGACCGGCTTCTTGTAGCGGACTTCGTCCTGATAGCGGATGTCGACGTAATCGCCGGTCTCCACCATCTGCTTGGTGGCCTGCGCGAAGCGCGCCTCGTCGCGGTCGATCGGCGGCGTGCGCATGAAACCGGGCAGGAATGCCAGCAAGCAGAGAGCGAGCAGGACGGCGCACGCGCGCCCATGCGTCGCCGTTCCGAAATCGGACAATAAGGAGAGACCACGGCGCCACAGGGCGATATGCGATTCGATCCCGGCGTCAGTCATGGCCCTAGGTCATACAAAAATGCGCGCCGGAAACTAGAGGAAAGATGTGACCGAAGCTATTGCACGCGCACCACCACGCTGTCGGAACGGCCGTTGGCATCCATCACGGTGACGCGGACAAAGCCCGGGCCGTCCGGATCGAAGAAAACCACCCGCTTTCCGGCCGGCGCCGGGACCGGCATGCCATTGACCAGAATGGTCAATGGCTCGGCGCCGCCGCCGATCTTGAGCGCGATCGGCTCCGGCTTGCCGCCCGTCTCCGCAAGCTCGATGCGCGAACCCTGCGGCGGGAACAGGATGCGCGGCGCATCACGGCTGTCGCCGGCGAGCGATCCCGGCGCAAACCGCTGCAGCGGGGGCGGCAGCTTGCCGGTCGCGGCCATGATCGCGCCTTTGGGCGCGGGGCCAAGCGGCGCCGGCGACTGGCCGGTGCGCGCGAAGGCATCGAACAGAATGGGTGCCGCGGCGCCGCGGCCGATCATTCCCGGGACCGGCGCGCCATCCGGGCGCCCGACCCAGACGCCGATGGTGCGGTTGCCGTCGAAGCCGACAGCCCAGGCGTCGCGATAGCCGTAGGACGTGCCGGTCTTGAACGCGATACGGCGATGCGCGGCGTTTTCGGGCGGCGGCGTGCCGAGCATGACATTGGCGGTGTACCAGGCCGCGACCGGATCAAGCAGCCGCTGGGGCGGTCGCGCCACCGACAGATCGTCGGCGCGCTCGACCAGCGGAACGGTCATTCCGCCGCGCGCGATCCCGCAATAGAGCATGGTCAGATCGGCAAGCTTCACACCGACGCCGCCGAGGCCCATCGCAAGGCCCGGCACTTCGCCTTTCGGGAGTGTGAGCGGTCCGCCGGCTTGCGCAAGCCGCGTAGTCAGGCGGCTGGCGCCGACCTTGTCGAGCAATGCGACCGCGGGAACGTTAAGCGACATTTGCAGCGCGCGACGCACCGTGACCGTACCCTGGAAGGTCTGGTCGAAATTCTCCGGCGCGTAATTGCCGTAGCGCGCCGGGCGGTCCTCGATCAGGGTTTCGGGATGCACGAGGCCGTCTTCGAAGGCGACGCCGTAGATGAATGGTTTCAGCGCCGAGCCGGGCGAGCGCAAAGCCTGCGACATGTCCACCTGCCCCGCGCGCGCTTCGTCGAAATAGTCGGACGAGGCAACGCGCGCGCGAATTTCGCCCGAGGGATTGTCGATCGCGACAATGGCGACCGAGATATCGGGGCCGAGCATGCGGGCGCGTTCGCGCGCGAGCGCTTCCAGATTTTTCTGCAACGGCGCTTCGATGGTGAGGCGGATCGGATTGCGGCCGGGCAATGCCGCCAATGCGTGATCCGCGGCATGCGGCGCGAGCGCCGGCATCGGCAGGCGGGCGAGCGGCACATTCTCTGTTTTCGCAGCTGCGATCTCGTCGGCGGGCACGCGGCCGGCGAGCGTCATGCGGTCGAGAACGCGATCGCGCGCCCGGCGGGCGACGACCGGCGTGCGATCGGGGCGGCGCGTTTCCGGCGACTGCGGCAGCGCGACCAGCAAGGCGGATTGCGCGAGCGAGAGGCGGCGCGGCTCCTTGCCGAAATACGAGAGCGACGCGGCGCGCGTGCCTTCGAGATTGCCGCCATAGGGCGCCAGGCTGAGATACAGCGAGAGGATTTCGTCCTTGGTCAATGCGCGCTCGAGCTGAACCGCGCGCACCATCTGCCGCAGCTTCGCGCTGAGACTGCGTTCGCTGCGCGGCTCCAGAAGCCGCGCCACCTGCATGGTGAGCGTCGAGCCGCCCGACACGATCCGGCCGTTCGTCGCGAGGAGCCACGCGGCGCGGAGAAGCGCGACCGGATCGACGCCGTGATGCGAATGGAAACGCTTGTCTTCATAGGCGATCAGCATCGCGAGAAAACGCGGATCGGCGTCGGCGACGGAGGCTTTCAGCCGCCAGCGTCCCTCTTCCGCGGAGTAAGGCCGCAGCAAACGGCCGTCGCGATCGACCACTTCGGTGGAGAATCCCGCCTCGTCCAGACGCGGCGCGGGGCCGAGAGAATAAAGCCACAAAGCTCCGCCGGCGATCGCCAGAACTGCGCCCGCACTGGTCGCCTGAAAGAGGCGGCGCATCATTGCGCCGCCGTCACGTCCAGCGTGCCGGTACCGGTGCGCCCGAAGCGGTCGGGACGATACATGTCCTCGACATAAGCCTGCGGCAGCACATATTTTCCGGGCGACACCGCGCGCACGACATAAGCGACCGTGAAAACCGCGGCATCCTTGCTGTCCCGCTGGAACGCGGCGCTGAAGCGGTCGTCGCGGAATTCGGAATGCACCGGATCCTCGGCGTCCTCGATCCAGTCGAGGGTGCCGGTATCGCCGGACGACACGAGGCGCGGATTGTCGATCTCGAATCCGGCCGGCAGATAATCCGCGACCAGGATGCGGCCATATTGCGGCTTCAGCTCCGTGATTTTCAGCACCACCGCGAAGCGCTGGTTCTGTTTCACGGTCTTGATGTCCGCGGCCTCGCCCGACAGCGTGTAATAGAGCCGCTCGATCTTGAAGCCCTTCTCGATCTCCGGCTCCGGCACGATCGGCGCGCCGGTCACGGATACGACGGCCTGCAGCGGATCGTTGCCGTTATTCGTGATCTTGAGCGGCGCCTTCTCGATGGCATCGGCATTGGCGCTTTGATAGAGCACGCCCAGCTTCGCCTCCCCGTTCACACTAAGAGAGATTCCGGTCGAGTCCTTCGCAATCGCGCGCGCGGCAAGCACCAGCCAGGCATTCTCCTGCGTCGAGGTGTAGGTCGAGGTCGCGCGCGCAGTCTCGATGCGTTGCACCGCGCCGGTCACGGTCGGACGCGGCGCATTGCCTTCGGAGGCAAGCGTCACGAGCGCCGCCGCATCGCGCAGCGACGAGCCGTAATCCGCGCGGCCGATCAGCGAAGGCTGCGGCGACAATGCCTCGAGCGCCGCGGCATAGACGCGTTCGGCGCGCGGACGGTCGCCGAGGAGACCGAGCGCGGCGGCGATCTGCGCCTTCGCGATCGGCGTCGCGATGTCCTTGAGCTTGGTGTCGGCAATGTAGCGAAGGTCACCGATCGGCGCCGCCGCGTTGCGAGCGAGCACATAAAGCGAATAAGCCAGATCGCGCCCGCCGTCCTTCGAGGGTTCCGGTGCGACCGACACTTGATTGCGCAAGTGATCGATCGCCTGACGGAAGGCGATGTCGGGAACGGCGAAGCTGCGTTCGCGCGCGCGCGTCAGGAAGTCGGTCACATAGGCGTCGAGCCAGACATCCTCGCCGCCGACGCCCCACAGCCCGAACGAGCCGTCGGAGCCCTGGCGCGCCAGCAAGCGGTCGATGGCATCGCGGACGCGCTGATCGATCTCGGTATCCATCGCGAGCTGCGCCGACTTCGCGAGCTCGTTGACATAAAGAAGCGGCAGCGCGCGGCTGGTGACCTGTTCGGAACAGCCGAACGGATAACGGTCGAGCGCTTTCAGGATCGCGGCGGCATCAAGCGCCGTCGACGGCCCGACCGAGACCGACACCCCGCCCGATCCCGGCACAAGATCGGCGAACATGTCGCTTGAAAGCGTCAGGCTCTCGCCTTTCGCCAGCGGCTTCACGGTGCGGCGCGCCAGCACTTGCGTCGCCGGTTTGACGTCGAGCGCGTAGGTCCGTTCCAGCGTGAAGCCGGACGGGCCGGTGATCTTCACATTGAAGGTCCCCGCGCCTGCCGCCTTGCCGGACAGCGGCACGGACACCGACGCGCGCTGTTTCGCGCGCAGCGGCAGTGTCTGCGTCGCGCGCTCGGTGATCGACGCCGCGCCGGATGCGGTGACGGCCACGGCATAATCGCCGGCAGCGCCTTCGACATTGTCGATGTCCATGTGCATGGTCGCGGCATCGCCATTGCGCAGGAAGCGCGGCAATGTCGCGGTCAGCACGACCGGATCGCGCACGGTGACGTCGCCGACGGCCTTGCCGACCTTGTCCTTGCTCCAGGCCACCGCCATCACGCGCACGGTGCCGGCGAAGGCAGGAATATCGAACAGCACCTCCGCCGTGCCGTCGCGCTTGACGGTGACGAGGCCGGAATAAAGCGCGAGCGGCTTTTGCGACGGCCGGCTGCCTTCGAGCATGCCGGGCGCTTCGCCGTCGCCACCGGTGCGGATCTGTCCGCGCGTGCCCTGCATGCCGTCGATCAATTGGCCATAGAGATCGCGGATCTCGGCGGTGAGCCGGCGCTGGCCGAGATAATAATCGTCGGGCGCCGGTGGCTTGTAGTTCGTCAGATTGAGAATGCCGACATCGACGGCGGCGACAACAATGCGTGCGTCCTCGCCGGAGGCCAGGCCATTGACCTTCACCGGCACGCGCAATGGCGCATTCGGCCGCAGCAAGGCGGGCAGATTCATATCGAGCGCCAGCGTCTTCGCCTTGCGGTCGACGGAGAACCATTGCACGCCGATCGAGCGGCCGGGCATGCGGTTCGCCTTGGTGTCGAGCGGACGCCGCAGCGTTGCGACGACATACGCGCCGTTGCCCCAGTCCTTGCCGACGGTGAATTTCAGCTTGTTGACCCCGGGCTGCACCGCCGCGGACGCCGAAGTGATGAGCCGGTCGCCGACCACATCGAGCGTCACGCGGCCGGCGCTGCGGGCCGTCACCGCGACGTTGACATAGTCGCCCACGCTGTATTCCGGCTTGTCGAGCGCGACTTCGAGCAAATCGGGCGTGTCCGCGCTCGATTCCGCGTAGAAGCCGGCGTCGAATTCGAATGACGTGAGCGCGCCACCGCTTTCGCCGTCGGAGACCTCGAGACGATAGCGGCCCCAGGTCACCGGCAGCGAAATGCGCGCCGGCGCATCGGCCGCGACATCGACCTGTCCGTCGGCGATGCGGCGCGTGGACTTGACCGGCTCGTAGTCCCAGCTGCCGCCCTGCCGGTACCATTGATACCGGGTCTCGACCCGCAGCAATTCGTAACGCAGCGCGGGTTTCGCAACCGTCTTGCCGTCGGGCTGCACGAACACGACATCGAAATTCGCGTTGTCGCTTTCGTTCAGCGATTTTCCGGTAAAGAGCGGCTTCACGCCGATCATTCCGCCCGCCGGCGCGATCGGCAATGTGAGCTTGCGTTCGACCGCGCGCCCGCCGCTCTCGGCCAGGCGAATGATGAATTGCGCCTCCAGCGGCGCCACCACATCCGGCAATTTGTCGAGCGTGACCGGAATGCGCGCCTTGCCCTGCTCGTCGGTTGAGGGAAGGTTGTCGAGCGGCTGGCGCAAGGTGTTCGAGCTCTCGTCGATCGATCCGAATTTGTAGCCGGGGAAACCGGCGCGCTCCTTGGCCGCCGCAACGACCACTTCGCCTTCGAGGCCGAGACCCGCGGCCGGCGCGCCATAGAGAAAGCGGCCATCGAGCGTGATCTCGACCGGCGTCGCGCGCGCGATGCTTTTCGCCTCCGACGCGAGATCGAATTCCAGGCGGTCGGGGACATAATCCTCGACCATGAAGCTCGCTTCGCCGAGCGCGGGCTGCTTCGGATCGGTATAGGCGCGCACACGCCAGGTACCGGTCGGCGCAGTCGCCGTGATCGGCAGCGAGAGCGAACGGCCGCCGACGCCCTGATCGGGCAACACGCTGCGACGGTATTCGACGCCGTCGGGCCGCATGACAATGAGTGTCAATGGAACGCCGGTCGCGGCTACGCCTTGCGCATCGCGCAACAGCGCCGTGATGTGAACGCTCTCGCCCGAGCGGTAGACGCCGCGCTCGGTATAGACAAACGCATCAAGCCCGGCGGGCACGCGGCGGCCCGCGACGCCGCGGTCGGTCAGATCGAAGGCCGGCGATTTGAGGCTCAGGAACGCGTAGTCGTTCCTGGTGTCGGAAGCGACCAGCAATGCCGGCGCGGCACCCGCTTCGCCGCGCGTCAGATTCGCTTCGAACGAGACTCTGCCGTTGCTGTCGGTCTTTTTGGTCGCGAGCACTTCGTTGCTGCGGGAGAGAAGCCGCACTTCGAGCGCCGATTTCGGATCGGCGGTCGCGAGCGAATGCACGAAGGCATGGATGCCGTCATTGCCGGAATAGGCGGACATGCCGAGATCGGACACGATAAACCATTGCGTCGCGAGCGCGCCCTCATCGTCATCCGATGACGTCTTGCTCTTCGGGCGCGCGAGCATCGCGTAGACGCCGGGCGCGAGCTCGCCGAGCGCCTGATCGACCGGGAATGCAGTCGTCACATCGGCATTGAGCGTCGGCTCGACGGTGAGCTCGCCGCCCCAGACTTTGACGCCGTATTCGGTGCCGAGCCGCTCGATATCGTAACGATAGAGCGTGCGCTGGAAATCGCTCCCGAGCACGGTGTTGACCAGGTTACGATCGCCGACGCGATACACTTCGATCGCGACCGCCGGCGTGTTCACGCTCACCACCGGAATGCCCTGCTGGCCGTTGCGCGGCAGCACATAGGCCTTGTTGGTGAAGCGCACGAGCGGCTTGCGATCGCGCACATAGATGTTGAAGCTGGCGGTCTTCGCGAGCGTCTCCTTCACGGTCGACGGCAATCCGGCGCGCAAGCTGATCGCGTAACGCTCGCCGTGCCTGAGCCCCTCGACGCAGACCTGCCTGCCGTCGGCGGAGACCGCGGGCTTGTCCTGTCCCGCGACATTCACGAACGGAGAAAAGTCTGTGCGCTTGCCCGGCAGGTTTTCGGAGAACTGGAAGCAGACGCGCGGCGAGGCCGAATCGGAATCGACTTTGTAATCGACGAGGCGGAAGCCGTGATCGTCGCGCAGCCGCTCGTATTGCACGCGCAGATCCGGCGCTTCGCGAAGCTCCAGCGCCAGCCGCAGCGCGTTGAGCGCGGGCCGCCACACTTTGCGCTCGCTGAAGGATTTGCCGAGGATGACCAGCGCATCGGCCTCCTCGTTGCGGTCTGCCGTGCGACGATAGGCGATATAGGCGGCGGTGGCCGCGCGCTCGAACAGCAGCGTGCGCTCGCGGTCGTCGTTCGGGCGGATCAGCATCACCGCGCGGGCAAGACGCAGCCAGGTGCCGGCATCTTCCGGCGCGCTCGCGATCACCTGCCCGAGCATTTGCAGGCCGCCACGGAAATCGTTCTTCTGGAAGGCGGCTTCGGCCTCCCGGCGCAATTGCGGGGCCGGTTTCTGCACCAGACCGGCGTCGGCCTTGATCTGGGCCTCGAGCCGGATCGCGGCGTCGGCAAGGTCCTCGCGTTCGAAGGCCTTTTGCGGGGTTTGCGCGCCGGCGGGCGCGGCGACGACACCCAGACATGCGAAAGCGACGAGCGCGGCAAGAAGGCCGGCGCGGGTGAGCGCGAACATCGGGAAATTCCTCCTGCCCAAACGAGGGGCTTCCACCATCATCAGGTCAATGAGGAATCGTGTCGAGGTCGTGACCGGGAACCCGCCTGGACAGAAATATTGACGACCGACAGCCGGTCCCGCGGCGCGCCAGTGCGGGACGCGGTATCTTCAGGTTTTCAAAGCCTTGACGATACGCGATGGAAAGGTACTTTAAATCGCTCAAAAATCACATTAACTAAAGCGTCATATGACGATGAAATAATTGACGAAAATTGACCTTGTAACAGACTGCGCCGCCCTACACTTTTCGACGCAAATTTTCGTCTAGAATACCGGCGCCGATCCCGTAGCTCAGTTGGATAGAGCATCAGCCTTCTAAGCTGAGGGTCCCTGGTTCGAATCCAGGCGGGATCGCCATCT